>NZ_CP053440.1:647803-971705 GCF_000769405.2 Rhizobium brockwellii
ATTGCAATGGTTTTCCAGTCTTACGCGCTCTATCCGACAATGTCGGTCGCTCGCAACATCGGTTTTGGCCTTGAGATGCGGGGTGTCCCGGAGCAACAACGCAGGGCGGAGATTCAAAAGGCCGCGGAGATGTTGCAGATCGGACATCTTCTGGATCGGCTTCCAGCAAATCTCTCGGGAGGCCAAAGGCAGCGCGTTGCCATGGGGCGCGCAATTGTCCGGAGTCCCGATCTGTTTCTCTTCGACGAACCGCTCTCAAACCTGGATGCGAAATTGCGCGTAGAGATGAGGACCGAGATAAAAAGGCTGCACGAACGCCTCGGCACGACCATCGTCTACGTGACCCACGATCAGATCGAGGCGATGACGCTAGCGACCAAAGTTGCCGTGATGAAAGGTGGCTATGTCCAGCAGCTTGCCGATCCCAGAACCATCTACGAACGGCCTGCGAACATGTTCGTCGCCGGCTTTATCGGATCTCCCGCGATGAACTTCATCAGGGGCAAATTGATGTCGGATGACGGCGGTTTCCGATTTGAGAGCGGTGGCGTGATCGTTCCTGTCAGTATCCCAGATGACGCAGTCAAGCCCCGGGACTGCGTCCTTGGGGTAAGACCGGAAGAGCTTAAGGTCGTCGAGAACGATGATGCCGCGATCCACGGAGTGATAGACGTGGTGGAGCCAACTGGTCCGGACACGATGGTCACCGCTATGGTTGGCGGCCACGCGATCGTGGCAAGAGCCGAAGCGCGTTTCCAGGGTAGGAGAAGCGATAAGGTTCGCTTTAGCGTCGATGCGCAGAGTATCAACCTGTTCGATGCCGAAACTCAGAATCGAATAGAAACGAGGGCTAACCGTCAACCCTTGTGAATTTGAGGGCCGTAGGTTCGATACCTCGCGGCAACAGTCACTCGCCGTTTGCGAAAGATGGCAGGTTGAAAACCAAGTGGGTTTTTGGCTCTGTAAGGCCGCCGCTCGCCGCGGCGCAATCGAATCTTTGGCGTTTGCCTAATGAGCGCCTGACGCTAATCGGCATGGGTCGCATCGCGGGCAGCGCGACTTGGCGTCCGCTGCCAGCGAAGTGCCGACCGCAGGGCTACGATGTTGGCACCACTTCTTGACGATTTATGAGTTCCCCAGGACCGGTGCGGCAACGGGGCGCATTCCCACGCGGATATGGGATTCCTGTCAGGGATGATATCGCGGCGAAGTCCTCATGGGGGCGGAGGTGCCGACCCCCATGTCGACGCAAGGCAGAAAGCACTTGCCTCATACAAATTAGATGATAACGTTTCAATTAAATTGCATGCCGGAGGGCAGCAGTCATCGTTTGGGAGGACGTGAGATGACCAGCAGCAGCAGATTTATGCCTCAAATCCATCGCCGCACTCTGCTCGCCGGGGCAGGAAGTGCCGCATTGGCGGCGTTGGCCGGCCGCGCCCGGGCGCAGGATGCCGTGAGTGGCGAGCTTGTCGTTCTCAACTGGATCGGTGGTTCCGAGGCTGAGATGATGAAGACGATTCAGGCGGGGTTTCTGAAGAAATATCCCAACGTGAGGATCCGCGAGGTCAACATCACCGGGCAGGGCGATATGCGTGGCGGCATCCGTACCGCGCTGCTGGGAGGTGAAGTGGTCGACGTTCTGATCAACACCTGGCCCGCCTTCCGCAAGGAACTGTCGGATGCCGGCATGCTGCGGCCGATCGACGATCAGTGGAAGAGCTTCGGCTGGGACAAGCTCATCAGTAAGTCGTGGAAGGATCTGGGTTCGATCGATGGTGCGGCCTACGGGCTGACCTACACATTCGGCGACCGTTCCGGCATCTGGTACAAGAAGGAGCATCTGGCCAAGGCGGGGATCACGGCGCCGCCGAAGACGTGGGATGAGTTCCTGTCGACGTTTAGCAAGCTGACCAAGGCAGGTTACTCGGCGCCGGTTGCAATTCCCGGCAAATACTGGGCGCATGCCGAATGGTTTGAAAACCTGCTTCTGAGAACCGCAGGCGTCGAGACGGCTGCGAAGCTCGCGGCTCACGAAATTCCGTGGACGGATCCGGCGGTGAAGACGGCGCTCAGCAAATATGCCGAGATGCTGTCGGCAGGCTGCTGCGGCGCGACTAACACAATGCTCGCCAATGACTGGGACGGCGAGGCAGATCAGATTTTCCAGGCCAATGCGAAGAACTATCTTCTGATCGGCATGTGGATGAACAACCGCGCCAAGAATGACTACAAGCTCGTCGAGGGTACCGATTACGACCTCTTCCAATTCCCTTCGCTTGGCATGGGCCACGACGACACATCGAGCGTCGATGCCAAAGAGTTCCTGGTGACGAGCAACGGCGCCAATCCGAAGGCGGCCGACGCTTTCCTCGACTACTGGACAAGTGCGGAGGCTGCCAATCTGCTTGTCAAGAACGGCTATGCATCGCCGAGCAGCCAGGTCGACAGCGCTCTTTATGGAGCGGCGCAGAAGACGGCAACGGCCGCGGTCGCCAGTTCGAAGTTGCAATTCGTGCTGGGCGACCTGTTACCTGGCGATCTCGTCGACGAATATCGCGTTCAGTTGCAGAAATTCCTGCAGGATCCGTCTGAGGCCAATATCGACACGGTTCTTGGCGCCATCGAAACCAAGGCCCAGGGTTCCTACTAATGGCTGGTACTTCCGCCTCCTCGGTGCGGGAAGCGGCGGGCGTGATGCAGGGTTCTGCGCTGGCGGCTGGCATCGAAGGCCGCCGGCGTCTGCTCAGGGACACGCCCGCTGCGCTTATCCTGATTGCACCGGTCATCCTGCTGTTTGCGATCGCCGTGGTCTATCCGCTGGCCGAGACGATCAGGCTGAGCTTCTGGGATATCCAGGGGCTCAGAAAGCCGGCCTTTATCGGCTTCGGCAATTATGCGCGGCTGTTTTCGGACGCTGCCTTTCGCAACACGCTGCTGACGACGCTGATCTTTACCATCGGCACGACGGTGATTTCGGTGGCAATCGGCTGGGCTTTGGCAATGCTGTGCGCATTCGCGCCGCAACAGACGCTGCCGTTCCGGGTGATGATCTTTGCCGCCTTCGGCATTTCGGAAGCCGTTTCCGGTTACATGTGGATTGGCATTTATAGACCGGATGCCGGCGGTCTGCTCAATTCGCTGATCCAGCTTGTCGGGTTTTCCGGCTTTGCGCATGCATGGCTCGGTGACGCCAGTACTGCGCTCTGGGCGCTGGTCATTGCTGCGTCCTGGAGCGGCGTCGGCCTGCCGCTGATGCTGATCTTCGCCGCCATCCAGGTAATCCCGAAATCCGTGCTCGAAGCAGCCTATATGGATGGCGCCAAGCCGTTCTCGACGATGCGCCACATCATGATGCCGCTGTCGATGCCGGGCGTGCGTGTCGCGGTCTTCATCAATCTTCTGGGTGCGCTGCGTGCCTTCGACATCATCTATATCCTCACCGGCGGCGGGCCAGTGCGCGCCACTGAAACCGTCGGCTATTTCATGTACCGGGAATCAATGACCCAGTTCAAATTGGGCTACGGTGCGGCCGCAACCGTTATCTTGCTGCTTGCCGTGCTTATTGTCTCGATTCCCGCGATCGTCCAGCGAACGGCCGGTGCAAAATGATCGGCAAGGCTCCCCGCTGGATTATCGTCGTCGTCGGCATCGTCGCCTTCATCTGGATCGTCCCGATCATCGGTATTGTCGTTACATCGCTGCGTCCACCGGAAGGCGTTTCGCTTGGCTGGTGGCGCTTCGATCATTTTGACTTGACGTTGAGTGCCTGGCGCCGCGTCTGGGACAAATATCCCCTTGCAGAGTCCATGTGGGCGACGATGAAGACGGCGGCCATTGCAACCGCTTTGACGATGCTGCTGACGCCGGCTGCGGCATATGCTTTCCACTTCCTGACGTTCCCCCTGCGCCGCGTGCTGCTGATCATCATCATCAATGCCTTCGTGCTGCCGCAGCAGGTCGTCATCATCCCGCTTTTCACGCTTTGGCGCGATCTCGGGCTGATCGACAACATTCTTTCCGTGCTCATTCCCTATGTCGGGATGTCCTTCGCCTGGTCGATCTTCCTCGTCAAAAACTTCTTCGAAGATTTTCCGCGTGAACTCATCGAAGCCGCCAAGATCGATGGCTGCGGACCGCTTGCGACCTTCCGCCACGTGGTGCTGCCGAACAGCCTGTCACCAATCTTCGCCGTTGGCATCCTGCAGTTCCTCTGGACATGGAATGCCTTGCTGCTGCCGATGCTTTTCCTGCGCAACAACGTACCTCTTCCCGTGTTGCTCGCCCGTATTTCCGGCAGTTACGAAATCAACTGGGATCTGAGATCGGTGGCGGCCATCATCACCACTATCGTTCCCCTGCTCGTTTTCCTTGTCTTCCAACGTCAGTTCGCCGCCGGATCGCAGACACGCGCCGGCGCAAAGGAATAGGACCATGCCCAAGATCACCAATAAGCCGCTGCGTTATCGCCAGATCCATCTCGATTTCCATACCTCCGAACATATCCCCGGGATTGGCGCAGATTTCGATCCGGACGCCTTCGTCTCGACGCTGAAGGAGGCGCACGTCGATTCCATCACCATCTTCGCCAAGTGCCATCATGGCTGGTCCTACTATCCAACCAAGGTCGGCAAGCCGCATCCGCAGCTTGCCCGCCCGGATCTGCTCGGGGACATGGTGAAAGCGCTTGCCGCCGCCGATATCGACAGCCCGATCTATATTTCCGTGCAGTGGGACGAACTGACCGCGCGAGAGCACCCGGAATGGCGCGCCATGAGCGCCTCGAACCGCTACCATCATGACCGTCCTGCCGATCCATCGGCAGGCAAGCAGCTCAGCCCCGCCTGGCATACACTTTGCCTCAACCATGCGGGCCTGAGGCACTATATTCTCGATCAGGCACGGGAAGTCGCTGAAAGCTATCCGACACAGGGGCTGTTCTTCGACATCATTCTGACGCCTGATTGCGTCTGCCCGGCCTGCATCGAGCGCATGCAGTGCAATGGCCTCGACCCGGAAAATCCGGCAGACCGCCTGAAAAACGACGAAGCCGTCAACGAGCAGTTTCGCCGCGAGACCAGCGAGGCGCTGTTCGAAGAATTCCCCAATCTCAGGGTGTTCTACAATTGCGGTCATATCCACAAGCACGGGCCGGAGCGTTTCGCGACCTATTCTCACCTCGAACTCGAAAGTCTGCCGACCGGCGGCTGGGGCTACGATCACTTCCCATCCAGCGCCCGTTATGCGGCAACCCTCGGCATGGATTTTGTTGCCCATACCGGCAAGTTCCACACCTCCTGGGGCGAGTTCGGCGGTTTCAAGCATCCGGATGCGCTGGAATATGAATGCGCCCAGATGATTGCGCTCGGTTCTAAATGCCTGGTCGGCGATCAGCTTCATCCGAACGGGGCGATCAACCCCGATACCTATGCTTCGATTGCTCCGGCCTATTATCGCGTCGAGAAGCTCGAACCCTTCCTCGAGGGCGCAAGGCAGGTCTCCGAAATCGCCATCCTCTCGGCCGAACACATGAACCCTTCAGGTGCACGCAACCATCCGAGCGATGATGGCGCTGCGCAGGTGCTGCAGGAGCTGAAACGTCCGTTCGACGTTCTCGATCTATCCGGCCGCTTCGAGCAATATCGGTTGCTGATCCTCCCTGACGAGATCCCCGTTGACGCGGCGCTCGCCGCGCGTCTGAAGTCTTACCTCGCCGGCGGCGGCAGGATCATCGCCTCCTGGCATTCGGGCCTCGACGAAGACGGCAAATTTGCAATCGACTTCGGTATTGAAAGGGGGCCTGCCCCCGTCGCTTTCAGGCCGAGCTATGTGAAGGCGGGCAAGGATCTCGATTCCTCCATGCCGGAGACGGCCTTTGTTTTTTATGAGGAGGCCGAAACGGTTCGCTCTGTCGGTGCAACGATATTGGCAGGGATTTTCCCCTCCTACTTCAACCGCTCCTACAAGCATTTCTGCTCGCACCAGCACGCGCCCGACGATCCGGATGCCGACATGCTCGGCGCGGCCGTGACCGTGAACAAGGGTGCTGCCTATATCGCCTATCCCATCTTCCGGCTCTACCGCGCGATGGGTCAACCTCTCTACAAATATGTCGTTCGCGGGCTCCTCGACCGTCTCGTTCCCAATCCGGCCATGGTCACCGACCTGCCCTCTTCCGGCCGGGCAACGCTGACGCGCCAAATCGAGCACGACCGCCATATCCTGCACCTGCTTTATGGCCCACCGCAAATCCGGGGCAAGGACGTGCGCGGTGATGACGGCTCGACCCGTATCATGGAGATGATCGAGGACATTCCGGCGATCGGCCCCGTCAAGGCCACCGTCCGGCTTCCCGCAAAGCCGAAGCGTGTCTTTGACGCGATGACGGGCGAGGATGTGGCTTGGAATGCCGGCGACGACGGAGCCATCAGCATCACGCTACCGCGCCTGCGTATCCACTGCGCCGTCGTCTTCGAAGGCGGCTGATGCAGGTGCAAGTGATGGGACCGTTGGACGTTGCTCTTGCTGCCGGCGCTACTGGTGGGCAGCGGGGCGCTGGGCTATACGACGGAAAAGTGCCTGATCAGGCACCATTCCCCCTAAATGCGTGCAGGAGCCCACTCGACATGCGACAGACGGACCAAACGGCCGGAAGGAGGCGGGGAGCCACGATTATCGATGTTGCCAGAGTGGCAAACGTCGCAGTCGGCACCGTGTCCCGATATATCAACGGCCAGACCATTCGGCGGTCAAATCGTGAGCAGATCGAGCGAGCGATCCAGGATCTCGGCTATCGGCGCAATGCCGCTGCCGCCTCCATCCGCACCGACCTCACTCATATGATCGGCTTCCTGGTGCCGACTTTCGACGAATTCCACGCGCGCATGCTGGAGCACCTTGCCCATTCGGTGCGCCAGACCGGACGTGCACTTTTGACCTACTGCCACGGCGGAGACCCTCGCGTGGTTGCCGAGGCGCTGGATTTCTTCGCGGCGCAGCGCGTCGATGCGCTGGTCATGGATGGTACCGCGGAGGTCTATGATCGCGTCGACGACCTGATCAAGCACGATATCCCGATCATCTTCTACAACAATGACGTCCGCGGTCTGGCCGCCGACCGGGTGATGGTCGAGAACCAGCGCGCAAGCCATCGCATCGTCAGCCACCTGATCGACCTCGGCCATAGCCGCATCGGCATCCTGACCGGCGACCCGCGCAACTCTTCGGGTATAGAGCGGCTTGCTGGTTACGAGCAGGCGCTGAGCGACAGAGGTATAACAATCGATCCGGCCCTTGCTGCGCGTGGCAACTGGCGCATGGACGGAGGTTACGAGGCCACCAAGCGGCTGATGTCACTCCAAACCCCGCCGACTGCAATCTTTTCCGCCAATTACGGCATGGCAGTCGGGGCGCTCAGCTGGCTCAAGGAAAACGGCCGGCATGTGCCCGAGGATATTTCGCTTGCAAGCTTCGACGACGTGGCCATCTTCCGCCTCTATGAAGCCGGCATCACCGCCGTTGCCCAGCCGGTGGCAAGCATTGCCGAAACGATCACAGACATCCTCGTGGAACGCCTGACAGAACCGTCAGGCGACGCGACGCGCAACGTCATTCTCGAATGCGACATCATCCTGCGAGGCTCGACGCGACGGATCAACTGACGCGTCTGTCCGCCAAGGGATTAAAGGGAGGAAGCTTTGGCCAGCGTAGAATTGCAGCAGATAAACAAGTCCTACGGAAGCTTCCAGGCGATCGCCAACCTCAATCTGAGCATCGAGGATGGCTCCTTCACGGTCTTCGTCGGTCCCTCCGGCTGCGGGAAATCCACCTTGCTGCGGATGATCGCGGGTCTCGAAAAGATCACCGCAGGAGAACTGCAGATCGACGGCCGGCGCATGAACGACGCTGACCCGATCGAGCGCGGTGTTGCCATGGTCTTCCAGAACTACGCCCTCTATCCGCACATGACCGTCGAGCAAAATATCGGCTTCTCGCTGCGTATGGCTGGCATGGGCAAGGTCGAGATCGAGCGCAGTGTCGCTGCCGCCGTAACGACGCTGCAGATCGAGCCGCTGATGAAGCGCAAGCCCGCGCAACTTTCCGGCGGCCAGCGCCAGCGTGTCGCCATTGGCCGCGCGATCGTGCGCAACCCGGCCGTCTTCCTGTTCGATGAGCCGTTGTCGAACCTCGACGCAGAGCTCAGGGTCTCCATGCGCGTGGAGATTGCCAAGCTGCACCGTCGCATCGGCGCAACGATGATCTATGTCACCCACGATCAGACGGAAGCGATGACGCTTGCCGACAAGATTGTCGTGATGCGAGCGGGTAAAATCGAGCAGATAGGCACTCCGGACACGCTCTATGCGGATCCGGACAATCTCTTCGTTGCCGGTTTCATAGGCTCGCCGCGGATGAATTTCCTGGATGGGACGCTCGGAGCTGATGGCCTAGTCAGGCTCGAATGCGGCGCGGTCTTCAGACCAGGCCCTGTACATGCGGCGGGCGACATTACGGTCAAACTCGGTATTCGGCCGGAACATTTCGTCGGACGCGACGACGCCGGTGGTGCGATCGATCTTAAGGTCGATGTGGTTGAGAACCTCGGCGGAACACGCTTCATCTACGGCACGGCGAATTCGGGACAACCGGTGATCGTGGAGGATCGCTCCGACACGGCCCGTCGCCCCGGAGACACCGTCACAGCCGGTTTTCCTGCAAGCAGAGCGCTGCTCTTCGGCGCAGACGGCCAGCGCATTCGCCAAGCCCGGCGTGCAAACGGCATTCCGGCGGAGTGACCATGGCAGACGATCTTCTCTGGTACGATGCTCCGGCCCGGCTGTGGACGGATGCTCTGCCGCTCGGCAATGGTCGGCTCGGGGCCATGGTTTTCGGCGACCCGCTTTGCGAGCGGCTGCAGATCAACGAATCCACTTTCTGGGCCGGCGGCCCTTATCAGCCGGTCAATCCGGATGCTTTCAGACATCTGGCATCGGTGCGGCAGCTGGTCTTCGACGGCGGTTATGCGGAAGCGGAGGCGATGGCCGAAAAACACCTGATGGCGGAGCCGATCAAGCAGATGTCCTACCAGCCGGTCGGCGATCTCCACATTGAATTTGCTCACGCCGAAGGCGTCTCTCACTATCGACGCGCGCTCGATCTCGAAACCGCAACGGCGACCGTCTCCTATGTTGCGGACGGAGTCGCCTTTTTGCGCGAATCCTTCATATCACCGGTCGACGGCGTGCTGGTTCTGCGACTATCGGCCGACCGGAAGGCTGCGATCAATTGCCGGATATGGCTGAACAGCCCGCAGCACGGGGAGGCGAGTGGCAGCGAGGGTTCACTGATTTTTTCCGGGACAGGAAAACCGGAGTCCGGCATTACCGCTGCTCTGCACTTCGCCTTCGGCATTAGGCTTATCAACAGCGGAGGAGTGGTCGGCGGGTCGGCCGAAGCCCTGTCGGTCGAAGCAGCCGACGAAGTGCTGCTCCTCCTCGATGCCGCAACAAGCTTCAAGCGGTACGACGACGTGTCCGGGAATCCCCGTGCTGACATCGCCGCGAGGCTTGGGCAGGCCCATCACCGTGGTTTCGCGCCGATGCGTCGCGATCATGTCAAAGAACATCAAAGATTATTCCGCGCCTTCGCCATCGATCTCGGCTCGACCGCGGCGGCATCCCTGCCGACCGATCGCCGCATCGCTGACTTCGCCGGCGGCAAGGATCCCGCATTGGCTGCGCTTTATGTGCAGTTCGGCCGCTATCTGATGATTGCTTCGTCGCGTCCCGGTACCCAGCCGGCCAATCTCCAGGGCATCTGGAACGCAGAAACCGATCCGCCCTGGGGCAGCAAATATACCGCCAACATCAATCTCCAAATGAACTACTGGCTGCCGGCGCCCGCCAATCTGCCCGAGTGTATTCAGCCGCTTGTCGCAATGGTGGAGGAGCTTGCCGAGACGGGCAGCGTGGTCGCCCACAGGCATTATCGCGCCCGCGGTTGGGTGATGCACCATAACACCGACCTTTGGCGAGCCGCGGGACCGATCGACGGCGCCAAATGGGGCCTCTGGCCCACAGGCGGCGCCTGGCTGATGGCACACCTGCTTGATCTGTGCGACTACCTCGATGACCCGGAGGCGATGCGGCGTAGGCTATTTCCTGTTGCGAAAGGGGCCGCGCAATTCCTCTTCGATGTCCTCGTCCCGCTTCCAGGTACGGACTATCTGGTGACGAACCCTTCTCTGTCTCCCGAAAACGTACATCCGCACGACGCTTCGATCTGCGCCGGTCCGGCAATGGACCGCCAGCTCATCCGGGACTTTCTGGGCCTGCTTCGTCCCCTTGCAGCCTCCATGGCCGGCGAAGACGATCTCGTCGCGGACGTCGATCGTGTGCTGCTTCGCATTCCGCCCGACAGGATCGGCTCTGCCGGCCAGTTGCAAGAATGGCTGGAAGATTGGGATATGCAGGCGCCCGAAATCCATCACCGCCATGTCTCGCATCTCTACGGTCTCTATCCGAGCTGGCAGATCAATATGGAGGATACGCCGGAGCTCGCCGCCGCCGCCCGCCGCTCCCTCGAAATCCGCGGCGACGATGCGACGGGATGGGGGATCGGCTGGCGCATTAATCTGTGGGCACGGCTTCGAAACGGCAATCATGCTTTTGATGTGCTGAAGCTTCTTCTCACCCCCGAGCGGACCTATAACAACATGTTCGACGCCCATCCTCCGTTCCAGATCGATGGGAATTTCGGTGGCGCGGCCGGCATACTGGAAATGCTGGTTCAGTCTTCTCCGAGGGAAATTCATCTCCTGCCGGCGTTGCCCTACGCGTGGCAGGCAGGGTCTTTGCGCGGTCTGCGTGTTCGCGGTGGTCTGCTGCTGGATATTGACTGGCGCAACGGCATGCCGACGATGGTCACGCTGTCGGCAGTTCGCGCTGCAGTCGCGAAGCTCCGTTTCGGTCAAAGAACATGGGACGTCGATCTGCGAGCCGGTGAACGTCTTGTGCTCGACGCCATCGATGGGTTTTCCAAGGGAACGACGGGCAGCAGATAGCCTCCAGAAGCAGTCTATGACGATAGCAATGCCTGCGAGCCCTCCACATCGGCTGTTCCGGGAAGCGCTGCCGGCGTAGCTCTGAGGTCGCGCTCGTCGAAACGCCCGCAAGAAACTGCTTGACCGGTTCGAAATTCAAACGGATCGGTTGGGTTCATGCCGCCGCGTGCCATCCATCGCGGATATGACGGTGGCCTTCGCGATAGACCGCTTCCGGTGTCTCGGAAAAGTCGCGCCAGACCTTTGTCGCGGCGGCGAGCTCCTTGAGCGCCCGGCCGAAGGCTTCGATTGTCAGCCATCCGTCGTAGCCGCTCGCCCGTAGTGCCCTGAATGTCTCCGCCCAGGGAATGTTGCCGCGACCGGGTACGCCGCGGTCGTTCTCCGAAATGTGGACATGCACGATGCGGTCACTGTTTCGCGTGAACGCGCCGATGGGATCTGTCTCTTCGATATTGCTGTGGAACGTGTCGTACATGGCGCGGATATGCGGATGTCCGACCGCGTCGATATGGGCCGCAAGATCGTCCATCGTGTTGAACAGGTAGCATTCGAAGCGGTTTAGCGCCTCAAGCCCGATCGTGATGCCATGCTTTGCTGCATGATCGCCGATCGCGCGTTGCGAGGAAACCGAGCGCTTGAGTTCCGCCGCGCTCGGCCCGCTTCCCGAAAATTTGCCGAGCGTCGAATGTAACGGCCCGCTCAGCATCGTCGCGCCGAGCGCATCGCTGCAGTCGATGGCCCATTTCATGTAGTCGATGCCGCGCCTGCGGGTCGCGGCGTCGGCGGCGATCAGGTTCATCTGCGGATCGCCCATGGCGGAAACGGCGGTCCGTTCCAGGCCGATCCGGTCAAGCATGTCTGCCAGCCGGTGGTAGTCGTCGGGTGTGCCGGAAAAGATCGGGATCTCGACACCGTCAAACCCCGTGTCCTTGATATCGCGTAACAGTGCCTCGTGTTTCCGGCCGACACTTGTCGTCCAGAGGAACATGCACATGCCGATCTTCATCTCCCCTCCACTTGGCCTGCGGCCACTCCAAGATGGTTTCAACGCCCTATCACTTTTTCAGATCTGGTCATACCAAACCTTGGAATCTGGTCAAGCCAGTTTATTACACGCTTGGGGTGCCGGATTCGCGCCTAAGCGAGAAAATCAGTATTAAATATCGACGGCCTAAAGAAATATCGACCTTTTGGCCCCGTCTTGCAGAGGGTTAAGAATTGAGCTAGAGCTTTAAAATAACAAGAATTGGCCGAACCAGATTGCCGAAGGTGGCGAGAGTGGCCAACCATAACATGACCTTTTGCCGCCCGATTGGCGGTGGACCGTGCTGCAACTGTCTGGGAGGACCTCATGCATCTTTCGACACATAACTGGATGCGGGCCGAACCGCTCGCCGTCACGCTGAAGCGCATCAAGAAATATGGCTACGAAAGCATCGAGATATCTGGCGAGCCGGCGCAGTACGACGTCAAGGAGACGCGCGCGCTGCTGAAAGAGCACGGCATCCGCTGCTGGGGTGCTGTTACGCTGACGCTCGGCGAACGCAATCTTGCCGCCAGGGATGAAGGCCAGCGCGCCAGGTCAGTGGACTATGTCAAGAGCGTCATCACCATGGTCAGCGAACTCGATGGCGAGATCGTCACCCTCGTGCCGGCCACCGTCGGCAAGGTGGTGCCGGATGGCACCGAGGAGGAAGAGTGGACATGGGTGGTGGACGCTACCAAGGAGTGTTTTGCCCATGCCCTGAAGAGGGGCGTGCGCATTGCCGTCGAGCCGCTCAACCGTTTCGAGACTTATTTCTTCAACCGTGCCGCCCAAGCGCTGGCGCTCGCCGATGCCGTCAGCCCCGAATGCGGGGTTTGCCTTGATGCCTTCCACCTGAACATCGAGGAGGAAGACATGTATGAAGCGATCCGGCTCGCTGGAAAGCGACTGTTCGATTTCCACGTCGCCGATAACAATCGTTTTGCCGCCGGCCTCGGCCAGCTCGACTGGCCGAAGATCATCGGCACGCTGAAGGAGATCGGGTACGACGGCGCCGTCACCAACGAATTCGTCGCTCCGGTCGACCGCACGCCGGCCTCAAAATATCCGGACATGGTCGAGCGCAACCCCGTCGATATTCCCCCGGAGCAACTGAAATTTATCCAGGACCACGGCTCAAGCCTTCTCACTGAGAAGTTCTACGACGATCAGATGCGGATCACTGCCGAGACGATCCTGCCGCTGATCAGGTAACGAACGGAAAGACATATGCCCTGTGGCTCGCGGGCCGTAAGGGGCAGGGGATCCGAGACATGCGCATTAAGACCGTAGAGGCCTGGTGGATCAAAATTCCTATCGAGGCGAGCCGTCAGCACCGCAGCGACTTCGGCCGACTGACGACCTTCGATAGTGCGATCCTGCGGATCGAAACGGACGACGGCATGGTCGGCTGGGGAGAGGGCAAGAACGCCGCCGGCAGTTCGGGCACCTATGGCACGCTGGTACACATGATCAATCACGAGATTGGACCGAAGCTCATTGGCCGCGATCCTGCCGACATCTCCACCATATGGGAGATGCTCTATAACGGTGTACGCCACGAGACGGCGGCGAGTTCGGGTCACGCCATGCCCGAGATCGCGCGGCGCGGTCTTTCCGTCGCGGCGATCAGCGCGGTCGACATAGCGCTCTGGGACATTCTCGGCAAGTCGCTCGGCGTCCCTGTCTGGAAGCTGCTGGGTGGGCGCAAGGCGGACAGGTTGCCCGCCTATGCCTCGGGCGGTTGGGAGAGCGTAGACCGGATCGGCGAACAGCTCCGGTCCTATATCGCGGCCGGTGGTTTCAAGTCAGTCAAGATGCGCGTCGGTGCGATGGATCGTGCGCTGCATGTCTCGGCATCGCGCGTGCGTGCGGCTCGCAAGGCAATCGGCCCCGACGTCGACCTGATGGTCGATGCGCACGGCACCTATACTGTTGCGGAGGCAAAGCGCTTCATCCAGATGGTCGCCGATTGCGACCTTGCCTGGTTCGAGGAGCCGGTAATAGCAGATGACAAGCCGGGCATGGCGGAGGTGCGCGCGGCTGGGAACGTGCCGATCGCTGCGGGCGAAAGCGAGGCGACGCGTTTTGCCTTTCGAGATCTTGCCATGCTTCGGGCCGCCGACATATTCCAGCCGGATCCCGCCTTCTGCGGCGGCATTACGGAGGCGATGCGCATCAGTTCGCTCGCCAGCGCCTTCAATCTCCGTTTCGCGCCGCATCTTTGGGCCGGCGCGCCCTGCTTCTTCTCCGGCCTGCACTTGTGTGCGGCCTCCCCGGCAAGCTTCATCATCGAATATTCGCTCGGCGCCAATCCGATGATCCACGATCTTGTCGAGGACACTGTGTCGGTGAAAGACGGTATGGTAGAGATCCCGGATAGGCCTGGCCTGGGTTTCACGATCAATCAGCGGGTCCTGGAGACTCACGCGCAAAGACAGTGACGATGAAAGAAAATTCCCTCCTCTCCGATCTCGCAGCCCACCTGTTCTCGAACTCGAGCGGCAACGGCCGCACGCCTTCGGAGCGAGAGCTTGCGGAGCATTTCGGAGTCAGCCGGGGCCAGGTTCGCGAGGCATTGGCCATTCTGGAGGCAATGCGCATCGTCGAGCGCCGGGCCAAGTCGGGCATCTATCTGACGACCACGGAGGCGAGCGTGGAGGCAATGGCGCTTTTTGCCCGCGCCGGCGTGCCGCTTGATCCTATCCTGATCTACGAGACCGTGGAGCTTCGCAAGATCCATGAAATCAAGGCCGCGGAACTCGCCTGCAATCGGGCGACGGAGGAGAATTACCAGCACTTGCGCGATATCCTCGCCGCGTCGGAGGCGAAGCTAGCCGCCGGCGAGGGGCTGGCGCGCGAGGACCGGGATTTTCATTTGGAGATCGTCCGGGCCACCAAAAATAGCGTCTTCCATCGGGTGTGCAGCGTCTATTACGTCATGGGCGAGCACCGCCTGCCGATCTACTTTGCCGACGCCGCCCGCAGCCGGCGCTCGCATGAGGAGCATATCCGCATCTACGAGGCGCTGCTTTCCCGAGACAGCAATCTCGCCCAGGCGCTGATGAGCGCGCATCTTCAAGGTGCGGAAAGCTATTGGAAGGGTCTTATCGGCGGTCCAGCGACGGCAGCCTGATAGGCGTAACCGGCGGGGAGGGCCGATGAGCTTCATCTTTTCCACACATCCCCTGCACCCTGCGGCCAGGTCCATGCTCGAGGCTGCGGGTGATCTGCGCGTCGCTTCCGCGCCCGATCCCGAAACATTGCTGCGAGAAGGCCGCGGCGCGGGCATCCTCGTCATACGAGCGCCGATCCCGCCGGCCTTCTTCGAGGACGCGCCGGCACTTCGCGCGGCGATCCGCCATGGTGCCGGGCTCGACATGGTGCCGATGGATGCGGCGACCCGCGCCGGCGTGCTTGTCGCCAACGTCCCGGGCGCCAATGCCTCGACTGTCGCCGAGCACGTCTTCCTCGTGACACTGGCCCTGCTTCGGCGCTTCCGCCTGATGGACCGCGAACTGCGTCAGAACGGCTGGGTGGCGGGCCGCGCCCAATCGGACGCGGCCGTCGACCTCGCCGGCCGCACCATGGGCATCGTCGGCATGGGCAATGTCGGCAAGGCGATCTTCAAGATCGCGAAGTTCGGTTTCGGCCTGGAGGTGGTGGCCACGAGCCGGTCGCCGGAAAGCGTGCCGGACGGCGTGCGTTTCCTGACGATCGATGAGCTTGTTGCGACGGCCGACATCGTGGTGCTCTGCTGCCCGCTGACGCCGGAGACG
Organism: Rhizobium brockwellii; assembly: GCF_000769405.2. Lineage (NCBI taxonomy): Bacteria > Pseudomonadati > Pseudomonadota > Alphaproteobacteria > Hyphomicrobiales > Rhizobiaceae > Rhizobium > Rhizobium brockwellii. The sequence continues at coordinate 663,669 of NZ_CP053440.1, forward strand.
ACTGGCATGCTCAATGCCGGTCGCGTCGGGCGCATGAAGCCCGCGGCCATTCTGGTCAACGTCTCGCGCGGCCCCGTGATCGATGATGCGGCATTGATCGAGGCGCTGCGCGATGGTCGCATCGGCGGAGCCGCGCTCGACGTCTTTGCAACGCAGCCGCTGCCGCTCGACCATCCCTATTTCGGCTTTGACAACGTCATCGTCACGCCGCATCTGGCTGGTCTGACGGAAGAGAGCATGATGCGCATGGGAACGGGCGCGGCGAGCGAAGCCCTGCGCGTCATCAAGGGCGACTTGCCCGTTAATTTGCGCAACCCCGAAGTGGTAGAACACTACCGCCGGCGCTTTCCCGAATAGCGCCTCGTCGCGACAACTCGAAACGCTCGCTGCCCCTGCCGTGCCGCCGAGACCGCGGGCATCCTTCGGACCGATCAGGTTAGCCCGCGTGCCGCAGGCTTACACCGCTTCCGGCGTCAAACAGCACGACCTTCTCCGGATTCCACGAAAAGCGAACCTCATCCTCGATCCGAAGCGCCGTCTGTGTCGGCACGGTCGCGTGGATGAACTTCTCGCCGGTGCGCAGCGTCACGATCTTTTCAACACCATGGTTTTCCACGTCGTGGACACGTGCTTCGCCGGGCGCGCCACTGTCGAGAAAAATGTCCTCGGGACGGATGCCGAAGGTGAGCGGGCGACCGTCTGTCGCGATCCCGTGTCCGTTGCCGAGCGGCAGCCGGTAGCCCTCGCTCGCCACTGCCTCACCGCCGGCAAGCGTGCCGGCAATCAGGTTCATCGGCGGCGAGCCGACCGCGCGCGCGACGAAGGTGTTGACCGGGTTTCCGTAGATCTCCTGCGGCGTACCCGTCTGCACCAGTTGGCCATTGTTCAGGACGCCGATCTTGTCGCCCATCGACATGGCCTCTATCTGGTCGTGAGTGACGAAGAGGAAGGTCGCGCCGAGGTTCATCTGCAGGTTTTTCAGCTCGGTGCGAAGTGCTTCGCGAAGCTTCGCATCGAGCGCCGAAAGCGGTTCGTCCATCAAGAAGACCCGCGGCTTGCGCACGATGGCCCGGCCGATCGATACGCGCTGCATCTCGCCTCCCGACAGTCGGTCCGTCTTGCGGTCGAGCAGATGCTCGATGCGCAGGGTCTTCGCAACGCGGTCGACGCGCTCCTTGATTTCTCCGGGTTCAACGCGACGGATACGGGATTTCAACGGAAATTCCAGGTTCTCCCGCACCGTATAGCGCGGGTAAAGCGAATATTGCTGGAGCACCAGGGCCACGTCGCGCTCGGCGGCACCCCATTCGGCAACGTCCTGCCCGTCGATGAAGACCTGGCCTGCGGTAGGCTTTTCGAGGCCGGCGATCAGGCGCAGCGTCGTCGTCTTGCCGGCGCCGGTCTGCCCGAGCAGCACGAAGAACTCGCCGTCAGCAATGTCGATGTTCAGGTTTTTCAGCGCCGTGTGGTTGCCGAAGGTCTTGGTGATGCCCTTGAGTTCGATATGCGCCATCAGAGTCTGATCCCGAGCGACGAGCCGGTCGCGGTGTTGAAGAAATGTGCCTGGGCGGGGTCGATGCGCGCCCAGACGGCTTCGCCGGGACCAGGCACGAAACCGCTCTTGGTGCGTGCCCTGATCATCTGGTGACCGACCTTCAGGTCCACGATGTCGTGCGAGCCGAGAGGCTCAATGATATGCGCTTCGACCGGCATGAAGCCTTCGCGGGCCTCCCGTGAAACGAGCACGCCCTCAGGCCGGACCCCGAGTGTCAACTTGCCGTTTTCGGCCCTTGCGTCGGAAAGGCGGCTGGCCAGCACGGCGGGGAACTCGAAGCCCGTCGTGCCATCGCCGACCTGCACGCTGGTATGGCTGCCCGTTTCGCTGATAGTCGCCGGCGCCATGTTCATGACCGGACTTCCGACGAACTGGGCGACGAACGTGTTGGCGGGTTGCGCGTAAACCTCCTCAGGCGTGCCGATCTGCTGGAGGATGCCCTCGTGCATGATGACGATGCGGTCGGCGAGCGACATGGCCTCCACCTGGTCATGCGTCACGTAGATGGTGGTTGAACCCTGCTTGATATGCAGGCGCTTGATTTCCGCCCGCATCTCCTCGCGCAGCTTCGCGTCGAGCGCACCGATCGGCTCGTCCATCAGCATGGCCTTTGGGCGTCGCACCAGCGCGCGGCCGATTGCGACCCGCTGCATGTCGCCGCCTGACAGCGCCGAGGGCTTGCGGGCCAGCAAACCGGTGATGCGCAGCACACCGGCGATCTCGCGGACCGACGCATCGACATCGGCACGGCTCATCCGGGTAGCGCGGAGCGGGAAGGCGATGTTCTCGTAGACCGTCATGTGCGGATAGAGCGAGAAGGATTGGAACACCATGGCGATGTCCCTGCCGGATGCCTTGATATGCTGCACCGGCTGCCCGTCGATCAGAATGTCGCCTTCGTCGATCGTCTCCAGCCCCGCGACGGCGCGCAATGTCGTCGTCTTTCCGCAGCCCGATTGTCCAAGCAGCACGATGAATTCGTTGTCGGCGATGGCGAGATTAAGGTCTTTGATGACCTGGACGGCACCGAAATATTTCTGAATTCCGCGAAGTTCGATCTGCGTCATGAATGGCTGCCTTCGTCTGGTTGCGCGTCCCGCGGGATTTTGGTCGCCACCATGAAGGCGATCAGTCCGACGAGCGTCATCGTCATGCCGTAGCGATGCAGAAACAGGTTCCAGGGCTGGCAGAGCGCGATAATGCCGAGGATCATCAGATACTGTGATGCGGGTTCGAGATATTTCTGGTTCAAGGCGCGGAAGGTCATTTGCGGATCGCTCCGAAGCTCATGCCGCGCAGGAGATGGTTCCTGAGCAGGAAGGTGAAGATGGCGACCGGTAGCAGGAACAGGAACGTGCCGGCCGCAATGACCGTCCAATCCGGCAGGCCCGAGCCGACCTGGCTCGGGATGAAGGGTGGAGCCGTTTGCGCGCGTCGGTTCGTCATAATTAGCGCAAATGCATATTCGTTCCAGGCCGTGATGAAGCAGAAGACCGCGGTCGCGGCGATTCCGGTCGCTGCTTCCGGGATGACGATCTTGAAAAAGGCCTCCATCCGCGTGTAGCCGTCGACGAGCGCGGCCTCCTCGTATTCCTTCGGGATCTCGTCGATGAAGCCCTTCATCAGCCAGACGGAAAAGGAAAGGTTGAAGGCGGTGTAGAGTATGATGAGGCCCCAATGCGTGTCGTTGAGGCCGACGACACGGTACATGAGGAACATCGGGATCGCCACGACGACGGGCGGCAGCATGCGCGTCGACAAGATGAAGAAGAGAAGGTCTGCCTCCCCCTTCACTTTGAAGCGCGAGAAACCGTAGGCTGTAAATGTCCCCATGCCGACAGCCAGCACCGTGGACGTGATGGCGACGATCAGCGAGTTCATGAAGCGGTTCGGATAGCCGGAGGGCTGCACCTCGCCGCGGCCGGAGCGAACGATCTTCTCGCCGCCGTCGAACACCATCCGCTCCCACCAGGGGGCGGCGGCATATTCTTCAGGGGTGGGCGCCCCGCGCAGTTGCGAGCGCTTGGTGAAGAGCTTCACGAAGGGCGAGAGTTCCGGCTCGAAGAGCACCGTCGGCGGAATGGTGGTGGCGAGGTTGCGCGGCTTGAAGGCCGTCGAGGTGATCCAGTAGATCGGCGCAAGGAAGATCAGCGTGATGACCAGTACGGCGGCGATCGCCACCCGGTTCAGCGCGCGTTCGGAGCGGGTTTGGACGGCAGCCATCTCAGCGCTCCTTCACTTTGTTGAGGTACTTGACGTAGATGTTGGTGATGGCAAGAACCATGATGAGGACGATGTAGGCGAGTGCGCAGGAGCGCCCCGTCTGCCATTCCTGGAAGGCCATCTTGTAGAGCCGGATGGAGATCACCTCGGTCGTCGGTTGGCTGGTCAGGATGTAGGCGAGGTCGAAGGTCTTGAAGGCCTCCATCGTACGGAAGATGATTGCGATCATGAGGATCGGCGCCACCAGCGGCAGCGTGATGCGGAAGAATGTATAGAACGGCCCCGCCCGGTCGATCGCCGCTGCCTCGTAGAGATGCTTTGGCACGGCCGAAAGGCCGGCAAGCGACAGCAGCATCACGAAGGGCGACCACATCCAGATGTCCGTGATTGCGACCGCATAGAGCGCCATGTCCGGATTCGACAGCCACTCGAAGGAGCCGAGGCCGAGTGCGTAGTTGATGATGCCGAAGGACGGGTCGTAGAGCAGCTTCCAGAAGAGGCCGACCACGGCCATCGAGAGCATCATCGGCAGCAGCAGCAGCGTCGTCAGAAGACCCTTCAGCGGGATATCGCGGTTGAGCAGCATCGCGGTGCCGAAGCCGACGATCACCTGCCCCGTCACAGAGACGATCACATATTTCGCCGTGATGGCGAAATTTGACCAGATGAAAGGATCGTTCAGCAACTCGCGGTAGTTCTGCAGGCCGACGAAGTTGGCCGGCGCGTTCGACGAAGCGCGAAAGTCGGTGAAGGAATAGCCGAGCGAATAGATCAGCGGAAAGATGTTAAAGACGATCAGGAACAGGATCGTCGGAATGATGAAGAGATTGCGAATCCGGATGTCGCTCATGCCGCGGGATGCGGCACGCGATTTCGTGTCCAGCGATGTCATGACTGCGGTGGCCAATCCTCTCCTCCTCCGAGAGTTCGGCGCCAGATGCCGGAACGGCATCACGATGCGCGAAGTTGATGCCGGGCGCCGCGCCCTCTCGAGCCGCGCCCTTCGGCGCGGAGATGCAGAATGAATTGGGAGGGGCCGCGGCCCCTCCACTGAGCGCGCTTGCTACTTGTGGCGTCCGTATTTCGCGAACGTCGCGTTCCAGTCCGCTGCCAGGGATTCGAGCGCTTCCTTCGCCGTGCCTTGGCCGGCGGTGACGAAGGGATAAATGCGCTGGTTCATCTGGATCAGCAGTTCGGCATATTCAGGCGTTGCCCAGAAGTCCTTCACCTTGAACATCGTCTCGTAGAAGGCCTTATTATAGGGTGTCGCGTTCTGAAATTCCGGCGATTCAAGCACCTTGGCGCTTGCCGTGTAGCCGCCGAGTTCGGCCCAGCGCTTCTGGGTCTCGTCCTTAACGAACCATTCGAGGAATTTCATCGCCTCTTCCTGGTTTTTTGAGTAGGAGATCACCGATATGCCTTGGCCGCCGAGCGCTGCGAATTGCTCGCCGTTCGGGCCTGCCGGATTGGCAAAGAAGCCGGTAACCTTGGCGTTCGGGTTGGACGCCTCGTTCACCAGGGCAGGGAAGAAGGCGAAGTAGTTCATGCTCATCGCCGCCAGGTTCTCGGTGATCGCCTGGTTGTTCTCGACGAAGAAGGACTTGGCCCAGCCCGGAGGCGTAAAGCCGTAGAGCTCGCGATAAAGCTCGAGCGCCTTGACGTTCTTCTCGGAATTGATGATGCCGTCGACCTTGTAGCTCTGGTAGTCGCCGAGTTCGCCTCCAAACGAGAAGATCGCGTTCTCGACACCCATGACGAGACCGTCATAAGAGTTGTCGGTGTAGATGGCGATTCCGTATCGCTTCTGGTCTGGACGGTGGAAGAACTCGGCGATGTCACGCATCTCGGCCCATGTCTTCGGCGGGGCGAGGTCGTAGCCGTATTTGGCCTTGAACGCCTCCATCTCCTTGGGATCTTCGAACCAGTCCTTGCGGTAGGACCAGCCGACGGCGTCGCCTTCGGCCGGAACCGACCAGTACTTTTTCGAGTTCGACGGATATTCGGAGTAGTATTTCACCGTTGCCGGGGCCATCACCTGGGTCAGATTGTGCTTGGTGAAGAAGTCGGTCAGATCGACGTAATGGCCGGCTTCGGACGCTGCCCCGATCCACTGACTGTCGCCGACGACCATGTCATAGGCTGAACCCTTGGCGTTGAACTCGGTGAAGGCCTTGGTCTGGAAGTCGGCCCACGGGGTGGTCTCGACCGTGACCTTGACGCCGGTTTGTGCCTCGTATTCGTTGGCGAGTTCCTGAAGGTAGTTTGCCGGGTCCCACTCAGCCCAGAAGATGGTCAGTTCCTGGGCCTGTGCGGATGTTCCGCACGCCCACATCAATCCGACACCGGCCAACAGACCGGTCATAGTTTTGCGCATAACGTTTCCTCCCATTTATGCACGCCTCCCGCTTCATCGCGGGCCTCCCGATCTGGCTTCCCGATCCTCCTGGGTGGTGTTCGTGCTGGGGGTCCTCCTCGACCCCTTCGCGCGTTTCAGATCTCAAGCCTGAATGTCGTTACCTTAATCTGGTATTACCAAATGCCATTATCGTCAAGCGCAACCTGGGAGAGCTCTCGTCAAAGGCTCGTCTTCGATGTTTCGACGTCCATCCCCTGCAAATGCGGGCCTGTCGACGCGGTCTTGTCGGTCCGTCTCACAGTCATCATCGCCGATCCAGACCACACAATACAAGAACATATTACTGCCACTGGTCTAACCAGTTTGTGCACCAAGTCTGGGGCGTGCCACGTTATGCCTCGCTCTCTGCCTGCCGTAATGCGGTATCGACAAGAGCCCTGGCGGCCCACTCGGCAACAGACTGCGCGCCTTCCGAGGTCAGGCCCCAGATATCCTTCAATACGATCAGCACCTCGACGCCGAAGACAAGCGAAAGAGCCTGCGCAAGGCGTTCCCGGGATTCGGGCGGCACGGTGCCCTGCAGGGGGGCAGTGACGCTCTTCAGCAGGTCGACCCGGTGGCCGCGCTTGAACAGCGGCTCGTTGCCGAGCGTGCCCGCCTGGCGCTGCGCCCACTGGTCCAGCGAAAGTTTCAGCGCCGCCTTGAAGGTGGCCTCGAACTCGTCGATGCGCGGCATTGCGGTCGCCAAGAGGTCGGCAACGCGGGTGCGTGCGTCCGGGCTGTCCGATGACCAACTGAGTATCGGCCCCAGAGCCTCATCCACCACGGCATGCACGAGCACGGCCTGGCTCGGAAAGTAACGGTAGGCCGTCGCGCGCGAGACTTCGGCCGCTTCGGCGACTTCACTTACCGACGGAGTGATGCCGGACTGCATGAGCCGTGTTGCCGTTTCGAGCATCAGTTTTCGCGTTCGGGCACGCGGGCCTCGCTCGGTCCTGGTTGTTTCGTTCTGTTGACGTGAGACATCCATGTCTTTATGATACGCACGTCTCACAATTTTGCAAGGGCCCGTCGCTTTGCCCCGAACGTGAGATATGCCGGGAGGAAATCCACCCGGTCGCGGAGGGGAAATGAAGCAGATCTACGTGGTCGGCACGGCCGACACGAAGGGCGAGGAGCTTGAGTATCTGGCCGCTTGCATCGAAGCGGCGGGCGGGGGTGTTGTCCGCGTCGACGTCGGCATAGGCGAGCCTGCGACCGCCGTCGATGTGAAGGCCGACGCAGTGGCGGCGTGCCATCCTGACGGGGCGGAAGCCGTTCTTGCCAGCGGGGACCGCGGAAGGGCGGTCGAGGCGATGGGCATTGCCTTCGCGCGTTTCCTCGTGGAGCGCCAGGATATCGCCGGCGTCATCGGTATCGGTGGAGGCGGGGGCACTTCGATCATTACCGCAGGCATGCGCCAATTGCCGCTCGGTCTGCCAAAGATCATGGTCTCGACGCTCGCATCCGGCGACGTTGCTCCCTATGTCGATGTTTCCGACATCGTGATGATGCCCTCGGTCACGGACATGGCGGGCCTGAACCGGCTGAGCCGCGTCATCCTTCACAACGCCGCCCAGGCGATCACCGCCATGGCCCGCCGCCCGGCTGAGGTGACTGCATCCAAACCGGCCCTCGGGCTTACCATGTTCGGCGTTACCACACCTGCCGTATCCGCCATGGCCGAGCGCCTTCGGGCGGACTATGATTGCCTGGTCTTCCACGCCACAGGCACGGGCGGGCGGGCGATGGAGAAGCTTGCCGACAGCGAGCTCATCTCTGGCGTGCTCGACATCACGACGACCGAGGTCTGCGACCTGCTTTTCGGCGGCGTCTTGCCCGCCACCTCGGACCGTTTCGGCGCCATTGCTCGCAAAGGCTTGCCCTATGTCGGTTCGGTTGGTGCGCTCGACATGGTGAATTTCTGGGCGCCGGAGACCGTTCCTGAGCGCTATGCCGGCCGGCTGTTTTACCGGCACAACCCGAACGTCACCTTGATGCGCACAACGTCGGCCGAATGTGCGCAGATTGGCCGCTGGATCGGCGACAAGCTCAATCTCTGCCACGGCCCCCTACGCTTCCTCATTCCCGAAAAGGGCGTTTCGGCCCTCGACATCGAAGGCGGTGCGTTCTTCGATCCGCAAGCCAACGCCGCGCTTTTTGCCGCGCTCGAGGCGACGGTGAAGCCGACGGCGTCGCGACGTATTATTCGCCTGCCGTTCCATATCAACGACCCAGATTTCGCCGAGGCCGCCGTCGCAGCCTATCGTGACATCGCCAACCCCTGAGAGACAAATCGATGCCAGTCATACCGCGCAACACCATCCTCGAAAAATTTCACGGCATGATCGCAGCCGGCGTGCCGATCGTCGGCGGCGGCGCCGGCACGGGCATCTCCGCCAAGGCCGAGGAGGCAGGCGGCATCGACCTCATCATTATCTACAATTCCGGGCGCTACCGGATGGCGGGGCGCGGTTCGGCGGCCGGACTGCTGGCCTATGGCAATGCCAACGAGATCGTCAAGGACATGGCACTTGAAGTGTTGCCGGTCGTGAAAAAGACGCCGGTTCTCGCCGGCGTCAACGGCACGGACCCCTTCGTGCTGATGCCGCGCTTCCTCGCCGACCTCAAGGCAATGGGCTTTTCCGGCGTACAGAACTTCCCCACCATCGGCCTCTTCGATGGCCGGATGCGGCAGAGTTTCGAGGAGACAGGCATGAGCTACAATCTGGAGGTCGAGATGATCGCCACCGCCCACGGGCTCGACCTGCTGACGACCCCCTATGTCTTCAACGAGAGCGAGGCTATCTCCATGACGGCGGCCGGGGCCGACATCGTCGTGGCGCATATGGGCGTGACGACCGGCGGCACGATCGGGGCCACCTCCGGCAAGTCCCTCGATGACTGCGTCGATGAGATCGCTGCAATTTCCAAGGCGGCACGTTCCGTGCGCGACGACATCATCGTGCTCTGCCACGGCGGCCCGATCTCCATGCCGGAGGATGCGCGCTACGTTCTCGAGCGTTGCCCTGGCTGCCACGGCTTTTATGGCGCAAGCTCGATGGAGCGCCTGCCGGCAGAGGCGGCAATTCGCAAGCAGACGGAAGATTTCAAGGCGCTCGCCATCGGCGCGGTCGTCTGAGGAAGGACGTGGAGGAGCCGTTTCATGGTAAAGGACAAGTACTTCATTTATCCTAAGGATGTGAGCGCCTTCGGTTTCGACTGGGGCAAGCTGTCGCTGACTGTGGCGCCCGAGGTCAACGGCGCCAGCCGGTTTTCCGGCGGTGTCGTCGAACTGCCAAGCGGCGAGGGGCATTCCCGCCACAATCATCCTGGCGCGGAGGAAATCATTTTTGTGATTTCCGGCAAGGGCGAGCAGATGGTCGAGGACGAGACGGGTAATCCGATCACGCGGAAGGTCGCCAGCGGCTGCACGATCTATGTTCCCGAAAGTCGCTTCCATTCGACGAAGAACACTGGCGGCGGGCCAATGCTCCTCTTCGTGGTCTACTCACCGGCGGGGCCGGAGCTTGCGCTTCGCGATTTGCCGGACTTCCGCCTGCTGCCGCCGGGCTTCTGAAGCGTCGCATCCATTTTCTGGGAGGAAGACAATGAACGACAATACAGGGCAAACAAAGCAGGCCGCCGTGACGCCGTTCGATACGGCCAAGCTCGACCGTCTCATGGAGGAAGCCGGTATCGACGTCATCGTCGCCACCTCCAAACACAACACGCAATACCTCATGGGCGGCTATAAGTTCATCTTCTTCGCCGCCATGGATGCGATCGGGCATAGCCGATATCTGCCGATGGTGATTTATGAGAAAGGCGCGCCCGATCACTCCGCCTATGTGGGCAACCGCATGGAGGGCGCAGAGCACCAGAACAATCCATTCTGGACGCCCTCCGTGCATACGGCGACCTGGGGCACGCAGGATGCCGCCGGGCTCGCCGTCGAGCACCTAAAGAAAATCGGCAAGACCGGTGGGCGCATCGGCATCGAGCCAGCCTTCCTGCCATCCGACGCCCGCGACCTGCTTGCCTCTCGGCTGGAGGGCGCTCGATTTGTCGATGCCACGCATGTGTTGGAGCGGCTAAGGGCCGTCAAGACGCCGGACGAACTGGCAAAGCTGAGACGCGCCTCCGAACTGATTACCGACTCTATGCTGGCGACGATCGCGGCGGCCCGCGCCGGCTCGACGAAGATGGAGATCATCGAGCAGCTGCGCCGGGAGGAAACGAACCGCGGCCTGCACTTCGAATACTGCCTGCTGACGCTTGGCTCCAGCCACAACCGCGCGGGCTCGCCGCAAGCCTGGGTCGAGGGCGAGATCCTGTCGATCGATTCCGGCGGCAACTATCACGGATATATCGGTGACCTCTGCCGCATGGGTGTGCTCGGCGAGCCGGATGCGGAGCTGGAGGACCTTCTGGCCGAAGTCGAATGCATCCAGCAAGCGGCCTTCGCCAAGGTCAGGGCAGGGGTTGCGGGCAGGGAGATAATCGTAGCAGCGGAAGCCGAGCTCGAGGCCTCGCCATCGGCGGCCTTCACCGACTTTTTCTGCCATGGCATGGGCCTCATCACCCACGAAGCGCCATTCCTGATGACGAACCACCCCGTCACATATGATGGCATCGATGCCGACAAGCCGATGGAAGCCGGGAGCGTGATCTCGGTCGAGACGACGATGCTTCACCCAAAGCGCGGATTCATCAAGTTGGAGGATACGCTCGCGATCACCGATGGCGGCTATGAAATGTTCGGCGACCGTGGCCGCGGCTGGAACCGCGGTGGAGCGTGATTGCAGGCCAAACCGCAAAGAAGGCCTGGCAGATGTCACCTGCTAGGCCTTCTGCTATTTGGTACCGTCGTCTCAGGTGTGGTGGATCTCCGTTCCCAGCACCTTCAGGCATTCGCGGATAAAGGCGGCGAGCGCCGTCCAGCCCTTGGCCGAAACCATCGTGCCATCGACATAGGCTTCGGTTGGCGAGAGGTCGATATAGGTTCCGCCCGCCAGGGTGACTTCGGGTTCGCAGGCCCCAAGTGCACCCACCTTCTTGCCGCGAACGACACCGTCGACCGCGATCAGGATCTGGACCCCGTGGCAGATGGTGAAGATCGGCTTCTTCTGCTCGTGGAAATGACGCACCATTGCCTGCACCCGCTTGTCGGTGCGGATATATTCCGGTCCACGCCCGCCGGCGCAGTAGACGGCATGATACTGGTCGAGCTGGTTCTCGGCCTCGGAAAACGTCTTGTTGATGGTGACATTGTGCCCGAGTTTTTCGGTGTAGGTCTGGTCTCCCTCGAAATCGTGCAGCGACGTCCTGAGGATGTCGCCGGCCTTCTTGTCCGGGCACACAACGTGCACAGTGTGGCCGACCGCCTCCATCGCCTGCTGATAGACGAAGATTTCGTACTCCTCGGTGAAATCGCCGGTGAGCATCAGGATTTTCTTGCCTGGCATGGGTTCTCCTCCTCGTTGTCAGGTCGGGCAGGCTCGTCCTTGCCCGGCGCGGTTGCTCAGATTTCGTCGAATGCCGGCAACAGCCGGTCGCGCGAATGTTCGATATGAATGCGCATTGCGTTCGCAGCCGCGCCCGGGTCGCGCGCCGCAAAGGCATCGAGCAGCGTCTGATGCTCGGCGAGCGCCTCCTCGGTGACGCGGCGATGGAACATCAGGCGGAAGATATGGAAATGCGTGTGCTGGAATGTCAGCATCTCGCGGATCAACTCGTTGCCGGCAAATTCCATGATCCGGTCGTGAAAGATGGCATCCTGGCGCGCGAAAGCCGAATAGTTCGCTCGTTCGTCCCTGTCGTCGCTGCGTGTCATCACGCCCGCGGCCTCGGTGAGAATGGCGAGCTTTCCGTCGTTCATCGCCTCGGCTGCCTTCGCAGCGCCGGCAGGTTCCAACAGCAGACGCAGTTCATAGAGCTCGTCGAAGCGGTGGCGCGTGATCTGCGGCGCGGCACGATAGCCAACGAGATGCTGCTTGACGACGAGGCCTTCGCCTTCAAGCCGGCCGAGGGCTTCGCGGATCGGCGTATGGGAGACGTTGAACTCCTTGACCAGGTTGTCGACCGTGATGCGCGTCCCCGGCGCAATCTTCAACGACATGAGCTGGTTGAAGATTGCCTCGTAGACGTCGCCCGCCAGGCTGTTGGCGCGCGGTATCTGGGTTGTGCCCGTTGAGGGTTCCTTCGGTCTCGTCGAAATCATCTGCTGCCTTGCCTCTTGACAGGTTCAATCGCTAGCACGATGCTGCGGCCAAGACAATCCTATATCCTATACGATTTAATATAGGGAGGAAAAATCATGCGCCTATCCGAAGCAGCAGCCCTCGCGCTTGCCACCCGCCTGCTGGAAGAGCATGGCGCACCGCGTGACCATGCGGCCCTGCAGGCTCGCGTCCTGGTAGCAGCGGAGATGAAGGGGCACCCCTCGCATGGCCTGTACCGGCTTCCGCGGCTGGTCGAACGGATCGAACGCGGGGTCATTGACCCACAGACGAAGGGCACGCAGCGCTGGCGCGCGGATGCGGTGCTGGAAGTGGAGGGTTCGTCGGGATTTGGCCCCGTCGTTGCCATGGCCGCGATCGAGCGGCTGGCGCCTCACATTCCCGATCTTGGTATCGGCCTTGTCGCCGTGCGCAATGCCAACCATCTCGGCATGCTCGCGCATTATGTGGAGGCCATCGCCGCAATCGGTTTCGTCGGCATCGCGCTCTCGTCGAGCGAGGCGCTGGTCCATCCTTTCGGCGGTACCCGGGCCATGCTCGGCACCAACCCCATCGCCATCGCCGTGCCGACGGCCGAAGAACCGCTCGTGCTCGACCTTGCCACCAGCCTCGTGCCGATGGGCAGGATCCATCATCACGCGGCGACCGGCAGGCCCATTCCCGAGGGATGGGCGCGCGATGCGGCCGGCAACCCGACGACCGATCCGGGGCATGCGAAGGCCGGCGCGATTGCGCCCTTCGGCGACGCGAAGGGCTACGGCCTCGGCATCGCTTTGGAGCTGCTGGTGGCAGCTCTTGCCGGCTCGGCGCTCGCGCCGGATGTGCGCGGCACGCTCGACAGCCAGCCGCCGTGCAACAAGGGTGACGTCTTCATCTTGATCGAACCCAGTCTGGCGCCGGGACTGCCGGCGCGACTGTCGACCTACCTCGATGCCGTGCGCGGTTCACCACCCGCCAGCGCTGGCGAACCGGTTCTCGTCCCGGGCGATCGTGCCCGCCGGAGGCGGGCGGCAGCAAGCCGCAACGGGTTCGAGATCGACCAGCGCCTCTGGGAAGACCTCAACGCGCTTTCGCGCCCTCGCATTCTGGCCTTCGAGGGACAAAGATCATGAGCCTGTTTGCCGCCTTGAGGCTGCCGCGGGAAATCCTGTTTGGCGTCGGCCAGCGCCATGCGCTCGCGAGCGTCGCCAGCAGAACCGGCCGGCGCGCACTCGTCTGCACGGATGCGCGTTTTGCCGCAACACCGGTCTTCGCGGAAATGATCGCCGCGCTTGAAGCAGCCGGCATTGTCGTGCTGGTGCATGACCGCACGCTGCCGGACGTGCCGCAAGATACGGTCGCGGTTTGCGTTGAGGCCGCACGCGGTTTTGAGCCCGATATGGTGATCGGCATCGGCGGCGGCAGCTGTCTCGACATGGCGAAATGCGCTTCGCTTATGCTCGCTCACGGCGGCGCCCTCGCCGATTATTACGGTGAGTTCAAGGTGCCGGCGCCCGTCCTGCCGGTGATCGCCGTGCCGACGACGGCAGGCACGGGCTCCGAGGTGACGCCGGTCGCGGTTGTTTCTGATTCTGACCGTATCCTGAAGGTTGGCATTTCCAGCCCATATCTCATCGCCGCAGCGGCGATCTGCGACCCGGACCTGACCTTATCCTGCCCACCTGGGCTCACCGCGATTGCCGGTGCGGATGCTTTGACGCATGCCATCGAAGCCTTCACGGCCATGCGCCGCCCCGGCGATCCTGAACTCGCGCAGCAGCATGTCTTCATCGGCAAGAGCGATCTCTCTGACCAGTTCGCGCTGCATGCCATCCGGCTCCTCAGCCGGAGCTTGGAAAAGGCCTTCGTCGACGGCGCCGACATCGATGCGCGCGCCGATGTGATGATGGGTGCGCTCGCAGCCGGCTGCGCCTTCGGAACGGCGGGTACCGCTGCGGCCCATGCCGTGCAATATCCGGTCGGTGCCTTGACCCATACGCCGCACGGCCTCGGGGTTGCGACCATGCTGCCCTATGTGATGACATATAATCGCCGCGTCGCGGGCGCGGACATCGCCATTGTCGGTAGGGCGCTCGGCCTTGATCCGACCGGAGTGGAGGACGACGAGACTGTTGCCGATGCCGCGATCGGCGAGGTGAGCCGCCTCTTCGCCGCGATCGGCATCGCGCCGACGCTTGCCGGGCTCGGCCTGCCGGAAGACAGGATCGACTGGGCCGCAGAGCAGGCGCTCGGCATCGGCCGGCTGATCAAGAACAATCCACGCTCCTTCGATACGGCTGCCATGCGCGGCCTGGTGCGGGCCGCCTATGACGGCGACCTGGCCGCTTCCGCCCTCTGACTTGGAAACCATCATGAACGTCAACCAGCATTCTGCGCATCCAGACCACGATCCCTTCGGGCTCAGCGCGTTCTCCCGCGGCCTCTATATTGGCGGCGCCTGGCAGCCTGCGGTGGGCAAGGGTCGGATCGAGGTGATCGACCCCTCGACCGAGGCGGTCATTGCCGCCGTGCCGGATGCGACCCTTGCGGATGCGGCAGCGGCCGTGGAGGCTGCGGCAAGCGCCGCGGAAAGCTGGCGCGAGATGGCGCCGAGAAAGCGTTCCGAGATCCTGCACCGCTGCTTTGAACTTATGGTGGAGCGCTCCGAAACGCTTGCCAGGCTCATTTCGCTCGAGAACGGGAAGGCGTTGCGTGACGCGCGCGGCGAGGTGGCCTATGCGGCGGAGTTCTTTCGTTGGAACGCCGAGGAGGCGGTGCGGATCTCTGGTGAGTTTGGCCTTGCCCCGGCCGGCGGAAACCGCATCGTCGTCGATTACCAACCTATCGGCATCTGCGTTCTCATCACACCGTGGAATTTCCCGGCTGCGATGGCGACCCGCAAGATCGCGCCTGCCCTTGCCGCAGGCTGCACCGTCATCCTGAAGCCGGCGAGCGAGACGCCGCTGACGGCCTATGCGCTTGCGGCTCTCTACGAGGAGGCCGGTGTGCCGCCGGGCGTCGTGAACGTGATGACAACATCGACGCCGGGGCCCGTCATCACCGCCATGCTGGCCGACCCGCGGGTGCGAAAACTCTCCTTCACAGGCTCGACGGGCGTCGGCCGCACGCTTCTGGCGGAAGCGGCGAAAAATGTCATCTCCTGCTCCATGGAACTTGGCGGCAACGCGCCGTTCATCGTTTTCGACGATGCGGACATCGACGCGGCGATCGAGGGTCTGATGGTCGCGAAAATGCGCAATGCAGGTGAGGCCTGCACGGCGGCAAACCGCATTTATGTCCAGTCCGGTATCCACGATGCCTTCGTGGAGAAATTTACCCGACGCATGTCCGCCCTCAAGGTCGGCCCGGGTGTGGATCTGGATACGGAATGCGGTCCGATGATCACGCGCAAGGCGGTGGAGAAGATCGAGCGCCTTGTTACGGACGCCATTTCGCGCGGCGCGCGCGCGCTCTGCGGCGGACGAACATTGGCAGGACGCGGCTTTTTTTATCCGCCGACGGTGCTTATCGATGTTTCCCCGGCCTCCGACATGGGGTGCGAGGAGATTTTCGGTCCCGTCGCGCCGCTCTACCGTTTCGAGAGCGAGGCAGAAGTCATCGCTGCCGCCAACGATACGGAATATGGCCTCGCCGCCTACATCTATACCCGCGACATTGGCCGTGGCATGCGCGTCGCCTCCAAGGTCGAGGCCGGCATGATTGCGCTTAATCGTGGACTGGTCTCCGATCCCGCTGCCCCCTTTGGCGGTGTGAAACAGAGCGGCCTTGGACGTGAAGGAGGGCAGCATCACGGTATCGCCGAGTTCATGGAAGCCAAGTACATTGCGACAAGTTTCTGAGGGAGAAACCTGTGGCCGCCGATCCGTTCCGCATTCGTGACCATGTCGCAGATTTCGACGCGATCGTTGGCGATATCCGAGCTCGCAGCCTTGCAACGCGGCGCACTGTCGCCATGGAGGCCAACATCGCCTACGGGGATAGGCCTGGCGAGACGCTCGATATCTTCCTGCCAGACAGTGCCGGCTCGGACATGCCGATCCACATGTTCATCCATGGTGGTTATTGGCGGATGTTTTCCAAGGCGGACTATTCCTGCGTCGCTGAGACCATCACCGGCGCCGGCGCGGTCGCAGCCATCGTCGATTATTCGTTGATGCCCATCGCGAGAATGGACGCCCTGGTTGGTCAGGTCCTGAAAGCCAAGGCTTTCCTACTGGCGAATGCCGATCGTTTTGGCGCCACGTCAAGGCGGCTCTCCGTCAGCGGCCACTCCGCCGGTGCACATCTTGCAACCTTTCTCTTCCATCGCTCGCCAGCGCCTTCGGGGGTAGTCGCCGCTTTCCTGCTTGGCGGGATATACGATCTCGAACCCCTGCAGACGTCCTTCCTGCAGGACGAGATTGCCTTGAGCGACGAGGAGGTGCGACGGTTTACGCCCATGCGTCACGAGCACGATCCTGCAACGCGTGTCGCTGTCATGACCGGCGAACAGGAAACTGATCCTTTCAAAATCCAGGCGAATGCGTTCAGGGACATTCTTGCCGCCCAAGGGCTTGACGTGCGGGCATCGCAGGTCGCAGACGGCAATCACATGAGCACGGTACGCGATCTCGCTGTCGCCGGCACACCTATGGCGGCAGCATTGCGCGCGTTCATTGCCACAAGCGGCGCATCATAACGATCTCAAGATTGCGCTCCCTGACCAAAGGTGTCGCTCTTTCGCAAGAAACTACGTCGTTGGATCCGCACGAACTCATCCAGGCTTTCGACGCCTCGAAGCGAGAGATCCAGAGCACGCTCAATGTATTCGTCGCACCGTGATTCGCTCGTCGGCTTGGCCGAAGCAAGACATTTCGCTTGTCCGATCATGGAAGCTGCGGCATTTCCCCTTCGGCGACCCGCCAGATCCACGGTATAATCTCCGGTCTCGTCTCGATCATCTCAGCCAACGCCTTCTCGAAATCTTCGCCGGCACCCGGAGCCACGATGAACATGGCGATGGGAGCCGGGCGTTGTTCCGGTAAGGTGACCGAGACGACCGGTTGCCCGCGCGCGAGATTGAAACGCAGGCCTTTCACGCTCTTTCGCTTCAGCCTTGAAAGCCGTTCCAGGAGATGTTGCTCTTGCATACTCTCGAATGGGATCCAATTCTCGTTGACCACCATTATGACGAGCTCCTCGATGGACGCGATCCCCGCGCCTGATATCCCGAAGGTCGCAATCATAGTCAGATGGAAGTCCTCGCTCGACCGCCAGAGTTCCAGCTCCGTCTCATATCTGGCGCTTAACCGCTTCCAGGTCCGTTCCTCGATCATAAAGGGGAAGGGAAGGTGACGAACGACGATTTTCTGGCCGCCCCGGGAAGCCTTGAACTCCTTCACCTCCGCCACAGTCATCATCAGTTTCCGCGGCCCGGAACTGGCGGTATGGGCAGGAGCCAAGGCCGCCGCCCGGCGGGTGGCTATTCCCTCCCGCTCCTGCTGATGAAACACCCTCACGCTGTACACCAAGCTTGCCGGGTTCCGGCTCGTCGTCCTCGCAAACCGCTTCGGCGACGACACCGATTTCTCGCGAGAGCTTCATGACTGCCTGATTGAAGGGCTCGAGGCGGCAATCGCTCGGATCCTTGTCATCATGGAATTGGAACGAAACCTTCTCGTCGGAGATGACGAATTCATTGCCTGTCAGCTGCAGGGCGAGACCGAGATATTCGGGCACTTCACCATCAATCTGCTGGATGATTTGGAGATCGACGACGACACGCATGAATACCGCATCAACGGCGGCAACTGGATCAACGCTTTGATGGCCGATGACGGTGGGGTCAAGGTCAAGTTTCCGACATTGGTTCGGTTGACCGACGATGAACTCGGTTCACTGGCCTCGATAATTCAGGAAATCACGCTAGAAACTGATATCCCCGTTCATGCGGTGCGCGCAATTTGATCCTCGTGGTAAAGACGCTTCAGATGCTGAGAGACGGCGGACGACGGCCGCCGCCAATTGGCGATGGCTCAGTCGTCTGAGGCTGAACGGCAATGACGGGACACCCACGGCTACTTTCCAGGCATGATCGTAACGTCTCCAACCAGCAAACTTGCAGCACTGTTGGAAATGCTGTATTTTACAACAAATACAGCAACAAGGTGACCCATATGTCTAAGTCAAGCGGTTCCTATTCAACCAGCGACCTCTCCCGTAAGTCTGGCGACATCATCGCCGAAGCCCTGCGCCATCCAGTGACCATCACCCAGCGGAATAAACCCCGACTGATCCTCCTCAATATCGAAGACTACCAGCGGCTGATGAGGCAGTCGGATCGGCGCGCCGCCGGTACCATCGAAACGATGCCCGATGAACTGTTTGCCGAGTTCGAAAACGCCGTCGAGGCCTACGCCAGCGAGGACGAGACAGGCCGCTCATGAATTACGAGCTCATCCAGACCGCAAGCGTCAGCATTCTTCCTGCCGCTGCTGCGCGAGTTCATCCGTCTCCGCAAGTCGGCCACGGAGGTCAGCCGATTCCGCTGAGCGGGCGCTGAGAGCTCGAATCAGGGTTTGCGCACGAACTCGGTGCGCGGCCGATGGTGACTCGGTCACCGTCATCTAGGATTTGAAGGTCAACGGAGCCGGATGCTGTCATCTCCGAAGCCGGACGCCATTTCATAGTTGTATTCGCGATTTCAGCGGCCATGTTCGCCTCGGTTCCTCAGAAGTCCTTGGCGCCTTCCGTGCGAGAGCGGTGTGCAAAGGCGCTTATCGCAGACGTTACCCAAGGCAACTCGGACGGCACTGCTGAACGTGTGAGATCGTCAAGTCCGCACGAAGCGATTGGCCTTTGCTTGCGCGTCCATATCCTCTCGCCGGAAATAGATCGCCCGGCCGCAACGGATCGGGCTATGGCCCTGGACGATGATGATCTGCTCGTCCTTGCGCATCGACTGGGTGATCTCGGCCACAGCCGGTCGACCAAGATGCGCGTGCCGTCCTTGTCGTCTTTCGGCTCGTAGATTCGTTTGAGGTGCAAGGCCATTTGTCCACCCGACATAAGTTCGAAAACTAGACGAATACGCGTGACAGGGTTTTGGTTCCAGGCTTGAGCCCGCAGCTCGATCTGGTGCGTGGCACAGGCAGCCATCGCACTCAACTTAGGAATATAGGTTGTCGGTCGGCCACAGATGAACGCCTCCGATTGCTGTAGCATTGTCGCGGCCAACTGACGTTGTTCGGTCCTTGGCCGCTGATATTTTTCGATTCTCCCAATATTGCCAAATGTCACGTTTCGAATATGCCTGTGGCTTTGTGGAGGGATTTGCAATTGACGCAGCTTTCGAACGCCCGCGCTTCATTCTTCGAACTGATCGTTCTGATCGGGCTCGGCGTTGCCGTCAGCGCTCCAGCGGCATCGGCGGGCCAGAACGAATGCGCCGGCCGCGCCTCAGACATCATCCGTCTTGCCTATCCGGGTGCCAACAACGCCGACGACGCTTTTCTGTTTGAGGGCGCAACCATCACATTGCCGACAGACGACAATGTCGACGGCGATCCGCGTCGGGTGATTTGCCGGATCTGGCCAGCTCAACCGCAACTGACGCTTGTTGCTGTCCCATTGATGACAGAGCAGTCGGATTCGGAAAACGAGGGGGACATCGAACTGCTCGTGGTCGACAGCACCAATCTTCATGTAAAGCAGCGCCTGCGTCTTCAGGGACTGATGTCCGACGATGCCATTCATGTAGAAAGCGTCGCCTTCGATACCGCACGTTATCAACTCGCTCCTGGGAAAACGGCTTTTGGACTGCGTGTTACGCTGGAAGGTAGCTCGCGCGCCAATCCATTCGGCGAAACGACCTTATGGCTCTTCTCAGTCGACGCTGATGGGCTGAAGCCGGTTCTCGACAATATTGTCGTCAGCGAGAACCACGGAGAATGGGATACCGCCTGTGCCGGTGAGTTCAATGAAACCACGCGCACGCTTTCAATGGGTTCACCAGCAAAAGGCGTGTTTGCCGACATAGTCGTAGCCGAAAAAACCACCACCTCCGTCGCCACGATCGGAAAGGATGGTGATTGCCAGAGCGAAGACAAAACGACGATTGGCAAACACCGGCTGCGTTACGACGGATCGAAATATACCGTTCCCAAAGATCTGAAGCGCGATGAGTAAGAGGATCTTGGTCCAGGCCGGGTGATGACCGCAATGACCGGGCTACAACTGCGATAGAGCGCCGCGTGTCCGACAGGACGCTCTATCGCTTGAATTGGCGTGATCTGCCCTTCGCCGCTGTCGACCTCAGAAAGGATAGTGCTGGGCGGAATCCTCGACCGTGATCCAGCGCAGGTCGGTGAATTCGGCGATCGCCGCCTTGCCGCCGAAGCGGCCGTAGCCGCTGCCCTTGACGCCGCCGAAAGGCATTTGCGCCTCGTCGTGCACGGTCGGGCCATTGATGTGGCAGATGCCGGATTCGATTTGTGCCGCAACCGCCATTGCCCGCTGGACATTCCGGCTGAAGATGGCCGCCGATAGGCCGTATTCGGTGTCGTTGGCGATGCGGATGGCTTCATCCTCGCCGGAGACGCGAATGATAGGCTTGACCGGGCCGAAGGATTCTTCCGAGTAGACACGCATCTCGGGCGTGACGTGATCGAGCAGCGTCGCCTCGACCACGGTTCCCGAGCGCTTGCCGCCGGCCACGAGCTTTGCACCCTTGGCAGTAGCATCGGCGATCAGCTCCTCCATTTTCTTCGCCGCATCGAGGCTGATCAGCGAGCCGAGAACGACGTGGCCACGTGGGTCGCCGGCCGGCAGCTGGCTGGCGCGGGCGGCCAGTTTGGCGACGAACTGATCGGCGATCGTCTCGTCGACGATGATGCGCTCCGTCGACATGCAGATCTGGCCCTGATGCATGAAGGCGCCGAAAATGGCGGCATTGACGGCACCGTCGATATCGGCGTCGTCGAGGATGACGAGTGGCGCCTTGCCGCCGAGCTCAAGAAGGGCGGGCTTGAGATGCTTGCCGCAGGTCTCGGCGATGATCCTGCCGACCTTGGTCGATCCGGTGAAGTTCACGCGCTTGACGGCCGGATGGGCAATCAGCGCCGCGACGATCTCAGGCGCATCCTCCGGCGCGTTGGTGATGACATTGACGACACCGGCCGGCAGGCCCGCTTCGGTCAGCACAGTGGCAATCAGCCGGTGTGTGCCGGGGCATTGTTCGGATGCCTTGAGGACGACGGTGTTGCCGCAAGCAATCGGCATGGCGATGGCGCGGGTGGCGAGGATGACGGGCGCGTTCCAGGGAGCGATCGCCAGGCAGACGCCGGCGGCCTGGCGAACACCCATGGCGAGCGTGCCGGGTTTGTCGGAAGGGATGATTTCGCCTGATATCTGCGTCGTCATGGCGCCAGCCTCGCGCAGGATGTTGGCGGCGAGCATGACATTGAAGCCGGCCCAGGGCGCGGTCGCGCCGGTCTCCTCGATCATCAGCCGGGTAAACTCGCCGACTTTGGAATCCATGATATCGGCAGCCTTCATCAGGATCGCGCGGCGCTGGCCGGGGCCGGTCTTCGACCAGGTGCCGAAGGCGGCGGCGGCGGCATCGACGGCTGCGGCAACGTCGTCCAGGCTTGCCGCGGCGGCGCGGCTTGCGAGCTTCTCGGTGAAGGGATCGAAACGATCATAGGTCCGGCCGCCGGAGGCTGCGCGGTCGGCGCCGTTTATGAGGAGGGAAATATTCATCGGAGGTCTCCTTGGGACAAGAACTAGAAGCCGAGGACTTCGGCGTTGATGGAAGCTTCGAGGCCGCCGTCGACGGCAAGATTGGCGCCGTTAATCCAGCGGCCGCCATCCGAGCAGAGGAAGAGCACGGCGGGCGCGATATCGGCGGAGGTGCCGGCGCGGCCGACGCGGGTAATGTCGCTATCGACCCTGGCGTCGCCGAGAACGGCGCGGAACTGCTTGAGGATCGGCGTTTCCACCGGCCCGGGGCTGACCGCATTGACCCGGATGCCGCGGTTCTTGAACCGTGGCTGATGGGCGGCGCGCATGGTCCAGAGCAGCAGCAGCTCCTTGGAGAGCGGGTAGCCTTCCTCATCCTTGAGATGGTTCTCAGCGACGACCGCCGCCACTTCGGGAAAGCCTTCAATTGATGTCAGCGATTTTGCCCGCTCGAGATTGGCGCGCCAGCCGTAGCCGGCGATCGAGGCGACGTTGACGATGGCGCCGCCTTCGCGCAGGCGGGGCGCCACGGCTTCGGACAGGGCGCGGAGGCCGTAGAAATTGACGGCGAGTGTCGAGACGACGCCGGTGTTGCCGGAGAGGCCGGCGACATTGGCGAGTGCGTCGAGGCGCGCCGGAAGCTGCGCGACGATCTCGGCAACGCCAGCGGCGGTCGAAAGATCGCCCTTGATGAAGGCAGCGCTTCCACCCACCGGTTCGCGCACATCGACGCCGATGACCTCGGCACCCATCTGGCCGGCCAGCTCCGCCGTGCGGGCGCCGATGCCGGAAGCCACGCCGGTCACCAGGATCGTTTTACCAAAAAGCATGAACGTCACCTTTCTCAAGAGAATCCGGAAATAAGCCGACTCATTCTTCCCATTTGATTTTATGCGGACCGGGCAATTTCAGCCGGTAGCCGACGGGCAGAAGTTGAAAATCGAAACGGCGCTCGATTTCGCCCCAAAGGCCGCGCGGCAGGTAGAGCGAGAAAATCAGGGCGGTGGCGCCGAGGCCGATCAGGTACCAGACGCCGGCTGAGCCGAAGACGGTCTCGATCACGAAGAACAGGATGGCGCCAAGGATCGCGCCTTCGAATTTGCCGATCCCGCCGACCAGCACCATGAAGATCATGTAGGCCGTCCATTGAACGCTGAAATAGGTCTTCGGCTGGAAGGTCGTGGCGGTCGCCAGCCATAGGCCTCCGGCGACCGCAATGCCGAAGGCGGCGAGCACGAAGAGCAGCCTCTTCGTCGCGATCACCCGCACGCCGACCGAGGTTGCCGCCTCCTCATTGTCGCGGATCGCCTGCATCGCAGCACCTGCGCGGCTGCGCATCAGGATGAAGAGCGCGCCGAGCAGGGCGGCCATGGCCGTCAAGGCGAGCCAGTAGATCGTCGCCCGCCGCGTGTTGCCGTCATAGACATTCAGCGAGATCAGCGAGGTTCCCGTTTCCCCCTGGATCAGCCGGTCGAGATTGACGAGCAGATGGGCGAGTTCGGCGATGACCCACATGCCGATTGCGAACTCGCCGCCCTTCAGGCGCAGCATGAACAGCGAAAGCGGGATCGACAGCGCGCCGGTCACGATCGCGGCGGCAAAGAGCGCGACGAAAGGATTGAGCCCCGCATCCGCAAGCCGGATGGTGAAATAGGCGCCGAGACCGAAGAACACCTGCTGGCCGACCGAGACGAGCCCACCGAAACCGGCAAGCGCATTCCACATGGCGGCAAGGATCACGTAGATGAACAGGGCCGTCATGCGGTCGATCGCGCCGGCGCCAAGGACAGCGGGGGCAAACATCAGCAGGGCGAGCACCGCGGCCATGGAGCCGAGCGCCACTCGCGACGCTTTCGTCCAGCGCTCTATCGATATTCCTTTGGAGGCAAGGGTCGCGTTAGGGCTCATGTCGGGCTCCGGAGACGGGTGCGCAGGGAGGCGGCAAGTTTGTCGAGAACCGGCATGCCGAACCGGGATAGCCTGACGAAAAGCACCAGCAGGAACACGGCATGGCCGCCGATCAGGAAGCCTTGCGGATGCAATTGCGCGCCGAGCGATTGGGCAAGACCGAGAACGATGCCGCCGGCAAGGGTTCCCCATAGCGATCCCGCTCCGCCGATGACGGCCGCCTCGAAGGCGAAGAGAAGCTGCGGGCCGCCGGCATAGGGGCTGAAGGTTGCCCGCATCCCGAGAAAAGCACCGGCGATGCCGACCGTGACCATGGTGATCGCGGTGGCGACGGCGTTGACCCTGCGGGCGTCGATGCCGACCAGTCCTGCCGTATCGGGATCTTCCGCCGTGGCGCGGATCGCGCGACCAAGAGCAAAGCGGCTGAGGAAGAACTGCAGCGCGCCGAGAACGACGACTGCCGTCACCATCATCATGACGGCAAGCTTGCCGACGAAGATGTGGCCCGGCAGTTGCCAGGAGGCATAGGACAGGTTGCCGATGAACGGCGCGAGCGAACGGGTGTCGGCGCCGAACTGCTCGAACAGCAGGTTGTCGATGACGATCGACAGGCCGAAGGTCGTCAGGATCGGCAGGAGCGTGCCGCCGCGGGCGCTGCGCTCCAGAATGAAGCGCTGCAACAGCCAGCCGGCGGCCGCCATGATGGGCAGCACGATCAGCAGGCCGGCGAAAGGTGGAATGCCGGCTTTGGCGGCGAGCAGCCACAGTCCGTAAGCGGCTGCGACCGCCAGGCTGCCATGCGCGAGATTGATGATCCGCATGACGGAGAACATGAAGGACAGGCCGCAGGCGATAACGGCGTAGTAACCGCCCAGCAGGATGCCCTGCAGCAGGGTGTTGATCACGATGCGCTCCTTTCGCCGGTTGCCCGGTGCAATCCGAAATAGGCCTGGGTGACGTGCTCGCGCGTGACGGCCGCCGCCGGCCTGTCGAGGACGATGCGTCCTTCCAGCATGCAGATGACACGGCTTGCCACGCTCATGGCGCGGGCGAGATCCTGCTCGACGAGCACGATGGTCGTTCCCGACGTGAGCAGTACCTGCAGCTGGGCGTAGACGCGATCGACGACCAGAGGCGAAAGCCCGAGCGAGACCTCGTCCAGGAGAAGAATATCGGGATTGCTCATCAGCGCCCGGCCGATCGCGGTCGCCTGCTGTTCCCCGCCCGAGAGGTGTCCTGTTTTGGCGTGACGGCGGGGTTTCAGGTTCGGAAAGGCGTCGAGGACACGATCGATGCTCCAATCGCCCCTGCGGCCGCAGGTCTTTCCGAGTAGCAGGTTTTCCTCCACCGTCATCTGTGAAAACAGGCGCCGGCCTTCCGGCACCAGGGCGATGCCCTTGGCGATCCGCTTGTGGGAGGGGACGGCGGCCAGATCTTCGTCGTTAAGAAGGACGCGGCCGGAGGATGGCAGATGGGCGCCGGCGATCGATCGCAGCAGCGTCGTCTTGCCCGCGCCATTTGCGCCGACCAGCGCCAGTACCTCGCCCTTGGCAAGATCGAAACTGACGCCTCGTACCGCCTGGAGCAGGCCGTGGCGGACGTCGAGGTCGCGGATGGAGAGAAGGCTCATGCGGGTGTCCCTCCGAGATAGGCCTTGACCACCTCCGCATTGCTCATGACCATTTTTGGTTCGCCATCTGCGATGATCCTGCCGGCGTCCATGCAGATCAGCCGCTCCGCCACCTGCAGGAGGATATGAACGATATGCTCGATCCAGACGATGCCGATGCCCCGGCGGCGCAATTCGAGGATGGTTTCGACAAGCTCGCTCGCTTCGCCATCGGTCAGGCCCCCGCCGATCTCGTCGAGCAGCAATAGCCTCGGCTGCGTGGCAAGCGCTCGGGCAAGCTCCAGCCGTTTGCGATCCAAGAGGCCAAGCGTATCGGCGGGGCGGTTGGCTACGCCCAGCATGCCGCAGAGCGAAAGCGAATCCACCACGCGCTCATAGGCCTCGTCGCGGCTGGCGGCACTGCCGTGTGATGCGGCGACGAAAACATTTTCGAAGGTCGTCATGCCGCTGAAGGGTTTGGGAATCTGATGGGTCCGGACGAGCCCGGAGCGGCAGCGTTCCGCCGCCGTCCGGTTCGTGACGTCGGCGCCATCGAAGGTAATGCTTCCCTCATTCGGCGGAAATGCGCCGGCGAGCACGCTGAGCAGGGTCGTCTTGCCCGCGCCGTTCGGCCCGACAATGCCGACCGCCTCGCCATCGCCCATGGAAAAATCCAGATTCTCCAAGACCACGAGCGCGCCGAACCGCTTGTGGATCCCCTTGGCCGAGAGAAAGGCTCCCCCCGGCCGTCTTTGCGCTTCCTGTCGCTGCACTTGGTTATCCATTGTAAGCGGTGAGCTTGGCGCCGACCGGGACATTGGGGTCGGTGGCATTTTCGGTGACGACATAGTCGAGCGCGAATTTCGAGCCCTCCGGCGCTTTCACCCATTGCGTGCCGATGATCGGCCCGGGAGAAACGTTGGCGACGGGACCGCTGGTGAAGTCGACCTTGCCGGCGATCGTCGTGGTGTTCAGCGTGCTGAGCGCCTTGGCGACCGCCTCCTTGCTCTTGACGTCGGCGCTGGCTTTCAGCGCATCGAAGCCCGCGTCGAGAAGCGCAAGGCTGGCGCCGAGCTGCTGCGTCCACTGCTTGCCGCTTGCCGTCTCATAGCCGTCGGCGAGTTCGGTTCCGGAGACACCCGTCAGCGTCGATTTGTAGGGGAAAGCCTTGTGCCAGTAGGCGGCGCTGCCGATGTTCAGGCCGAGGTCGCCAAGCGCCTCGATGTCGGAGGGAAACAGGCCCGTCTTGGCGATCTGGCAGATCTTGATCTGCTGGGTGAGACCCTGCTGCGCGGCCTGACGCCAGAAGGCGGCGAAGTCGGGCGGGATCGGGAACGAATTGAAGATCTCCACGCCCTCTTGCCTGAAGAGGGCGATTTGTGCGGTAAAATCGGTGGTTCCGGTTTCATAGGCGCCGGGATCGACGATGGTGAAGCCCTCCTTGGCGAGCGCAGGCGCCAGATGGGTGCGGATCGCATTGCCGTCGGCGTCGTTGGGATACATGACGCCGACCTTCTTGTTGGTCTCGATCAAGTTCCACTGCGAAACATAGGCTTTGTGGAATTCTTCGACGCCGAAGCCGAAATGATAGGTCCACTTGAACGGCGAGGGCGCCCCGGGCTTGGCGCCCCGGCCGAAATACCAGGCTTCCCAGGGCATGACCGTCGAGAGGCAGGGAATGCCCGCCGCTTCGCAGGCATCGGCCACCGGATTGATGGTTTCGGGCGTCGAGACGACAAGCATCAGGTCGATCGACTGATTGTTGATCAGGTCCTTCGCCAGCTGGCCGGCGCGCGAGGGATCGGATTGGGTATCCTGGTCGAGAATCTCAACCTTCCAGGTCTTGCCGCCCGCCTGCAGGCCGTTCGCCAGCGCCTTGCGCGCCAGTTCCAGCACATAGCCGTCCGTTTCGCCGAAGCCGCCGAGAGGGCCGGTGCGCGGGCTGATGAAGCCGACCTTCAGCGTATCGCTGCTTTGAGCGAAGGCCGTGCGGCCGGAAAGCGCCAGCGCCGCGCCGCCCGCCACGGTCGATGCGATGAAAGAGCGGCGGCTCAGCGATGCCGCGTTGAATTTTCCGCTGCGGAAAATGCCGTTCATGAAGTCATTCCTCCCTCTTGATGTGGGCCTCCAAGCCCGTTCCCTGTGTTCATTCCGCCGATCTCAATTCAGATCGGGTAGTGCCGCTTTCCCGAGGCCATGGTGATCCATCTGAGCTCGGTGAATTCATCGATCGCCGCCTTGCCGCCGAAGCGGCCGTAGCCGCTTGATTTGACGCCGCCGAATGGCATTTGCGGCTCGTCGGAAACTGTCGCCTCGTTGATGTGGCAGATGCCGGATTCAAGCCGCATGGCGACGGCAAGCGCCGCATTGACGTCGGCGCCGAAAACGGCGGCCGACAGCCCGTATTCGTTGTCGTTGGCAACCGTCACGGCCTCGTCGACGCTGCCGACCCGGACGATCGCCGCGACCGGTCCAAAGCTCTCCTCGCGATAGATGCGCATGGCTGGCGTCACGTGATCGATGACGGTCGCGTCCATCAGCGTGCCGTTGGCCTGGCCGCCGCAGACGAGAACAGCGCCCTTCTGCAGGGCATCATCGACGAGCGACCGGACGCGGCGGACGGCCTCAGTGTTGATCAGCGTGCCGAGCGGCGTGTTGCCGTCCCTGGGATTGCCGGAGACGAGGGTTGCGGCCTTCGTCCGGAACTTGCCGACGAAGCCGTCGGCGATCTCGTCCATCAGGATGATCCGCTCGGTCGACATGCAGATCTGGCCCTGGTTCATGAAGGCGCCGAAGGCGGCCGCACGCACGGCCTCGTCGATATCGGCGTCGGCAAGGACGATGAACGGCGCCTTGCCGCCGAGCTCGAGCAGGCAGCGCTTGAGATGCCTTGCCGCGGATTCGGCGATGATCCTGCCGACACGCGTGGAGCCGGTGAAGTTGATGCGGCGGACGGCAGGATGGGCGATCAGGGCGTCGACGACAGCGGCGGCATCGCTCGGCGCATTGGAAACGACATTGACGACGCCGCGCGGAAAGCCGGCGTCACGAAGGACGTCGCCGATCAGGCCGTGGGTCTTCGGGCAGAGTTCGGACGCCTTCAGGATGATCGTGTTGCCGCAGGCAAGCGGCATGGCAACGGCGCGGGTGCCGAGGATAATAGGTGCATTCCAGGGGGCAATGCCGACGCAGACGCCGGCCGGTTGGCGGACCGCCATGGCGAGGCTTCCCGGAATGCCGGAAGGAATGAGCTCGCCTGATATTTGCGTGGTCATCGCCGCCGCCTCGCGAAGAATATCGGCGCCAAGGCCGCAATTGATCGCCGCCCATTGCGCGGTGGCGCCGGTTTCGCCGGTCATGGCGGCAACGAGTTCGGATGTGCGGGCCTCGAGGATATCGGCTGCGGCATTCAGAAGTCTGCGCCGTTCGCCCGGGCCGGTCTGCGACCAGTCCGGAAAGGCCGCTGCTGCCGCATTGGCTGCCCTCGTCATATCGGCAATGGATCCTGCCGAGGCGATGGTTGCGACATCGCCGGTCAACGGATCGACGCGTTCGAAGGTGGCCCCTTCGGAAGCATCCATCGCCTCGTTGTTGATCATCAGCTGTGCCGAAAACACCGTTTCACCCATTCCCCACGCGTTGGTTCCACGTGATGACGCTTGCATTGTTGCCATGGGAGAAAACGAGCGGACGCGGCGCCACGAGGGTCGCCTGACGGTTCCTGCATCTGTTGAAGAGCCTCCTCCCAAAGGCTGGTGAAGAAGAGGTTACGCCGATCTGGTGCGGATGGAATGCGATTTATTGGGTTAATATTGTAATTATCCGGTGATATCAGCATTGTTTGACGTGGTGAGTGGAGGAGAAGCGTTGGCGACTGACGGGGGGATTCATCACTATGCCAGGGGCGAGTGGCACGGGCCGTCGCTGTCGCACCGGCGTATCCGTTTTCAAAAAGGGCTGTATGCCGATTTCCACCATTTCCTTCTGCTCGGGGAGGGGAGTGGGGAGCTTCATTTCGACAATGGCGAACATCGGCCGCTGCACGGACCGCTGCTTGCCTTCCTGCCGCCGCAGGCGCGATGCGACCTGTCGATATCAGCCGGAACCGCGGCTCATCTGGTCGGGGCCTCGCCGCAGATCATGGTCGATGCGATCGGCGACAAGGTAGAATCCTATTCGCTGCGCATCTTCACCGAACAGCGCAAGCTGGTCGAGGCATTGGATCCCTTGACGGTCACTGAAATCAGCCCGCTGATTTCCGGCTTCGTGCGGGAACTGGGCGATCCCTCCCGCTCCTCCTGGATGGTCGCATCCGCCTATATCAGGCTCATCCTGATGGCGCTTTGGCGCGGCTCCGATGGCGAAAGAGGCGAGCAGCGCGGGCAGGGCGAAGTGGGATCGATCCTGCAGAGATATCGGCAACTGGTCGAGGCCGGTTTCCGCCAGCACCGGCCGATCAGCGATTATGCCGCGGAACTCGGCGTCACGGCCGACCGGCTGCATTCCACCTGCCAAAGGGCGCTAGGCCGCTCGCCGATCCAGCTCCTGCACGAGCGCGTCGTGCAGGAGGCGAAGCTCAGATTGGAGCGATCGGCCCGCAATATCCAGGAAATCTCCGACAGCCTCGGCTTTCGCGACCCGACCTATTTCAGCCATTTCTTCAAGCGCAAGACCGGCCTTTCCCCCGCCGGCTACCGCGAAATCGCCCGCGCCTCGGCCGGCTCGGAAAACAGCATGCTGTCTTCGGGCTATGCGGATTGGCCTTAGGCTCGGGGCTCATTGGTCAACGCTAGAATTTGCCAATCTTGGATCGCAAATCGTGCTGGCCTGGTTTGTCCGCCCGCGTATTTGTCTCCAGGAGAATGATAGGCCTGTAGACATAAGCGGTGAGGATCGTAAGGTTTAGAGAACACTGCCGTCAGACACGATAACTTTCAGGTATTGAAATGCACGGGCAGGACGCAGTCGCATGCCACCTCTGTTTCCGGGGCCGGACACTTCGGGCATGGATGAGAGACGAGTCTACCGATCGCGGCACATGCCCGTGGTGCGGGCGGCGCGGGTATCTGGTCCCTCTGGAGAAGCTTGCGCCGCCCTTTCGGGAGGTTGCCGATATTTATGTTGAGGCCACTGGTCCTGACGCCTTTGAGATCGGCGAACTTTTAAGCATGTTGTTCGACGAGGACTGGGAAGTATTTTCGGACGAAATTCAATCCTTGGATCGAGCCCAAGAGCTACTGACATCGATTCTGCAGGCCGATTTGTCGGGGAAGTCGCGTTTGGATTACCCCGATTTCGGCGGGCTGTTTTGCCGCCAGCCTTCGTCATTGCAGGATGCGTGGGATGAGCGCGCCTATTCGGCGCTGCAAGGAGAATTATCGAAGGGCCTTGTCGAAGGCCCCGACGATACCCGGATTGCGGACGAGCCGCCGGGTTCGCTTGCGATTGCGTTCGAAGATATCTCGATAATCCTTGAGCCGGGGCAGGCACTCTATCGCGCTAGAATTCACGAGGACCGGCTTCGGACCAGCCGATTTACAGCTGCGGAGGTTGGCGCGCCGCCGGCAGAAAAGGTGAAGGCCGCACGGGCCAATCAGGCGAATCGACCGGTCCTCTATTTGGCGCACAATAAATCCACCGCCCTTGCGGAGGTGCGGCCGTGGAAGGGGGCCGCGGTAGCGCTTGCTACTGTGGTTACGAACCGGCGATTGATCCTTGTTGACCTCGTACAGCGCCAGTTGGTCAAGAGTCCGTTCTTTGTCGAACTCCTAAAATGGAGATCAGAACTGGCCGGCCTGCTGTACCGTCTCGGACAAGATATGTCCCGGCCCGTTATGCCGCACGAGCAGGATGTGCTCTACAAGCCGACACAGCTCCTGGCTTTGATGATCCAGCAGGCCGGATATGACGGATGCATCTATCCAAGCGCGATGGGATCGGGAAAGAATTTTGTGCTTTTCGACACGAACGCTGCAGACATAGTGAACGTCGAATATGTCAGGGTTAGCCGAGCCGCGTTATATTCGAGCCCTTTATCAGAGTATGACAGCGTGTACGACGAAGGCCCTTACGACTACGCGCTTCCCGGAGATTGAAGTTTCCGAAGCTCTCGATCGTTGACAGCAGTTCAGTTCGAACCTCGGCAGACCGCTTCTTCTCGAACGAAGCGGAACTTATTTTTTTGAGAGCCCTGCCGATGCGGACGTTTGATTCGAGACGCCAATTGACACCGTAGCAACCCAACGTCAGCTTTCAGTTGTTAAGCCACTTTGGCGGCACGTCCGACATGAGGGCGCGTTCCGGACAAGAACAGCTGCCCAGCGTTCTCTCCTCAGCATGTAGCTGCCAATGTATCCGCTACTGTCGCCAGTTCGCGGGCTAGATCATCATATATGCGGTCCAATGAAGTGCCGAAGCCTCCGACATAATCTCCGGGTTCGATGCCAAATCGGGACAAGCGGTTTTCCAGTTCTCGCGCGGGGTCGCTGCTAGTATGTGAGCCAACGATTCTTAGGTCATATAGGGCAAAGAGGTTTTCTAAGGGGCGAGCGGGGTCAGTACCGTTCGATTTGAGTTCCCGCCTCACCTGTTCCGCATCTTGGGACAGTGACAGCCCCGCCGCCCGTGCCACTTGCGCCAATGAGACTACCTCGTTCAGCAGCTTCAGGCCTCTCAGCGCCTTGTAATCTTTTTCGGGCACTCTCAGTCGGCTGAGAACCATTCGGAATGCTGCCTCGCCGAGGCTTTCCGTAAGCAAATTGTTCAGTGCGATGCAGCGCAGAAGAAATTCGCTCTGGTCCATATCGAGTGAGACGTGCCTGGTTATCGGCTCCACGGACGATGGAGAGCACCAGCCATAATAATCGAGTTGGGCACGATCGAGCTTGACGAACTTTGTGGAACTGCAATCGGCAGCACCAAGCGAACCTGCCAAAGCACCCAACGACGTGCCGATCGATGACCAAGACAGCACAAGTTCTTTCGCCCGCATACCGATATTGCGATCACTGCGCGCCGCTGGGGAAAGAATGGCTGGGGTCGGGTTCACTACATGGGCATGCCAACTTCTGATGGCAGTTGGTGGTGCGCCTTCGTATAGTTTCTTTAGTTCCAATCTGATGGTGTTGCGTCCCACTCGGTCGCAGAAGCCTACGCTCCACTGGTTGCCGAAGCTCACGCTGCCTGTCTCAGGATTGATGCTGAATCCGTTCTTTCCCTCATATGGCGCCAAGACCCGATCATCGACGTAGATGTAGTCGGCGATGCCAAGGCGCGTCGCCTCTCGGGAATTTATCGCGGCGGCATATCCAGGCCAGACCAGCCCAGTCGTTTCTAACGGATCCGCTGTGATTGGGAGGTCATTAGGCCCCGCTATGAAACGCGCTCCCCACACCTGGGCTGTAATGGATTGCGCTCCTCTCTCCACGGAGTGAATGAGATTGACCGTGCGATCATCGAACTCAAAGTCAACGTTTTCGCGGCCTCCAAGCTGATCTAAACTTTCTTGGTCGGGCTCTCCTGTGACGATGGCATAAAACACCTCGAACAAAGCCATGCCCCGGAGCGTCAGGTAATCTTGGAGGTGATCGCGTGAGATCCTGGCCGACGATGATGTCCTTTTTGGGAAGTCCCACACCGATGGCGGGTCCACCTCGACGACGTCAAATGCGGGCGCCTGTGGATCGTCAAAGGCAATCTTGCCTTTGCTAAGAGTTCGCGGCACCAGCCCGTAGGTCATAAGGAAACGTGGATCTGGGACCAGAACTGTCTGATCGTTAGAGCGCCAAGACAGTATTAGAGGCTCATATCGCTTTGCCGGCAAATTGTGCGCGCGAACCCAGAATGAAGGATCATAGGTGGGCGCTGCACCACCCCATGGCCTCGGTCCGCTCGCAGATACTTCGTGCTCCAGTCCGCGCGGTAAGGACAGTACTGCAGATAGATCAGCGGCGGGCACCAAGGCAGTGAAGCTTCGGAATTCTCCTGGATGGTAACGCTCGTTCTCAATAGTGAACAATCTTGCGACTGGCACTTTGGCCTCAGCCCAGAGGTCTTCTTTTGGAATGAACTGAAGGAGTTTTGGCCACCAATCGGACTTCATGAGTTTTTGCTCGACTATTTGGAGTGTGTTTCAGACGTTACGTTCTTTCGTGCGCTGGACATTCATCGTATTCTGATTCGCGCGTATAGCGTGTCCGTAACCAATCGCCGTTTCTACCGTAAAGTTTGGGGACTGCGCGAAAATGGTGCGTCAGGAACTACTCAGCTCAGGCGCGGACCCAAAAAATGGGATCGCATTGGTGGAAGCACGATTTCCGCATGCATAAGATTGGTCGAGCATCGGACGGGAGAGATTTGGAAATGGGTCCTAATGGCATCAGGACAGTGCTGGGGCTCCCGGCCATAATCTCGAATGCTCACAGGATGGGTGTTACAACTGTCTCCAAGTTGGTCATCTGTTACAGTGATCGCGAGTTGGCAATTCAGCTTCCAGAACAGACTTACAAAGCACAGGACGACGAACCGTCCGTCAAGGAGGTGCTGCATTCGCTGACCAGGAAGGAAAGCCGATGAGTGATCCTGTTCGCGAGGTGGTGTTCATCTCCCATGCGACTCCAGAGGACAATGACTTCGTCAAGTGGCTGGGCGCCCGGCTGATAGGGCTGGGCTACGACGTTTGGGCCGACGTCTTTGAGCTGAAGGGCGGCACTCCATTTTGGAAGAACATTGAAGAGGCGATCCGTCAGAGAGCTCTGAAGGTGATCTATGTCGCTTCGACCGCCAGTGTGAATCCTAACCGGAAGGGCGTCCGTGACGAATTGGCAGCCGCCGATGGCATGGGCAAGAAATTGAAGGATACGGAATTCATTATCCCCGTCCGTATCGACAAGGTCGACTTCAACGACTTTCCGATCCCAGTCCTGCAGCTGAACGCTCTCGACTTTTCCTCTGGTTGGGGCGGTATGTTGCCCAAGCTGCTCGAAACCTTGGAGAAGGCATCCGTCCCTACTAATTCCGCGCATGTCGATGAGCGCATGGCGTTCTGGATGGAGCGAACCAGCCGGGATATACCGAAGGTCGAGGTTGGCTCCGAGCTGCTTCTGACCAACCTGTTGTCCATACAGGAATTCCCGAAACAGATTAGCTTCTACGAATTCAACGGACCTAACACCGAGATCAAGGCCGCGATGGACTGCACCGGTATCCCGTACGTCCGGTTCGCAAGACTGATCATCTCATTCGCCGATATCACCGAGTTGCAATTGAAGATGCCGCCTCAGTTCACTCTGTCGCTGGACAAGCGGATCAACCTCAAGGATTTCCTGCAGGGCCCTCAGCGCGGCGAGACGGGCCCGGAGTGGCGTGAGGCCCGCAATATCCTCAGCAATCTCGTTCGCCGTCATGTCGAGCGATTCCTTGCCGACAAAGGGCTGAAGGTCTTCGAACGCTCGTCCGGCAGTGCCTTCTATTTCCCTCTGGACCTCGTCGAAGGTGGCAAGGTCTCGTATACCAAACCCGATGGCGGACAGGCCAGGAAGGCTATCACAGGCAGGAGCGAGAAGTACAAAGTGCATTGGCATCTGGCGATGATGGTCAACATCGACATTGGGCCGCCGGCTTTCATCAGATTCAAGCCGTACATTTGCTTCTCCGAGAACGGAACGCTCATCACCGATCCCAAGCGCACCAGCGCAATTCGTCGTCGTTTCTGCAAAACCTGGTGGAATAGGCAGTGGCGCCAGTTGCAGCAGGCATTCATCACCTTCCTCAGCAATGGTGACGATGAGATCGTCATAGCTCTCGATGGACCTGAACAGCTCGAGGTCAGTGGGAAACTTTGGCAGGTGGAAGGCGTCAGGCGATTGGTCAATGACATCGAGTTCCACGATCTGCCCGAAGACCCCGAGGAACCTTTAGACGATCCCGACGACGACCATGATATTGATTCCATTGACGTCGATGAGGAGGACGCAGCATGAAGCAATGGCGCGTCGTTCACATTGAGGAGCCCGAGCTCGTCTTCGCACACGGCCAGACCGCTGCGCATCCGAAGGACGGTCTTTTCCTCTATGGGCCGCCATCGGTGAATCTTAATCCGAAGCGGATGGAAGTCGGCGTCATCGCGACCGAGGAAGGCCTTCGGCTCTATCAGTTTTGGGTCAAGAGCATCAATGGCACTATCGCCTCGCCTGATAAAGGCAAGGAGGCCAATAAATACATGTGGCCCGGCTTTGAGGCAGCCTTCAATGCTTCCTGGCCGGAGCAACCATATGGGTATTGCAGGGTCGATGCCGACGAGATCGCAACGGCGATCAGGACGGGCATGCCTCATGAGCGCATATTCAAGACTGTCGACATCTATGAGAAAGCACTGCGAAAGCACCTTCGGGAAGAGGAGGCGTCGCCCAGGGTGTGGTTCGCCATCGTGCCAGAGGATGTCTACAAGTATGGCCGACCGCAATCGGTCGTGCCGAAGGATGAACGGATTGTCTCGCCCATCGGCATTAAGAAGGCTGCTGCCCTGCGTCTCATTAAGCAGCCGACGATGTTCGAGGAGTTCAACGATGAGGCGAAGCCATTCGAATACGAAGCCAACTTCCACAACCAGCTCAAGGCCCGCCTCCTGGACACTAAGCAGGTCATTCAAGTGGTTCGGGAGACCACTCTGGAAATTTTGCGCGATCCGGATGTCCGCCGACGCTCGCTGCAGGATCCTGCCTCGGTG
The DNA here is from genome assembly GCF_000769405.2 of Rhizobium brockwellii. Lineage (NCBI taxonomy): Bacteria > Pseudomonadati > Pseudomonadota > Alphaproteobacteria > Hyphomicrobiales > Rhizobiaceae > Rhizobium > Rhizobium brockwellii. Next base: position 700,044 of record NZ_CP053440.1, read on the forward strand.
GCCTGGAACCTCGGCTCGACCTCATTTTACAAGTCTAGTGGCACGCCATGGCGCTTGGCGAATGTGCGGGAAGGCGTCTGCTACGTCGGCCTGGTGTTCAAAAAGCTCGAGGCGAGCAGGGGCAAGGTAATGCCTGCTGCGGCGCTCAGATGTTCCTTAACACCGGTGAGGGGATAGTCTTCAAGGGCGCTGTCGGCCCCTGGTATTCCGAGAGCAACAAAAGTTTTAAACTAGACCGCGACCAGGCCGCCAACCTGATGAGCATGATCGTCGAAGGCTACAAGGATATGCATGGTCGCTATCCCAAGGAACTCTTCATTCACGGTAAGATCGAATTTGGCGATGATGAATGGGAAGGCTTCACCAGCACGGTTCCGACTGAGACCAACTTGGTTGGTGTGCAGATAAAGCGCCAGCAGGAGATCAAGCTGTTTAGGTTCGGCCAGAATCCTGTTCTTCGGGGCACTGCGATCCTCGTCGACGACAACAGCGCCTACCTGTGGACCGCCGGCTACACGCCACGGCTTGAGACCTATCCTGGGCGTGAGGTGCCTAATCCGTTGACGGTTAAGATCCGTCGCGGCAGTGCCAAAATAGAGATAGTGCTCGAGGACCTGATGGCCTTGACCAAACTCAACTACAACAGCGCCGGGTTCTCCGATGGGCTGCCGGTGACATTGCGGTTCGCGGACTTGGTGGGAGAAATCCTCACAGCAGGCCCCGACGGCGGACGTTCATGGTTGCCGTTCAGACATTATATTTGAGGTACATCGCTGCACGACAAGACCCCGCGCGCTCGAAGCCGTCGCATGTGTACAGAAGCGATGTCGACCAACGTGTGCTTGTTCCGCCCTGTAGCGGCAGTTGATGGGCAGTTAGGTGAATGGGCGGTTTTTGGGGTTGGAGACTAAAGCGGGCGAAAAGCAGCCTTATCCTTCGACAACGAAAAAAGTTCGCTTCGCCGAAGCGGAAACCGCTACAGTTGGCTCGACGCCGACGAGCAGACCAAGCTCACGACAGCGCAAAAATCCTTACCTCTCTCCCGATGCCCTGAAGCTCCGCCATTCGGGAGGCCGAGGTGATGCCGCTGTCGCGCAGGATCTCTGAAACCTGGGCATCGTCGACGATCGCCTCCGTCGTCATGATCACATTGGGATCGGCAAGGCCCTGGACGCGGGAGGCGATATTGACGGTTTGGCCGAAGTAGTCCTGCCGGTCGTTCAGGTTGACGGCGAGGCATGGTCCCTCATGGATCCCGATCTTCAGGAGAAGGTCGTCGCTGCCGTGTTCGGCATTTAACCGAAGCATCGCCTCCCGCATCTTGAGTGCCGCCGCCACCGCGCGGTCCGGGCTCGGGAAGGTCGCCATCACCGCATCGCCGATGGTCTTGACGACTGCTCCGGCCTCTGTGGCGACGATCTCGTGAAGAACCCGGAAATGCGCGCGCACCAGATCGAAAGCGGCAAGATCTCCGACGCGCTCGTAAAGCGCGGTCGAGCCCCTCAAGTCGGTGAAGAGGAAAGTCAGGCTGGTGATCTTGAGGCGCTGGTCGACGTCGAGTGTGTCGGTCCGATAGATGTCCCGGAAACTCTGGTTCGTCAGCAGACGCTTGGCTGTCAGGAAAGGCCGCCTGCGGCCCAGCAAGTCGTGCAGCTCTTCTCCCGCGATGCAGACATTCGGCACCACTCTGCGATCTGTGTGGTTCTCAAGCGTCAGCCGCAGTGAGCCGGGGCGCAGGGTCAGCGTTTCGTTCAGCGCATGCGTCCGGCTGATGATCATCGAGAGGGTTTGACGTTCGTCGGTGGGCTCACCCTGCACGTCGATGAACTGCGCCGAGTGTGTCACCGGATCGAAGATGATGACGAATTGCGCCGGCAGCTGCAGCGAGACGAAAGCCTTCTCGCCCGGAGCCAACTCGATCATCTCCAGCTGGATGCGCGAAAACCTCGCTTCGAGATCGTCAGGCAGGTCGACGCCGGAGCTGAAGAAGATCTGGCGGTAGTACTCGAGCGGCGGCAACCGATCGGGATCGTGACCGGCAATCCTGCGCACGCGCGGGCTGACCGTAAACGTGACCTCGACCATCTCGTCGAGGGTCGGCTCGTATCCGGCCGCGCAGAGCGCGCAATGATACGTCTCGTGGACGACGGTTTTGAGGGTTGCGCCGCTGTCGAGGACGCCGCCGCATCCTGGGCAAAGGACATTCCAGGTCATCTCGAATGCGCCTATGCGGGCTGCGTGCAGAAACGCGGCGATGGTTTTCTCTTGGTCGAGATCATGCTTATCGGCGAAAGCGAGTGCATTGATGCGATTGAGCTCACGATCCGAGCCATGCGTGACGACGTTTTCGATGCACTCAACCGTCTGCGCGTCAGCCGCCTGTCGCAGGGAGGCAAAAAGGACGTCCACTTCGCTCATCAGACAAGTCTCCGTGTGCAGAACCCACGGCGGACGACGCCAGGGCCGGGATCATAACACGGGAACGTCCCAATAGAAATCTATAGGCTTGGACGCTGCCTGCTGCCCAAGCGACTTGGACTGTTCATTTGTAGAGCGCCGCAGCCGACGATTCCTGACAGGCGTGCGTGCCGATTTTCCGGCTGGGTGACGGGGCTTCGTTGCTGGGCTGTATCCGTCAGAACCACTCGCCTTCGATGGTTCAAGCCCTCATCCGGGGCGTTTTGGCAAACACACTAAGACCGAGCCATTCCTGCATGTCGCGCGCGAGGACCCTGTCCCCTTCAAGTTTCAGCGTTTCTGCATCGGTTTCCTGACGTATGGTCGTGAGGCCCATCCAAATTGCGGTCATCGAACGGAGCGGCCCTTCAACGAGAAGGTCTACATCATAGCCCGGATCGAAGTTGCAGAGATCGACTTTTCCGTTTTCGACCACAAGCCACCAGCTCTTTTGCGCGGCCGAAAGTTCCGGGTACAGAAACTGTATCGTACAACGGCGGGTCGGAAGTCTTCTTGTATCGAGGCTCCGCCGCATGTCCCACATGAGCAGTGAAGGGTCGAGATTCTTCAAGGAAAGTCGCGATTCCATCCACCGTTGAGCCCAATTTCCGAGACCCATGATCAGAGGTCTCAATTCTTCGCCCGATGCCGTGAGTTGGTAATGGGTCGTGCCGTTCGCACTCCTTGTCACCGTGATGACGCCCGTTTGTTCCAGTTCTTTCAGTCGTTTTGATAGGAGTGCCGGAGACATTTTTGGTAGACCGCGACGCAACTCATTAAAGTGCGTCGATCCGCAAAGGAGTTCGCGGACGACCAAGGTCGTCCACCGCGAGCAGAGGATTTCCGACGCCATTGATACGGGACAGAATTGCCCGTAGCCGTCACGCTCTCCCATAGGGACCTCCACCGGTCTGGATCAGGCACAATATTGCAAAACAACCGGTCCGCCAAACGCTCCTTGCCTGGCCATACGGCGGCGGCGTTCAGTACAGTTCGTGTACTAGCCGCAATTGTGAAACGAGCGCAGAGTCTCAATCCTCACGAGATAGGAGGCATTGATATGCTCGGGCCTGCAGAACCAAAACAGAACCTTGCCGGCGGTCGGACCATTGTCGAACTAACCAATTCGGTCCTGCCCACCATCGCGCAACGCGCCGCATCGATCGACGAGAGCGACACCTTCGTCGCCGAGAATTACGCGCTTCTAAAGGAATCTGGACTCGTGCGGGCAGGCGTTCCAATCGAATTGGGCGGGATGGGCGCGGAAGTGCCCGAACTTTCTGAGATGCTCAAATCCATTGCTCGTGCATGTGGGTCCACTGCGCTTGCCTTTTCCATGCATACCCATCAAGTCGCCATCCCCGCCTGGCGCTGGCGGCATCAAAAGGTGGCCGCGGTGGAGCCGCTCCTGAGACGTGTTGCATCGGAGCAAATCATATTGCTCTCGAGCGGCGGATCGGACTGGATCGGCGGATCGGGCAAGGCCCTGAAAGTTGATGGCGGATACCGGATCACCGCGCGTAAACGCTTCACTTCCGGCGCGGCGGCGGGAAACATCCTGATGACCGGTGCTGTGTATGAAGAACCGGATGGCGCGCGCTCCGTCATCCATTTCGGCGTTCCGATGGCATCGCCAGAGGTATCAATTGAGGATACGTGGCGAACACTTGGAATGAGGGGAACCGGGTCAAACGATGTCATCATCGAAAACCTCTTCGTGCCGGATGCCAGTGTCGCATTTTCCAGGAGCGCGGGGCAATGGCATCCGGTATTTCAAGTCATCGGCACGATCGCGTTTCCTCTGATCTACGCGGTCTATCTTGGCATCGCCGAGAGCGCCCGCGACATCGCAGTCAAGATGGTCCGTAGCAAGGCCAACAGCGACCATGTGATCGGGTTGGTCGGGCGCATGGAAACGTCTCTGAGGGCCGCACAGATCGCGCATCGCTGGATGTTAGAGGTCGTTGCTCGAAACGAACCGTCGGCGGAAACCGTCAACGAGGTTATGATCGGCCGTTCCTTGGTCGCACGGCACGCTATCGAGGTGACGGAGCTTGCAATGGAGGTCGCAGGCGGCGCGGCATTCTATCGAGAGAACGGGCTGGAGCGCTGCTTCCGTGACATACAGGGCGCTCGCTATCATCCGATGCAGCCCGGAGCCCAGGCGCAATACGCGGGTTCATTCGCGCTCGGACTTCCCACCGAGAAGATTTTCTAGCGCCGGGCATCTTTCCGCCAGGATCAAAGGCGATCGGCTCGGACGTACCTTGGGGTATGCCCATCGCCAATCACCTTTGCCCTGACGAAGACCTGCTCCGGCAGAATGCTTCAATCCAACCCGGAAAGGCTCTAGATCACGAATTCCTCCTCGTACGTCTGTGGCTCGGGAACGACCGTAACCTCCACCGGAACGATCCAATTGGCCGCGTAGCTCTCGCAGTCGGAACGCTGGAGGTCGGGCTGCACGCATCCCGCCTTATCGATCGCGCGACATCGCAGTGTATATCGCCCCACTTCTTCAGGGGTCCACATGTACTCCCACAAGCGCCATGCAAAGGGATGTTCTGTTTCGAGGAGCCTTGCCTCGCGCCAGCCCCTGCCATCTCCAGTGCAGACCTGCACCTGCCGGATACCAGCCTCTCCGCTCCAGGCGGCTCCGAAAATCCGGTACGGTTGGCCGGCGATGAGACGCGCCCCCTGTACGGGACGCGCGATCTGCGCTTTGACCTCCATCTCCGCAAGGGGGACCAGCCTGGGTTCCCCGAGGCTGCGCTCCCAACGGAAATAGTCGCGCGCCTGCCAGTAGCCAAGGAACGGTTGTTCCACAACCGTGATATCAGTGATCCACTTGACCCAAGCCATGCCGAACCAGCCACCCACGACCGCGCGTAGCGGGTAGCCGTGATCGCGCGTCAACGGCTCCTCGTTCATCGAATAGGCAAGGATCGTGCTGTCAGCGACGGCCTTCTCAAGCGGTAAACTGCGCGCAAAAGCGATGGGGCCGGGAGAAGCTGTTTTCTTGTTCGCGTCGACGACGCCGCTGTCGGCGCCTGCGAGCAGGACCTCACATGCGGTTCGCTTAACGCCCGCCATTTCCAAAATCTCGCGCAGAAGAACACCTGTCCACGCGGCATTGCCGACGGCTCCGTTCTGCCACTGCAACCCCTCCTTCGGCGGCTCATAGTAGACGCGCCCGTTCCCTGCGCACTCGACGACGGCGGTGAAAGTCGTGCTCCGCATCGCCTTGATGCTGTCGAGGTCAAGTTCGATCGGCCGCTCTACGGCCCCGCCAACGCGCAAGCGCCAGTCTCGCGCATCGAGGTCCGGCGACGGGAAATGGTTTCGCACGAAGAACAGCTCGGTTGGGATCAGCCAATCGGAGAGCGACGAAAACGGAAACTCGATATTCTGTGGGGATTTCTGTCGAACTATCAGGCTGGGTTGCTGTGGTGTCGGCATCCTCGTCTCCCCTTTCAAGAGCACAACGTCGGCTCTCGGTTGCGCGAATTCCGGTGCGATCACACCGCCCCTCGCAGTGCGTCCGTCGCATTCCGCCTTCGGGCCGCATCCTAGAGCAATTCCAGGAAAAGTGCGAAGCGGTTTTCCGTCCGGAATTGCGTAAAAACAAAAGGATAGAGCGGTTCTGCGCTTCCGTTAAAAGCTGAACCGCTCTAACACATACCGCACGTTCCTCGGATCGACCTCGAACGGCAGCAAACGGGCCAACGGCGGTCTTGACCGCTTTGCGCCCCCTAGCAGTCATTCAGCAACGGGATTCTCGCGCTAATAGCGGACGGTGTCCAGCGTTCCGCTGCTCCTGGCTGGCAATTGATCCTGTTGGCCACGGCCGGACTGAAGGATCGCAGTTAATGGGCGAAGCGGGCTCCCACAGTGCGACCTACGCGGATCACACTAAAGCGCATCGCGATCTTTAAGATTCGCTCCTTGCGCTTCAGCTCTTTGTTTTACGCATGTCGTTGCCGCAAAACCGCTGCACACTTTTGCGCGACATGCTTTAGTCAAACCAACCAAGCGGCACCTCGGAGCCCCGAGGGGAAGGCCAGTGTGATTTCAGGGGCTGCCGCTGTGTCATATTTTCTTGAGAAGCGTTAAAAAGGTTTCGCTGGATTGCCCGGCGTGACGGCGATACGCGCGACCCGAATGGCCGTGTTACGGTCCATTCTTGATCGAGAGAGGATGGCAAGCCATGGAAGCCGCAGAATTGCGATATAATTGGGCCGATCCCGACGTCTACGAGACATTCATAGGGCGCTGGAGCGAACATCTGGCGAGCCCATTTCTCACCCGTGCCAATATTGCTCCGGGCAGTCGCGTGCTCGATGTAGCATGTGGGACAGGTGTGTTGTCGAAAGCACTGGCCGAGGCGGGAGCGCATGTGATCGGTGTTGACGCATCGGAGGGATACCTGGAAGGAGCCCGCCGTCGACGATCCCACCCCAATATCGCATATGAACACGGCGATGTCCGGCACATGCGGTTCGACACCAACTTTTTCGATGCGGCCGTTTCCACGCTGGCCCTGGACGTTATCCCGGAAATTGAACAGGTCGTTGCCGAGATGATGCGCGTCACCCGTCCAGGCGGCGTGGTCGCGTCCGCCGTTACTCAGTTCTTGGGCGGCATGCCCGCCTTCGATCTCGTCATTAACACCGGCGCCGTGCTTGAGGCCGACTTCGCCAGGCTGAGATCCATGCGGGCGGGGCGCCAGCTCTTCTGGCCTAATGGTCAGGCGACGTTGTGGCGGAAGATCGGCCTCGTCGACGTGACGGAGGTTCCCGTTGTCGTGGATTGCGAGTATGCGTCCTTCGCGGATTATTGGGCTACGTTCACCGACGGCCCAGGCAGCATCACAAGCATATTGATGGCACTTTCGGACGACGCCCGCGGTTCGATCGAACAGCATGTTCGTGCCGGGTATCTGGTTGGCTTGCCCGATGGACCCCGGTCATTTCCCATGATGTTCCGTGTGGTGCGTGGCTTGGTCCCGGCCTGATTCTGGAGAGCATGCAATGGGCCCGCGAGGGCCCGGTGTGGGGCCATCCCCAGACCTTAACCCCGCAGGTCGATCATCAGCTGTCGTTCCTAGGCAGCGTTTCAGTTTCTCTTGTATATCCGCTTCAGCGCAGCTAGCAGCGCATCCAGTTCGTCGCGCGAAAACAGCTCGATGAAACGCTGCTCGTGCCTATCGATTAGCGCACGCGCCCGGGCGAGCATTGCGTGTCCCGCCTTCGTCAGATGAAGTTCCTGGCGACGGCGGTCGGCCGCGGAGGGGCGGCGCTCGATCAGGTCGCGGGCTGCCAGCCGGTTGACGAGGGCCATCATCGTCGCCCGGTCGGTGCCGAGCGTATTGGCAAGGTCGATCTGCGATGCGCCCGGATTGCCGGCGACAAGTTCCATCACCGCCAGTTGCTTCTGCGTCAGCGCCAGTTCCTCCATGGTTTCGGCGAAGTCGCGATAGATCGCGACATGCGCCATGCGCAGATGAAATCCCAGCAGGTCGCCAAGCCGGCCGACGTCGAGGCCCGGCGTCGCGGGCGCATCTTCGCCCTCGAAATCGTCCTGCGGTGATTTTGTCGCCATCGTTCGTTCTCGCCTCGTCCAGGCGCCATAACCATCAAAATCAGCAGGTTAGTCAATATCCGTAGGGCGGATTTCCCCGCGCCATTCGATCGATCGGATTTGCCTCAAACAGCCTCTTGCATCGCGGGAAAAAGATATTAGTATGTGTTGCATACAAATTTGATGCCTGTCGCGGGGAGCGGTAGGCATGGGAGGAGAAAATGGCGCATTCCTTTTCCGGGATGGCTTCGTCGGCGGATTGCGGACTGGTGACGGATGATCCGATCCTTTACCGCGCCCGCGTCGCACCGGACCGTCCAGCTCTGTTCGAGATCGCTACCGGCCGGCAGCTCACCTATGCCGAACTCGATGCGCGGATCGCCTGTTGCGCGGGCTTGCTGAGCGATGTGCTCGGAGTGCGCCGCGATGGGGCGCGTGTCGCCATGCTGGCGCGCAACTCGATGGATTCGATCGTGCTTGCCTTCGCCTGCCAGCGTGCCGGCGCCATCTACGTGCCGCTCAACTGGCGCCTCAACGCCGCCGAGCTTCGGCCGATCCTTGCCGATTGCGCGCCGGCTCTGCTCGTTCACGACGAGGAGTTCGCGGCAACCGTCGCCAGCCTTGCGAGCGCCGATCCTGAGATGGCGGTGATATCGACGGCCGACGGCCCGGCCGGCCTCGCCGCACGGATCGAGGCGAGCCTTCCGGCCGCTCCGGTGTCCGTCGATGCCGATGGACCCTGCGTCCTTCTCTACACCTCGGGCACGACGGGACAGCCGAAAGGCGTCGTCATCACCCGCCGTAACGCCTTCTTTGCCGCCATCAACTTTTCCGTCGTCGGAGAAATCGGGCCGAGATCCGTCGCCCTGTGCGACCTGCCGTTCTTCCACACGATCGGGCTGATCGCCGTCGCGCGCACCACATTGATGATGGGCGGCACGCTTGTCGTTTCCGACCGCTTCACGCCGGCGCGCACACTCGCAGCCCTTGCCGACCGTCAGCGTGCCATCACCCATTATTTCGCTGTGCCGCAGATCGCGCTCGCCTTGCGCAACGATCCCGCCTATAGCGCCGCGGCGCTCGCCGGCCTGCATGCGCTCTTCGTCGGCGGCGCGCCGCTGACGCAGGCGCTGATCGAAAGCTATCTCGATGACGGTGTTGCGCTGGTCAACGGTTACGGCATGAGCGAGGCCGGAACGGTGTTGCACGTGCCGATCGATCGGCGCGCCGTGCAGGACAATCCCGGCAGCGTCGGTCTTCCGGCACCCTTGCTAGACATTCGCATCGTCGGCGAGGACGGCCGCGAGGTTGGTGAAGGCGAGATCGGCGAACTCTGGCTGCGCGGGCCGGCGGTGACGCCGGGCTACTGGAACAAACCTCAGGAAACCGCTGCCGCCTTCACCGACAGCTGGTACCGCACCGGCGATCTCGGCCGACGCGAAGCGAACGGCTTCTATCGCATCGTCGATCGGCTGAAGGACATGTACATCAGCGGCGGCGAGAATGTTTATCCCGCCGAGGTCGAAGCCGCACTCGCAAGTCATCCCGATATCCTCGAGGCCGCGGTCGTCGGCATTCCCGATATCCGATGGGGCGAATGCGGCCTCGCTTATGTCGTGTTGCGGCCGGGCGCTGCGGCAACGGGCGATGAGATCGCCGGCCATTGCGCGGCAAGGCTCGCCGCCTTCAAGCGCCCGGCGCGCATCCTCCTCGTCGCGGCCATTCCCCGCACTGCCTCCGGCAAGGTGCAGAAACATGTCCTGCGCCAGTTCCCTTCCGATGAAACCCTTCAACGACAGGCCCTGTGAAGCGGCCCCCGGCATTCGCGCCGAAACCCATGGAGTAACCTCATGACCGATATGCAATCGCCGGTTCTGGTCGAATTCGATAACGGCATCGCTTTCGTGACCCTCAACCGTCCGGAAAAGCGCAATGCGATGAATCCGGCCCTGAATATCAGGATGCTCGAAGTGCTCGACGAGCTCGAGGGCGACCAGCGTTGCGGCGTCCTCGTCCTGCGCGGCGCCGGCGAATCCTGGTCCGCCGGCATGGATCTGAAGGAATATTTCCGCGACAATGACGACAAGCCGCGTGACGTCACGCTGAAGGCGCGGCGCCAGTCCGGCAACTGGTGGGGCCGGCTGATGTATTTCGAAAAGCCGACGATCGCCATGGTCAACGGCTGGTGCTTCGGCGGCGCCTTCACGCCGCTCGTTTCCTGCGATCTCGCCATCGCCGCCGAGGAGGCGAATTTCGGCCTTTCCGAGATCAATTGGGGCATTCTGCCGGGCGGCAATGTCACCCGCGCAGTCGCCGAAGTGATGCGCCATCGCGACGCTCTCTATTACATCATGACCGGCGAACTGTTCGGCGGACGCAAGGCCGCGGAAATGGGTCTCGTCAACGAGGCCGTGCCGCTGGCGGAGCTGGAAACCCGGGTCCGCAAGATCTGCGCCAGCCTGCTCGAAAAGAACCCGGTGACGCTGAAGGCTGCCAAGGACACCTACAAGCGGGTGCGCAACCTGCCATGGGATCTGGCCGACGATTACATCTACGCCAAGCTGGAACAGATGCTGTTTCTCGACAAGACCAAGGGACGCGAGGAGGGGCTGAAGCAGTTCCTCGACGACAAGACCTATCAGCCGGGGCTCGGCGCCTATAAGCGCGACCGCTGAGCACGGCTCCGGTTCGCCGGGCCGTTCACGAGCCGATCATCGGGAGGAGGAAAGCAATGAAAATCCATGCCGCGGTGGCGCGTACGCCCCATACGCCGTTTTCGCTGGAAAGGCTCGATCTGGAGGAGCCGCGCGAGGGTGAAATCCTGGTTCGCGTCGTGGCAACAGGGGTTTGCCACACCGATATCGTCATGCGCGACCAGCACCTGCCGGTGCCGCAGCCGGTCGTGCTCGGCCATGAAGGCGCCGGCATCGTCGAGCGTGTCGGGCCGGGCGTTGCCAAGGTCAAACCCGGCGATCACGTGGTCATGACCTTCAATTCCTGCGGTCATTGCCCGAGCTGCAACGATCATGAGGAGACCTATTGCCACGAATTCTTCCCGCGCAACTTCTTCGGTGCGCGCGCCGATGGTTCGAGCGGGCTCTCATGCGAGGGAGAGCGGGTTCACGGCAATATTTTCGGCCAATCCTCCTTTGCCAGTCACGCGCTGTGCCATGAGCGCAATATCGTGAAAGTGCCTGAGGATGCGGATCTGGCGCTGCTCGGGCCGCTCGCCTGCGGCATCCAGACCGGCGCCGGCGCGGTCATGAACGCGCTGAAGGTCGAGCCGGGAAAGGTGCTCGCGGTTTTCGGCATGGGCTCCGTCGGTCTTGCTGCCGTGATGGCGGCGCGGATCGTCGGAGCGTCACGGATCATCGCCGTCGACGTCAACGAGACGCGGCTGGCGCTTGCGGCGGAACTCGGCGCGACTGATATCGTCAACGGCAAGGCGGGTGACGCGGTCGCCGCGATCATGGCGCTGACCGGCGCCGGCGTCGATTATTCGATCGATGCCTCCGGCGTGCCTGCCGTCATCGACCAGTGCGTGCGGGTGCTGGCGCCGCGCGGCACCTGCGGCATCGTCGGGGCCTCGCCCCATGGCGCGACGCTGACGCTCGACCTCACCCATATCCTGTCCGGCGGGCGCCGGGTCCGCGGCATCGTCGAGGGCGATTCCAATGCCGACGTGCTGATCCCGCTGTTGATCGACCTGCATCGGCAGGGCCGCTTCCCCTTCGACAGGCTCATCACCTTCTATGATTTCGCCGACATCAACCAGGCGGTGGAGGATTCGGAAAAGGGCATCGTGCTGAAACCGGTCGTGCGTCAGCCGGCCGTCTGACACCGTTCAAGGGAGGAAACAATGAACGCCATCACCGCAATCGCCACCGATACCAGCTTCGATGTCATGAAGGCGCTGCTTGACAGGCAAAGGGCGTCTTTCCTGAGGGACGGGCCGCCGGGCATCGACGCCCGCATCGATCGCATCGACCGCGTCATCGCCCTTCTTGTCGATCATAAGGATGCGATTGCCGCTGCCCTGTCGGAGGATTTCGGCAGCCGTAGCGTCGAGGCGAGCCTGCTGCTCGATGTCTTTACCTGCGTCGGTTCGCTCAAATATGCCAAGGCCCATCTGGCCGAATGGCTGAAGCCCGAGCAGCACGAGGCATTGTTCCCGGACGCTGTGGCCAAAGTGGTCTATCAGCCGAAGGGGGTTGTCGGAATCCTCAGCCCGTGGAATTTCCCCTATCAGCTCGCCCTGGCGCCGCTTGCCGGCATTCTTGCCGCCGGCAACCGCACCATGATCAAGCCGTCTGAGGTAACGCCGGCTTCGGCCGCCTTGATGGCGGACCTCATTGCCGGCGCCTTCGACGAAACGGAAATATCAGTCGTTCAGGGCGGACCGGCGACGGGCACGGCCTTTACATCGCTTTCCTTCGACCATCTGATCTTCACCGGCGGAACGGCGATCGCCCATCATGTCATGCGCGCGGCGGCGGAAAACCTGACGCCGCTGACGCTTGAGCTCGGCGGCAAGTCGCCCGTTATCGTCGGCCGCTCGGCCGACCTCGCAGACGCGGCACGCCGCGTCATGACCGTCAAGACGCTGAACGCCGGCCAGATCTGCCTGGCGCCGGACCATGTCTATGTGCCCGAGGAAAGCGTCAAGGCCTTTGCGGAACACGCGGTCGCGGCGGTCGGCGCGATGTATCCGGCGCTGAAGGAAAATCCTGATTACACCTCGATCGTCAATGCCCGCCATCACGCCCGCATCCAGGGCCTGATCGACGATGCCAGGGCCAAGGGCGCGAGGGTCGTCGAGATCAACCCGGCGGCAGAGAATTTCTCCCAGCAATCGGCTCGCCGCATGCCTCCGACCTTAATACTCGATCCGACGGAAGAGATGCGCGTGCTGCAGGAAGAAATCTTCGGACCGGTGTTGCCGGTCCTTCCCTATCGCGATATCGCCGACGTCATCGATCGTATCAATGCCAGGCCGCGCCCGCTCGCTCTCTATTATTTCAGCCAGGATCAGCAGGAGGAGGCCCGCGTTCTCGACAATACGACCTCCGGCGGGGTGACGGTCAACGACTGCATGAGCCACGTCACGGCGGAAGGCCTGCCCTTCGGCGGCGTCGGCCACTCGGGCATGGGTGCCTATCACGGCAAGTTCGGCTTCCTCGCCTTCTCGCATCCGCGCGCCGTCTATCACCAGAGCAGGATGGTGGAAGCGGAATACATGATGCGGCCGCCCTATGGCGATGCGATGCGCGGCTTCTTGGCGGCGGCGATCTGCAAGTAACGAATGAGCCGGCGAGCGGGATGGTGACTGAGGGCGCGTTGCGAAAAGTAGCGGGGCGATCTCCGTCTTAGCTTTACGACCGTTTTCACTTGGCAATAAATAGTCCGATTGGGCAACCGTATCCAGATAGCGCAACTATTGCGCTATCTGGATACGGGTCCTGAGGCACAGGATGCGGTTGTTAAGCATGCCTTACCGCATCGAGTGCTAGTCGTTGAACCGCAGGGCGTTGCGGACATGATGCTGCCGACTGGCCTGGAGACGCATGTGCGAACGAATCTAGCCCGATAGGTCTCCGATTTAACGAAGCTCAAACCAGTGTCGCCTTATGATTGGTTCGGTACATGTATTGGAAGGTGGATCCAACGCAGTGAATGGCATCTGGACGCAATTCGGTGGCAACCTGTCATTCGTGTGCCTGGCGATTTCGCTCTGGGCGCATTTCTCGATCCAATTTCAGCGTCGTTCGGCCACACAGGAAAAAATCGCCTTCGGAATCGTAGCCGGCGCCGCCTCGATCGGATCGATATTGCTGGCCGTCGAATTCAATCCTGGCCTCTATATCGACTTGCGCTTCTCGCCGCTTGCTTTGGCGGGCATGTTTGGCGGACCGATCGCGGCGGCTTTTGCGGTGTTAATGGCAATGGCCTTCCGCTTCTGTGTCGGCGGCGTAGCAATGATCGACGGGATCGTAGCAATTTCCGCCGCGACCGGCATCGGCCTGGTTGCCAATGTCTGGATCCGCAAAAGATCTCCCGCGCTGATGGACGTTGCGCTGCTGAGCCTCGCACTCGGCGGCGTACTTGTTGTATCGATGGCAACGCTTCCTACCCTGGTGCACGCCCGCGTGCTGGCCATCATCGGTCTGCCTATGACCGTATTGAATTGCCTGGCGACTGTGCTGTGTGGTTTCATTCTGTTGAAGACGCAGCAATGGGCGCTGGAACGAAGCATATTGGTGACCGCATTTTCGCAGTCGCCCGACTATCTCTACGTGAAGGACCGAAACAGCCGGTTCATCACCGTCAACGAAAATATGATCCGCCTCTATCGTTTCAAGACGACGGCAGAGATGACCGGATTGTCGGATTTTAATCTGCTGTCGCGGCCGCTTGCCGAAGGGTTGTATTATCTCGAACAGCAGGTCATGGACACCGGCGTGCCTCTGATCGACTCCGTCGAGCATATCGAAGGCAGATCCCTGCTCGCCTCCAAGGTGCCGCTGAGGGATAGGCAGGGGCGGGTGATCGGCCTTGCCGGCGTAACGCGCGATGTGACGGAGCGTACTGTCCTGGAGCGGGAATTGCGCGAAAGCAAGAACCTGCTGTCGCATGCGATGGCCGGCATGTCTGATGGTATTGCCATGTACGACAGCAAGGGTTTTCTTGTTTTTTGCAACGACCAGTATCGCACCGCCTTTCCGCTATCCGGAGATGCCCGCGTGGTTGGCGCGCATATCAGCGACATCCTCCGCCGCGTCGCCGAAACGGCCGAGCGCACCGGTATCCCGGACAATGACTGCGAAGAGTGGATCAAGGTCGCCACCGCTGCGCTGCACAGCAACAAGGACGAAGAGGTTCAGCTTTACAACGGCGACTGGCGCAGCATCCGGACACGGCTTGCGGAAGACGGCACGGCGATGGCCGTCGTCTCCGACATCACCGCGACGAAGCAGGCGGAAATTGCGCTGAGGCTGTCGGCGGAGCAGCTGAAGTCCCTTGCCGAGACCGATGGGCTCACCGGCATGGTCAATCGCCGGGCCTTCGACGAAGCTTTCGCCCGTGAGACCGCCGGCAGCGCCAGGAAAAACACGCCGTTCAGCCTTCTGATGGTCGATATCGATCGCTTCAAGGCATATAACGACACCTATGGTCATCCCGCCGGAGACCAATGCCTGCGTATCGTCAGCAGGTGTCTGCGCCAGTCGGTAAGCCGGCCGGCCGATATCGTCGCACGCTACGGCGGAGAGGAATTCGTGGTTCTGCTGCCTGCAACCAGTGCGAAAGGGGCAATGATCGTTGCCGAGCAATTCGCGCGTCTCCTCAGCCAGGAGAATATCGTTCATACGGGCAGCGAATTCGGACGGGTAACCGCCAGCATCGGCATATCCTGCGCGACGGGGGTCACGTTGAGGGTCAACCCGAACCGCCTCCTGACCGAGGCCGATGCCGCGCTCTACGACGCCAAGACCCAAGGCCGCAATCGCATCCTGGCCCATTCGCCCGACGAGCGGCATGCCATGAAGGACGTCGGTTAGAATCCTTGATAGGTTTTTCCTATCGATCCATCGCTCATGCGGCCTTGATGTTTTCCCCGCTTTGACAATACAGGGCGCATGGACACAAAATTCATCGGTAAGAAATCGGCAGCAGCCGGCGGCTGGGGCGCTTTGAAGAGCTGCGGCAAGCGTTTGCTTCAAAGCGGCATGCCGATTTCAGGGGCGCGGACCATGCTGAAGGCGAACCAGCCGGATGGCTTCGATTGTCCGGGCTGTGCCTGGGGCGATCCGGAGCACGGATCGTCGTTCGAGTTCTGCGAGAACGGCGTGAAGGCCGTCGCCTGGGAGGCGACGGAGAAACGGGCCACGCCCGCCTTCTTTGCGGAAAAGACTGTATCGCAGCTTCGCCAGCTGACGGACTATGAACTGGAGCTCAACGGCCGCCTCACGCATCCGATGCGCTACGATGCGGTGAGCGACCGTTACCTGCCGGTCGCGTGGAAGGATGCCTTTGCCGAGATCGGCAGCATTCTGACGGGCCTTGATAATCCCAACCGGGCGGAATTCTACACGTCGGGCCGGGCGAGCAACGAGGCCGCCTTCCTCTACCAGCTGTTCGTGCGGGTCTACGGCACCAACAATTTTCCCGACTGCTCCAACATGTGCCACGAGGCAAGCGGCATCGCCATGCGTCAGGCGGTCGGCGTGGGCAAGGGTACCGTGCTGCTGGAGGATTTTGAAGAGGCCGACGCGATCTTCGTGATTGGGCAGAACCCGGGCACCAACCATCCGAGGATGCTCGGCGACTTGCGCCGGGCGGCGATCCGCGGTGCGCGCGTCGTCGTCTTCAATCCCATCCGCGAACGCGGCCTGGAGCGCTTCTCCGATCCACAGGACAAGATCGAGATGCTGAAGGGTGGTTCGACTGACATCGCCAGCCTTTATCTGCAGCCGCAACTCGGCGGCGACATGGCCGCGGTGCGCGGGATGGCAAAGGCCGTGCTGGCCACGGAAGACGCAGCCGTCGCCGCCGGACTGCCCTCCGTTCTCGACCACGCATTTCTCGCCGAACATTGCGCGGGTTTTGCAGAATACCGGGCGGCGGTCGAGGCGACGAGCTGGGCTGACATCGAGGACCAGTCGGGACTGAGCCGGCAGGAGATCGAACGGGCGGCCGATGTCTATATCAACGCCGAACGGGTCATCTGCACCTGGGCGATGGGTGTGACTCAGCATCTGCATTCCGTGGCGACGATCCGCGAGATCGCCAACTTCATGTTCCTGCGCGGCAATATCGGCCGGCCGGGTGCCGGCCTGTGCCCGGTTCGCGGCCATTCCAACGTGCAGGGCGACCGCACCGTCGGCATCAACGAAAAGCCATCGGACGATATCCTCGATGCGCTGGAGAAGCACTTCCGCTTCACTGTTCCCCGCGAACATGGACACAATGTCCTTGCCGCGATCGGCGCGATGCTCGACGGCTCGGCTGAGGCCTTCATCGGGCTTGGCGGCAATTTTGCCCGCGCCACGCCCGACAGCGCGCTCGTTGAAAAGGCGCTGCGGCGGCTGAAGCTGACGGTGCACATCGCGACCAAGCCCAATCATTCGCATCTCATGCCCGGCGAGACGGCCTTCATCCTGCCGTGCCTAGGGCGCACCGAGATGGATCTGAACACGGCGGGCAATTCCCAGCTCGTGAGCGTCGAGGATTCGATGAGCATGGTGCATGGGTCTGCCGGCATCAATCGTCCGGCCTCGCCGCACCTCCTCTCGGAAGTTGCCATCATCGCCGGCATTGCGCAGGCGACGGTCGGCTCCGACGTGGTCGGCTGGGCAGAGCTCGCCGACGACCACGACCGCATCCGCGATCATATCGAGGCGACTATTCCAGGCTTCGAAAACTACAATGCGCGCCTGCGCAAGCCGCGCGGTTTCCACCTGCGCAACACGGCGGCCCATCGGGAGTGGGATACTCTGGCAGGCAAGGCATCATTTTCCTGCGAAGCGCTTCCCGACGAGACGGTGCATCAGCGGGCGCGAAAGGGCGAGGGGCGTTTCGCCCTGCAGACGTTCCGGTCGCACGATCAATACAATACGACGGTCTATGGTCTCGATGACAGATATCGCGGCGTCTATGGGGAACGGCAGGTCATCTTCATTCATCCAGCTGACCTCAAGGCGATGAATGCCGAGGCCGGTGACCGGGTCGACGTGGTCGGCGAGCATGATGACGGTATCGAGCGCATCGCTGAGAATTTCCGCTTTGTGCCCTATGACATTCCGCGAGGAAGCATAGCGGGTTATTATCCCGAACTGAACGTGCTCGTGCCGCTTGGCAGCGCGGGCAGGGAAAGCGATACGCCCACCTCGAAATCGATCATGGTGTCCTTCCGCCGGCGACAAGCCGCGTGAGTGAAGAGGCGCCCGAGATCGATCGCTTTCTCGCTCTCGTCGCTGCGGCGCAAGGCAGGGATAACAGGCTGACACCCATCCAGGCGGGTCTCCTTGTCGCGGCGGAATTGGGGGTTGCCCATGACAGCCGCGCCTTTGCGCGCATGCTGGGGATCGCGCATTCTCTCGTGCTCAGGGAGCTCAACGGCCTGGCGGAACGCGAAGGGGTGCTGCAGATTGTGAAGCGGGATCTAAGGACCATGAGAGTGCACTACACATTGCGGCCGTGGGACGAGGCGTAAACACCGCTTGGGTTCGGGGTCGGCCAATCGCCTCTTCACCGGAAGCCACAGCCATTATCGACGCATCACGCGCTTCCTGGTGTCGGAAGGGTATTCTCCGTAGGTGGTTTTATAGACTGCGGAAAACCGGCCGAAATGAAAGAAGCCCCATTTGAGGCAGATGGCCTTCATGGTCTCCTTGCTCTCGGGATCGAGCAGATCCTGGCGCGCCGCACGCAGCCGAAGCGTCAGCAGATAGGCGGCGGGAGAGGTTCCCCTGAACGCACGAAAACCGGTCTCGAGCGCCCGGCTGGATACGCCGGCGGCTTCGGCCACCTTCGGCATGGTGATCGGCTGGTCGATATTGGCGTGCATGAATTCGATCGCCCTGCGGACGTGCCGGGGGGCGATCAGGGCATGGCCGTTCTCCAGGAAATGCGACAGCCGGTGCGGCACCAGGCGCACCACCAGATCGGCCAGCGCCTGCGTCATATGCGCCATGGCGATCGGCGATTGCAGCAAGGGGCCATCGTCGCGCATGCCTGAGATGATCGTTTCCGTGAGATTGCCGATCAACCGACCGGCTGGCTTCGACAGATCCAGTTCCGGCAGCAGGTCGAGAGAGCCGCTGAACGGCATCTCGAATGTCTGGCCGATCGTCTGCAGGATGACAGGCCAGTTGATCAGCAACTCGTCTATGACGTTCGATTGCCCATGCATGATAACGCTATTGGGTTCGAAATTGTTATAGAGAAGCAATTTTCCTTGCCCGGCCTCGGCGACGCGGGACCCGTAGGTTACCCCCATGCCGCCGCTGCGTGGCACGACGATCGACAGATACTCCGCCGTATCGACGGTCGGCTCGATGTTGAACTGAAACTCCGCCTCGTGATAACCCGTGAGCAGGACGGCCTTGTCGCAGACGGAGAAATCCAGTCCCCAATGGAAGTCCCGGGCGCGGCCGACAGGCTCTGCATCAAACGCACCGAAAGCGCCCCCCAGCGTTTCGACCATGTTGTCGAAGGACGAACCGCTAAATCGAAATGAGAATGGTGCAGCGCTATTTTCTGTCATCCTGCTCCCATTGTTCGATGTGGCTGTTTCGACATACCCTTCTCCACCGCTCGCAGGTGCTGGCGCGACGCGGCGCCGGCGAGAGTGTCGGATTGGTGCACGTACCTCTGCCAGCCTTGCCAGTCGTCATGGATGGTCGTCCTGCGCCGCGGCGCTTCATCAGAGCCTGTAAACGGCATGGATGAGCGGCCTTGGAGGTATATTAGACGATTGTTGGATAGAGTGCAGCAGCTTACAGCGGAGCAGGTGGATATCCGCGTGATACCGGCATTGAGATCAGCGGTTTGTGCCAGCTGATGCAGGCCGAATTCGGGCATGGTAAACGTCAGAAAGACCAACCCGTTGAATGCATTAGTTCCCATCCAGATCAGGAACTGACAGAACCCGCGGCCATTGGCAAGGCGTCACGCTGCCGGCGATGACGACAACCCGCTGATAAAACGATTACGCTGAAGGAGCGATTTTAGAGCTGTATCCGCTACACCACAGGTTCAACCGCGGCGATCTGGCCAAGATGCGCATCATCTGAAGCTTATGGAGAGCGCCCCATTCGAGAGCCGCGCAGTCGCCTGCCGAAGGTTCTTAGTGGACCGCTTAAAGATGGCCTTCGGCAGGCAGACAGGCATGCAAGCATACGCACGGGATGGAGTGCGTATGTACGATCCCTTCCATCCTTTGGGGGTAAAGGATGGACGGGCTAGGCTTTGGGACCGCAAACCATCATGGCCTTGGTCGGGTTTCATCTTACTGTTCCTTAGCTATGGAGCAATTGTCAGGTCCCGATATTGTCGGCCGATCGGCTTTTCGTGACGCAGTCTGGACTGGTCTTGCGCAAAATGTATAGGTAAGCACTTGCTTGAAAGCCGGCTGTCTTGCGCAACGAGCTGTGGAAAGTGGATACTTCGGCATGATGCCGCGGGACACGATGCATTCGGTTCTTAGAGCTGAGCAATGATTTTCTCACTGAAGGCATAAGCGACGGATCGTTTCCAGCACGCCTATGTCGACGTCAAGACTATCGGTTTGCGCGACGCTCGCGGGCATTGTTCTGTCTCCGGCGGCCGACTTTCCAGCTCCTGAGATGGCGACGTGCTTGATATCGGTGTCGCCAACGAAACGGAGAGACGGCCGCAAGCGCAGCTTCAGAGTGCGACCGAGAGGGCGCTGTCGCGTCGGGTAGCCGCCTCCTGCGAGTTTACCATCGCGCCCGCGAGCTGGCGGAAGGTGACAAGCCCCAACGCTTCCCCGGACGGTGAAACCACCCTGGCGTCGTCGTGCGCCGCCGATGCCAGGATGCGGACGGCATCTTCGACGGTCGTGCCTGATGCAATCGTCAATCCGCCTGGCGCCGCACCGGAATGCAAGGATGTCATGACGGCATCGACCTGGATGACCCGGCCTCGATTGACCTCCTTGACGAAGTTGGCGATGTAGGCGTCTGCCGGACGCAGAACGATGTCCTGGCTGGTGCCCTGCTGGATGACTTCGCCATCGCGCAGGATCGCAATCTGGTCGCCCAGCCGAAGGGCCTCATCGAGGTCATGGGTGATGAAGACGATGGTCTTCTTGATCTCCTTCTGAATGTCGAGAAGGACCGACTGCATATCGGTGCGGATCAAAGGGTCGAGCGCCGAATAGGCCTCGTCCATCAGCAGAACCGGCGCATCGTTCGAGAGGGCTCGCGCCAGCCCGACGCGCTGCTGCATGCCGCCCGATAGCTGGTTGGGATATTTGCTCTCGAAGCCCTTCAGGCCGACCCGCTCCAGCCACCCCATGGCGACGTCGGCGGCTTTCGAGCGCTCCATGCCCTGCACTTCGAGGCCGAAGATGGTATTGTCGAGAACATTCCGATGCGGCAGAAGCGCGAACTTCTGAAACACCATTGCCGTCTGGTGCCGACGAAACGCCCGTAATTCGGTCTCGTTCATTTTCACGACATCGACGCCGTCGACCAGCACTTCGCCAGCGGTCGGATCAATCAGGCGATTGATGTGGCGGATGAGCGTCGACTTGCCCGAGCCCGAAAGGCCCATGATGACCTGGATGCGGCCCGAGGGTATCTCGACATTGATATCTTTCAGGCCCAGCACGTGGCCGTGCTTTTCGTTGAGCTCGGTCTTCGACAATCCCTTTTGGACGGCATCGACATGAGCGGCAGGATTGGGACCGAAGATCTTGTAGAGATGGCGAATCTTGATGCCGCCGAAACGATGATCAGCCATGGACGATCTCCCGATGCTTCTGGAGCCGCTTGCCATATGCCTGGCTGACCCGGTCGAAGATGATGGCAATGCCGACGATGGCAAGGCCGTTGAAAATACCCAGGGTGAAGTACTGGTTGGCGATGGCCTTCAGAACCGGCTGGCCAAGGCCCTGGACGCCGATCATCGAGGCGACGACCACCATGGCGAGCGCCATCATGATGGTCTGGTTGATGCCGGCCATGATGGTGGGAAGCGCCAACGGCAGCTGGACCTTGAACAGCTTCTGCGAGCTCGACGTTCCGAACGCATCGGCTGCCTCGAGCACGTCCTTGTCGACCAGGCGGATGCCGAGGTCGGTCAGCCTTATCATCGGCGGGATGGCGTAGATGACGACGGCGATCAGTCCCGGCACTTTGCCGATGCCGAGCAGCATGACGACAGGGATCAGGTAGACGAAGCTCGGCATCGTCTGCATGACGTCGAGGATCGGGTTGATAACGCGCTGCAGCCGGTCGGAACGCGCCATCAATATCCCCATCGGAATGCCGATGGCGATGGAGAGAACGGTACAGACGAAGATCATCGAGACCGTCCGCATCGTATCGTCCCACATGTCGAAATAGCCGATCAACAGCAGTGTGACGAGACAGCCAAGGACGATCTTCAGGCTGCGGCTCCCAAACCATGCGATGACAAGGATGATTGCCGTAATGATCGGCCACGGCGTCTGCGTCATGAAGCGGTCGGCGGCGATCAGGAAATGCTGCAGCGGCGAGAACAGGCTTTCGATCGCGTCGCCGTAGCTGCGGGTAAATGCGCGAAAACCGTCATCGATCGCCTTCTTCAGATTGCGAAGGGCATCGTCATCCATATGCGGGAATTTATAAAACCATTCCATTCGGTTCCCCTTTTTCTTCAAAGAGCCGTGGCAGTCTTTTTGATTTTATCGGCAGCGAGAGGCGGTGCGCATTAAGCGCACCGCAGTAGTCGGCGTAAGCATGATGCCGAAAAGTGTGAGCGGTTTTCGGACGACATCATGCTCTCACTATTTAACTTAGAACAGGATTCAGATTTTAGGCCGAACAGGCCTAAAATCATCCTGTTCTAGAGAGCCGCTTCGATCTTCGTGGCTGCCTCAGGCGAGACCCACTTGGTCCAGAGGTCCTTGTTTTCTTTGAGGAAGTGCTTGGCACCGTCCTCGCCGGTCGCCTGGTTGTCGGTCATCCACGCCATCAGCTTGTTGACCGTGTCATTGCTCCAGGAGCGCTTCGTCAGGTAGTCCATGACTTCAGGCCCGGCCTTTTCCGAGAAAGGCTTTGCAACGAGGGTGACGATCTTGTCGACCGGCCATGCATTCGGCTTCGGATCGGGGCAATCGGCGACGGTGTTGCAGCGCTTCCATTCGGCGGCGTCGTTCGGCACGCCGGCTTCGAGCTTGACCATTTCATACTTGCCGAGCAGCGCGGTCGGCGCCCAGTAATAACCGGCCCAGCCTTCCTTGCGTTCGTAAGCCTTGGAGATCGAACCATCGAGGCCGGCAGCCGAGCCGGTATCGACGAGGGTGAAGCCGGCCTTGTCGGCTTCGAAGGCCTTGTAGAGCTGCGTGGTCACCACGGTGCCGCCCCAGCCCTGCGGACCGTTGTAGATGGCGCCCTTCTTCGCATCCTCAGGAGCGGGGAAGAGTTCCGGATGCTTCAGCACGTCGCCGATGGTCTTGATATCGGGATGGGCGTCGGCCAGATATTTGGGAATCCACCAGCCCTGGACGCCGCCATCGGGCAAGGGGGAGCCGACCTGGACGATCCGGCCTTCATCGGTTCCCTTTTTGACGACGTCGGGCAGCAGGTCGATCCAGGCTTCCGGCGCGATATCCGGCTGGCCCTTTTCGGCCATCGAGGTAATCGTCGGGACGGTATCGCCGACGGTGATTTCCGCTGCGCAGCCATAACCTTCGTTTAGGATGAACTTGTCGAGGTTGGAGAGAACCTCTGCACTCTGCCAGTTCATGCTGGCGATGGTCACCGTGCCGCATTCGGCGGCGCTGGCGAAAGACGCCCCGCCAATCAGGCCGAACGTCAGACATGTCGATGCGAGTAGTTTTTTCATTCTCGTTCCCTCTGTTTAGCGGCCGGTTTTGCTGAGCGGGGCGCCGCAGGACCCACTCCAACGGTTGTCAGGAAGCGTCTCCCATACTCACCGATTTCTTGAATGCTGCCGATAGTCCCTCCGCAACCGAAGCGTCGAACCCGGCAGCGCGCATGCCTTCGATGGCCGCCGCAGTGGTGCCGCGATAGCCAAGAAAGGTTTGAACGACATCGTCAGGAGATTCGTCTTGGCGCTCCAACAGGCGGCCGGCGCCCGTGATCACCGTGTTGACGGCGCGGCGCGCAATCTCCGCCGGCAGGCCATTGGCGACGGCGTCGCGCATCATGGCGGCGGCGAGCAGCGCCGGGAATGCCGGTCCAGACCCGGAAAGGCCGGTGAGGTAATCGATGTCGCTTTCCCTTGCGACCTCGTCCTCAGATCCGCATGCCTGAAAAATCGCGCGGACGAGGGCTCGGTCGTCTTCGGTGACATCGCTCGCGCCAATCCACGGCGTATAGGACTTGGCCACTTCGGCGGCGGCATTGGGCAAAGCGCGGACGACGCGATCGGTGTTGTGGCGCTCGGAAAGTGCGTGCAGGCGGATGCCGGCCATGACTGAGACGACGAGCTTGCCGCCAGCATCGACATCAAGAGCATGCCAGTCATCGGGACGGACGGAAAGGACGATCACGTCCGAGCGATCGGCAAGCGCCTGATTGTCGGTGGTCAGGAAAGAATTCGGGAAGCGGCGCGGCTGCTCGCTGCGATAGGAGAGGGAGAGATTTCGAGGTTCGACCAGGCCGGCATCTAGGATCGAGCCGGCGATTGCTCCGCCAAGCCAGCCGCCGCCGCCAATGATCCCGATCCTCAAGGAAACGCTCATCCCGCTTTCCCTAACCCGGCCTGTAGCCATGCCGCGAGAAGAAGCGATCGAGCTCCCTTTGCTGCGGCACTTCGCCGGTGTAGATGGCGATATATTCGGGAATCCGTTTCATGCGGACGGCGAGTTCCTCCCTGGCTTGCATAGAGATGTATCCGATCTGCACGAGGTAAGTTGTTCGCGCTCGGACATCTGATGTCGCTTCTGGTAGCCCGAAGCGGATAAACATCCGCTTGAGCGCATCAAGCCGGAGCTGGTCGGCTTGCCGGACCTCGGCGAGAATCTCGTCGGACTGCAGTGCCCAGCTGCGCACGGCGAATTCGAACCTGGCGTCGAACAGATCATTGTTGAGCCAGCAGTCGAAGACGTTGAGCATCGCCTCGGCAAGCGATTCCGCGTAGGCTTCGGACTGCTTGACGATGTTGCCGGTGTTTTTATCGCGCCAGCGCGCCACGAGCCCGGCCAGCAGTTCCTCCCGGTCCTTGAAAAACCAGTAGAAGCTCGTGCGCGAGAGGTTGAGCTTCTTCGCAAGCGGCAGAATTTTCACCGAATCCACGCCGGATTCCAGCAGCGAGTGGTACGCCGCTTCCAGCCATCCCTCCTGTGAACCGCGCCAGCCAGTGTCGTTCAGAGCCTGATCCATGGATTATTTCCTATCAAATTGGGAGGCGGCGCACAAGAAAAATGTACACCAGTGTCGAAAATAGCGACCCAATTGTTTTCAATGTTGACACATATGTACATTGTGCTTAGCGTTTCCTCTGACGTTTTTAATCCGGAACCACGGCCCATGTCGAACGATCCCCTTCTTCAGCCCTACCAGTTCAAGCATCTGACGCTGCGCAACCGTATCATCGTCACCTCCCACGAGCCGGCCTACCCGGAAGACGGCATGCCGAAGGACAGGTATCGCGCCTATACGGTGGAGCGGGCAAAGGGCGGCGTGGCCTTGACGATGACGGCCGGCTCGGCTGCGGTGTCCAGGGACAGCCCGCCGGTCTTCAACAACCTGCTCGCCTACAAGGACGAGATCGTGCCCTGGATCCGGGAAATGACCGACGCCGTGCATGAAGAGGGGGCTGCGATCATGATCCAGCTCACCCATCTCGGCCGGCGCACGCGCTGGGACAAGGGCGACTGGCTGCCTGTGGTCGCCCCATCGCATCAGCGCGAGGCGTCCCACCGCGCCTTCCCGAAGAAGGTGGAAGATTGGGACATCGAGCGCATCATCAAGGATTTCGCCGACGCTGCGGAACGCATGAAGGCGGGCGGCATGGACGGTGTCGAACTGGAGGCCTACGGCCATCTGATCGACCAGTTCACGTCGCCGCTTACCAACGAACTCGACGGTCCCTACGGCGGCTCGCTCGATAACCGTTTGCGCTTCTGTTTCGACGTCTTCAAGGCGATCCGGCAAAGAGTGGGGAACGACTTCATTCTGGGCGTGCGCTATACCGCCGACGAATGTCTTCCGGGCGGTACCGGCAAGGCCGAAGGCTTGGAAATCTCCAAGCGCCTGAAGGAAAGCGGCCTCATCGATTACCTGAACGTCATTCGCGGCCACATCGATACCGATGCGGGCCTCACTGACGTGATCCCGATCCAGGGCATGGCGAATTCACCGCATCTCGATTTCGCCGGGGAAATTCGCGCCGCAACCAACTTTCCGACCTTCCACGCGGCGAAAATCCCTGACGTCGCCACCGCGCGCCACGCGATCGCCTCCGGCAAAGTCGACATGATCGGCATGACCCGCGCCCACATGACCGACCCGCATATCGTCCGCAAGATCATCGAAAAGCGGGAAGACGATATTCGTCCCTGCGTCGGCGCCAATTACTGTCTCGATCGCATCTACCAGGGCGGGGCGGCCTTCTGCATCCACAATGCCGCCACCGGCCGCGAACTGACCATGCCGCATATCGTGGCGAAGGCTGGCGCCAAGAAAAAGGTCGTCATCGTCGGCGCCGGCCCGGCCGGCCTGGAAGCGGCGCGCGTCGCCGGAGAACGCGGCCACCAGGTCGTCGTTTTCGAAGCAGCGAACAATCCCGGCGGTCAGATCCGGCTCACTGCTCAAAGCGAGCGCCGCAGGGAAATGATCAGCATCATCGACTGGCGCATGAGCCAGTGCGAAAAATACGACGTCACCTTCCACTTCAACACCTGGGCGGAAGCCGACACCATCGAGGCAGAGAACCCCGATGTCGTCATCATCGCGACCGGCGGCCTGCCACATACCGAGGTTCTCACGAGCGGCAATGAGCTGGTAGTCTCGTCATGGGACATTATCTCCGGCGACGTGAAGCCTGGAACGAACGTGCTGATCTTCGACGATGCCGGCGATCATGCCGGCCTTCAGGCGGCCGAGTTTCTCGCCAAGGCAGGCGCCAAGGTCGAGATCATGACGCCGGACCGGTCCTTCGCGCCCGAAGTCATGGCCATGAACCTGGTGCCCTATATGCGGTCTCTCCAGAAGCATGACGTGACCTTCACCGTCACCTACCGTCTGGAAGCCGTCGAAAAGAGCGGCAACCAGCTCGTCGCCCATGTCGGCAGCGATTACGGTGGGATTGCCAGGCAGCACAGCTTCGACCAGATCGTCGTCAATCATGGGACCATTCCGCTCGACGAACTCTATTTCGAACTGAAACCCAGCTCGAGCAATCTCGGCGAGATGTCGCACGACCAGCTTCTTTCCGGAGAACCTCAGTCCGTGATCCGCAATCCTGATGGCAAGTTCCAGCTGTTCCGGATCGGCGACGCGGTCGCCGCTCGCAACACGCATGCCGCCGTCTATGACGGGCTGCGCATCGCGAAAGATATCTGATCGCAAGAGTGGGTCTCGGGAGGTGATGACATGAGTTTACGCAATGAAAGCCTCCAGATTTTCCTGGATGCGGCTTCCGTGGCTTTCGACCAGTTCACGAATACCCCGGAGGCTCGCCGCTCGATTCGTCAGATTTCTGCGGCGCTGGAGCGCCCGGGAACCGCGCGTGCGGGCGAGGGAGGCCGATTGCCTGTGTGCGCTCTCCTTGATGTGGCGCTTTCCGTCGATACGTCCTATCCTTCGCTGATGCGTTTGATCGAGGGGTTCAAAGGCATCGAGCCAATGCTTGAATGGCGTCGGCGCACCAAGTATGACCACACGGCCAGCGACAATTTTGTCGATGGGCATGCCAATGCGATGATTATCGGCCCGGGAGGATTAGAGGAGCGGAGCGACCTGTGGATCGGCGTGACGTTGATGGCGCCCCACGTGCGTTATCCCGATCACGACCATTCGCCCGAGGAAGTCTATCTCGTGCTTTCCGAGGGAGAGTTCCAGCAGGGGGAAGGGAACTGGTTTTCGCCTGGTATCGGCGGATCCTTCTACAATGTCCCTGGCATCAAGCATGCCATGAGGTCGCTCGACACGCCGCTCTTCGCCTTCTGGGCATTACTTGCCGAACGGCCAGCAGTTTAGAAATAAAGGGGGGTTGCCCATGAAGATTCTCGTCCCAGTCAAACGGGTTGTCGACTACAACGTGAAGATCCGGGTGAAGCCGGACGGCACGGGTGTCGAGCTTGCCAATGTGAAGATGTCGATGAACCCGTTCGACGAGATCTCGGTAGAAGAGGCGCTGCGTCTGAAGGAAGCCGGCAAGTGCGAGGAAGTGGTGGTCGTTTCGATCGGTCTTGCCAAGGCTGAGGAGACGCTGCGGACGGCACTTGCCATGGGCGCCGACCGGGCGATCCTGGTCGAGACCGACGATCAAGTCGAGCCGCTCACCGTCGCCAAGATCCTCAAGGCTGTCGCCGATGCCGAACAGCCCGGCCTCATCATCGTCGGCAAGCAGGCGATCGACGATGATTCGAACCAGACCGGCCAGATGCTGGCAGCACTGATGGGAATTGCCCAGGCGACCTTCGCCTCGAAGATCGAGATCGGGGACGGCAAGGCTCAGGTCACCCGCGAAGTCGATGGCGGCCTGCAGACGATCGAGATCAAGCTGCCGGCGGTCGTCACCACCGATCTGCGCTTGAACGAGCCGCGTTATGCTTCGCTGCCGAACATCATGAAGGCGAAGAAGAAGCCGCTCGACAAGAAGAGCCCGGCCGATTTCGGCGTCTCCACCACGCCACGTCTCAAGGTGTTGAAGACCGAGGAGCCGTCGGGCCGCAAGGCCGGCGTCAAGGTCAAGTCGGTCGCCGAACTCATCGACAAGCTTAAAAACGAAGCCGGCGTGCTGTAATCAGCCTGGAACAGGAGCCATCATCATGACCATTCTTCTTCTGGCTGACCACGACAATGCAAGCCTGTCCGATCAGACCGCCAAGGCGCTGACGGCAGCGATAAAGATCGGCGGTGACGTGCATGTGCTGGTTGCCGGCAAGGCTGCCAAGCCTGCTGCCGATGCCGCCGCCAAGCTTGCCGGCGTCTCCAAGGTGCTGCTGGCCGAAAGCGATGAACTCGCCAACAATCTGGCCGAACCGCTGGCCGACCTGATCGTCTCGCTGGCGGGAAGCTACGACACGATTATCTCGGCTGCCACCTCGGTCGGCAAGAATGTTCTGCCGCGCGTCGCTGCTCTTCTCGACGTTGCCCAGGTCTCGGAGATCATCGAGGTGATCTCGTCCGATACCTTCAAGCGGCCGATCTATGCCGGCAATGCCATCCAGACGGTACAGGCGAGCGATGCCAAGAAGGTCATCACCGTGCGCACCGCATCCTTCGCCTCTGCGCCGGAGGGTGGTTCGGCCACCGTCGAAGGGATCCCGGCGGTTTCCGATCCGGGACTGTCGACCTTCGTCAGGGACGCGCTGTCGGCCTCCGATCGCCCGGAACTGACCTCTGCCAAAATCATCATTTCCGGTGGCCGTGCGCTCGGCTCGGCGGAGAAGTTCAAGGAGGTCATCCTGCCGCTGGCCGACAAGCTCGGCGCTGCCGTCGGTGCATCCAGAGCCGCCGTCGATGCCGGTTATGCGCCGAACGACTGGCAGGTCGGCCAGACCGGCAAGGTGGTCGCGCCGCAGCTCTATATCGCCTGCGGCATTTCAGGCGCCATCCAGCATCTGGCCGGCATGAAGGATTCGAAGGTGATCGTCGCCATCAACAAGGACGAGGAGGCGCCGATCTTCCAGGTCGCCGACTACGGATTGGTCGCCGATCTCTTCGACGCCCTGCCGGAATTGCAAAAGGCGCTCTAGCGGGGGAGACCGAACGTGGCGCGCGTCGTGGGACGTCCAATCAAACCTGGTGCCGACCTTCTCCTGCACGATGACGAGAAGCCGGCATACATACGGCTGCACGACATCGGGAGGGAAAGACGTTCTCGGCCGTTGCAGGAATTCCTCAATGATGTCGGCGGGCTGATGTTGTCGGCCGAGGCTCCTGCCGTTGCCAGCTTCGTCGCGGGCAAGGTCCTCCAGAGACTGCTCAAGACCGGCAAGGTGCGTCCGGAGGGCGGGCCTCTTCCCGGTGCGCCGGAAGGGCTTGATGACGCCATCGGCCATCTTGCAAAATCGGGACGGAAATACGAGGCGATCGCCGGCCAGTTCCAGAGTCTCGCCGATAAGCTGCTCTGGAGACGCGGCCGCTCCGGTCCGTTCGCAAGCCTGAATTTTGGCAATACGCACTCCCATGCAGTCTTGGTCGGTCCCGGCGGCATGGAGGAACGCGCCGATCTCAGGGTCGGCGTGATCTATATGGATCGCTATACAAGATTTCCCGACCATGTTCAGACGCAGCCCCGCGCCTTCATTCTGCTTTCGCCGGGTGAAATCCGTCTTGGCGATTCCGAGTGGTTCTCCGCCGATATCGGTACGGTCTTTGCGAATGACGCCGGCGAATCCTTCGCGATAAGATGCACAGCCCGGCCGCTGCTAGCGGTCTGGTGCCAGGTTGAGCGGGAGAGGTGATGGGGTCCTTGGCGACAATGAGCCTGAGATGAATGAAAAGCGCGAAGGCGAGAGCATGAAATCTCGGCTGTGACGCAGCAGCAGATCGGTGAGAAGCCGCCCCTTCGAATATGTAGCATCAGAATTCAATTTAAGAGGAAGGATATCAAAATGGACGTTCGCGCCGCCGTTGCCGTTCAGGCAGGAAAACCGCTCGAAGTGATGACCGTGCAGCTGGAAGGGCCGCGGGCCGGCGAAGTGCTGGTGGAGGTCAAGGCGACGGGCATCTGCCACACCGATGATTTCACTTTGTCGGGCGCCGATCCGGAAGGTCTCTTCCCGGCGATCCTCGGCCATGAAGGCGCCGGCATCGTCGTCGATGTCGGTCCGGGCGTCACCTCAGTGAAGAAGGGCGACCACGTCATTCCGCTCTACACCCCGGAATGCCGCGAATGCTATTCCTGCACCTCGCGCAAGACCAATCTCTGCACCTCGATTCGCGCGACCCAGGGCCAGGGCGTGATGCCGGACGGCACCTCGCGCTTCTCGATCGGCAAGGACAAGATCCATCACTATATGGGCTGCTCGACCTTTTCGAACTTCACCGTGCTGCCGGAGATCGCCCTTGCCAAGGTCAATCCCGACGCGCCGTTCGACAAGATCTGCTACATCGGCTGCGGCGTGACCACCGGCATCGGTGCGGTCATCAACACCGCCAAGGTCGAGATGGGCGCGACGGCCATCGTCTTCGGGCTCGGCGGTATCGGCCTCAACGTGCTGCAGGGCCTGAAGCTTGCCGGTGCCGACATGATCATCGGCGTCGATATCAACCCTGACCGCAAGGCCTGGGGCGAAAAGTTCGGCATGACCCACTTCGTCAATCCGAAGGAGGTCGGCGACGACATCGTGCCCTATCTCGTCAACCTGACGAAGCGCCACGGCGATCTGATCGGCGGCGCCGACTACACCTTCGACTGCACCGGCAACACCAAGGTGATGCGTCAGGCGCTGGAAGCATCGCACCGCGGCTGGGGCAAGTCGATTATCATCGGCGTTGCCGGCGCCGGCCAGGAAATCTCCACCCGTCCGTTCCAGCTGGTCACCGGCCGCAATTGGATGGGCACCGCCTTCGGCGGCGCCCGCGGCCGCACCGATGTGCCGAAGATCGTCGACTGGTACATGCAGGGCAAGATCCAGATCGATCCGATGATCACCCACACCATGCCGCTCGAAGACATCAACAAGGGTTTCGAGCTGATGCACAAGGGCGAAAGCATCCGCGGCGTGGTCGTGTACTAAGCCATGAAGACGATCTCGACCGAAAATTCTCATGGCGGCACCCAAGGCGTTTACATCAATCGCTCGGAGGTCTGTGACTGCGACATGACCTTTGCGGTATTCCTGCCGCCGCAGGCCAAAGCACGCAAGCTGCCGGTTCTATGGTACCTTTCCGGTCTGACCTGCACCCATGCGAACGTCATGGAAAAGGGAGAGTATCGGCGTCTAGCCGCAGAACTCGGCATGGTTGTCGTCTGCCCCGACACCAGTCCGCGCGGCGATGCCGTCCCGGACGAACCTGGCGATTGGCAGTTCGGCAAGGGTGCCGGCTTCTACGTCGACGCCACCGAGCCGCCATTCGCACAGAACTATCGGATGTACAGCTACGTCGTCGATGAATTGCCCAAGCTTATCGCGGCCGAGTTTCCGGTCGACATGACGCGACAGGGCATCTTCGGTCACTCGATGGGCGGACACGGCGCGATCACAATTGCGCTCAAGAACCCCGGACGCTTCGGCAGCTGCTCGGCCTTCGCGCCGATCAGCCATCCCTCGGTCTCCGGCTGGTCAAAGCCGGCATTCCGGAAATACCTCGGATCGGATGAAACGGCCTGGCGGGCATACGATGCCTGCTCGCTGATCGAAGACGGGCACCGGTTCCCGGAATTCCTCGTCGACCAGGGCACGGCGGATAGCTTCCTGGAGGATGGATTGCGCCCCGAAGAGCTCAGGCAGGCCTGCGAGACGGCCGGCATCAGCCTGCGGCTTCGCATGCAGGAAGGCTACGGCCACTCCTACTTCTTCATTTCGACATTCATGGAAGACCATCTGCGCTGGCACGCGCGGAGATTGGGAGACTGATTGCAGAGCTTGGCCGGGCATATCGCAAACGGCCCAGAAGGGGAGGAGAAACCCATGACCAGCATAGCCATACATCCGGCAGTGGATTCAGGCTTTCGGGCGACTGACGCAGCTTTCGCAGGCGGGACGCTCGTCTGCAAGTGCGCCAGCAACCCCGTGAGGGTCAGGATCAAGAGCGATATCGCCCATAATCATGCCTGCGGCTGCACGAAGTGCTGGAAGCCCGAGGGCTTCGTCTTTTCAGTCGTGGCGGTCGCGCCGACCGAAAGCGTCGAAGTTCAGGAGAATGGCGATAAGCTCGCCGTCGTCGATTCCACCGCCTTGATCCAGCGCCACGCCTGCAAGGAGTGCGGCGTGCATATGTATGGGCCGGTCGTGCGCGAACATCCGTTCCAAGGATTGTCGTTCGTCCATCCGGAACGCTTTCAGGAGAGCGGCTGGGCGAAGCCGGGCTTTGCGGCCTTCGTGTCGTCGATCATCGAAAGCGGCTTCGACCCCGCGAAGATGGACGCCGTCAGGGCGCAGTTGAGGACATCAGGTCTCGAGCCTTACGATTGCCTAAACCCTGGCCTGATGGACTACATCGCAACATGGATGGCCAAGAAGAGCGGCGTTCTGGCCGCGTGATTGACCCCGGGGAACGCCGAGCCGGCGCTCCCCGACAAAACGCCGCGCTCCGGATATCGAGATACTCCGTGATGGCCTGCCGGCGGCTCAGGCTAGCCGGATCGAAGCCGATGGAAACATTGGATAAACCATTTTCATTGACGATCATGATCCGCTAGAACAGGATGATTTTAGGCCGGGTCGGCCTAAAATCTGAATCCTGTTCTAATTTAAAGGGTTAGAGCATGATGTCGCCCGAAAACCGCTTCACACTTTTCGGCATCATGCTCTAGCGGATGTCATTCGGATTCGATGAGCACGCTCTTACAAGCGGCAAGGAGATGACTATGCGACCCGAGCAGCATCGACGGGCAGACGACGCCGCAAAGTCGGCCGGTCGGCTCAAGGTAGGCTTCGTTCTGGCGCGATCGTTCACGCTGTCCGCTTTCGCGCTCTTCGTGGACACGCTGCGGCTTGCCAGCGACGAGCAGGATCGTTCCGGAAGGGTCCTTGCAGACTGGCAGGTGATCGGCAGCACGCGGCACCTGATCACCGCGAGTTGCGGTGTCCAGGTCGCTCCGACGTCCGATTTCGTCGATCCGTCGAAGTTCGATTACATCGTGGTCGTCGGCGGCCTTCTGACGGTGGAGAACCCTGTCGACCAGCAGACCATCACCTTTCTCAAGCAGGCCGACGCCAAGAAGGTGCCGCTGATCGGCGTGTGCACGGGTTCGTTCATTCTTGCTGCGGCAGGCCTGATGAAACGGCACGAATGCTGTGTGAGCTGGCTGCATTACAAGGAGTTTCGGGAGCGGTTTCCTGACCTCAGCGTTCGTTCCGACCGGCTCTTCAATCTCGATCGCCAGCGCGGATCGTGCGCAGGCGGTAGCAGTTCGGCCGACATGGCGGCGTTGCTGGTCAGGAAATGTATCAGCCGCGACGCCGAACGAAATGCGCTGGAGGTCCTTCAGATCGAAAAGGCCCGGACTTCAGCGGACATACAGCCCCGGCGTCCGCTCTACGACGACTATGACGACGCCCGCGTCAAGGCGGCGATGATTACGATGGAACAGTTCGTCGATGGCAGCATGTCTATACAGAAGCTTGCCGCCACGGTTGGCCTGTCACGGCGGCAGTTGGAGAGGATCTTCATCGACAAGACGGGAATGTCTCCCGCCAAGGCCTATAATCGTGTTCGTATGGAGCGGGCGAAATCGATCCTTGCCCAGTCGAAGGCGCCGATGATCGAGATCGCGCTGGACGTCGGCTTTGAAAACGCCTCGCAATTCACGAGAACCTTCAAGCGCACATTTGGGCAGACCCCCTCACAGCATCGAGCAGCCGCTTTGAGAACGCACTGAACTCGCGATCTTGCAACATCTAAGCAAGTGCCTGTTATGGGGAGTGACGTGGCCGGCGTTCAGCGCTCGATGACCAGATCGCTGAGTGGTTTTGAGCAGCACGGCAGGAAGAAGCCGGCGTCGATTTCCCTCTGACGGATTCCGCCATTGTGGTTCATGTCGACCGTGCCTGACGTCAGCTTCGACTTGCAGGTGCCGCAGACGCCATTCGCACAGGAGGACGGGATCCTGACGCCTGACTTCTTCGCGCAAGAAAGCACGCTCTGGTCGCCTGTTACCTCGATGCTGCGGGCCTGCTTCGAGAAGGTGACCTGAAAGATCCTCGCCGCTGCCTCCTGGACCGCAGGGATCTCGGCTTCGTCGATCACCGCGGCGTCGAAACTTTCCTCCAGGTAATTCGAGGCGGCGACGCCGAGCTCGGCGGCAATGGTGCGTGCGGCGGCCATGAACGGGGCGGGGCCGCAGCACATCACGGTTCGGTCGGCGATATCGGGAACCGCAAGCCGGATGTAGTCTTTCGAAATGCGACCGGTCAGACCGGGCCAGGACGGCTCGCCGGCTACGGTCTCCGGGAGGAAATGGAGGCGAAGGCCTTTCAGCCTGCGGGCGATGCAGGCCAGTTCGTCGCGAAAGATCAGATCCTGCGGCGTCCGGCCGGCATGCATGAAGACGACGTCGGCGGGTTCGCAACTGTCGGCGATCTCACGCAGGATGGACATGACGGGGGTGATGCCGGATCCGCCGGACAAAAGCAGAAGCTGACGTCCCGACGTCTCGGGCCTGACGAAATGGCCGAGCGGGCCGTTCGCCTTGACTGATGCCCCGGGAACCAGGGTGTCGTGAAGCCAGTTGGAGATCTTTCCGCCGGGAACGCGCTTCACCGTCACCGAGAAGGCGTTCGTCCGATGCGGCGAGGAGGAGATGCTGTAGCACCTGTTTTCGGCCTCTCCGTTGTGTTCGAGGTCGAACAGAAAATACTGCCCGGCCTTGAACGCAAACCGCTTGCCCTCATGGGAGGCGAAGGTGAATGTTTTGACGTCGTGGGTCTCCTGCTGGACGTCGAGGCAGACGAGCGCGTCGTCCTCCTCGGGATTCCAGACGTCATGAAGGGCGGCCCTGGCTAGGGGCGTCTGTGGACTCCTAGTATCCATGGGCGCGCATCCGGTCGATGTACCAGTTGGCGAACTTGTCGAGGTTCGTTTCGGAGAAGCGGGAATACGGGCCCGGCTGGTAGGCGGGATCCGTCGCGCCGGCATGAGAGCGCGCAACCAGATCGGCGTCCTGGTCGGTCGTCGCCACCCAGACATCCGTCAGCTTGTCGAGATCGTAATCCACGCCTTCGACGGCGTCCTTGTGGACCAGCCACTTGGTTCTGACCAGTGTCTTGCCTGCGGAGAGCGGAATGACGGTTGCCACCACGGCATGGTCGCCCATGAAGTGGTTCCAGCTGTTGTGGCCCCAAAGATGCATGTCGCCGAGATCCTTGCGGGTCATGTGGCCAAGAAGCTTGGAGGACGCGGCGGTGGCATCGTGGGTCTGGGATTCACCGGCGCCTGATATGATCAGCCGCTGGGTGCGGAAGTTGGTGGCGCAATCGGCGAGCTGCTCGACGGCAGCCGAGGGGAAGCCGTCAGACTCCCACGCCTTCGTCTGCTCTTCATACAGCCTGAAATGCTCCTCGGCCTGTTCGCGATCCTCCGGGCTCAGCGTCTCCGGGTCGAAGCCGAAGTCGAGGTCGACGAAGGAGACGCAGAGCTCCGGATGGTTCGCGGAGCAATGGTAGCATTCGCGATTGTTTTCCATCGTGAGCTTCCAGTTGCCATCCTCGATGACATCGGTTTGGAAGGCAACCTTCGCGTTCCGGATGTCGTAGGGGGCAAGGCGCTCGGTCATGGCCTGTTCGAGGAGAGCGATGTCCTCGGGCGGATTGTCGGAAAGACAGACATAAATCAGTCCGCCGATCGACTTGAAAGTGACGGGCTTAAGGCTCCGACACTCCTTGTCGAAGTCCTTGCCCATGTGAGGCGCGTAGCTGAGCTCACCCGTCAGTTCGTATGTCCAGGTGTGATAGGGACAGACAAGTTTTGAGACGATCGTTTTGCCCGGATCGAGAAGGCGGGAGCCGCGATGGCGGCAGACATTGTGCAGGACGCGAATTTCTCCGTCATCGTCGCGCAGAAGGATCAGGCTCGTCCTGCCGATATCGATCACCGTGGCGTCGCCGGGTTCGGGGACATCGCAATCGAGACCGACACAGATCCAGTGATTGTGGAAGAAGACGTCGATGTCTGCTTCGAACACGTCTTCTCTGACGTAAAGACCGGCCGGCAGCGAGTGACCGTTGGCACGAGCGTCGAGAAGAGCCGAAATGGACGATGGGAGCTTGTTTAGCATCAGAACCTCTTATGCGAGAGTTTCCCTAGATTGCCCTTGCAACGCGGTTGTTTCAACGGCATAAAAAATTAGGTTCGCATAAGTTTTTATCATGCGATGAGGGGTTCTGTGATGCACTTTAGAAGACGGATCCCGTCGTTGACGGCACTGGTGACCCTGGAGGCGGTGCTCAGAAAGAAGAGCTTCACCACGGCTGCGACCGAACTTGGTGTCACCCAGGCGGCTGTCAGCAGGCAGATTGCATTGCTGGAGGAGGAGTTCGGCCAGCCCTTATTCGTGCGCAAGCATCGGGCAATCGAGCCGACGGCGGCATGCACCAACCTCGGAGCCACGCTGGCCAAGAGTTTTGCAGATATTGCCGAGAGCGTGGAAGCGCTCCAGTCGCGCAGCCAGGACATGTTGACCATAGGGGCGACCGTTGCATTCTCTTCTTTCTGGCTGTTGCCGCGGCTGGCCGAGTTTCGCCGTGCGAACCCCGGCATCCTGGTGCGGGTGATATCCCAGGACAGCCCGATCGCACTCGATGACGGAGAAGTCGATGTGGCAATTCGATATGGTGTGCCTCCCTTCAGCGATAGCACAGTCATCGCATCGCATGGCGACGTCATCTGTCCCGTCTGCTCTCCCGACTATCTCAGGCGTCGCGGAAATGGGGCGCTCGGCTCCGCCGACGAATTCATCGAAACGGACGTTCTCGATCGTTCCTGGTATAGCTGGGCGCAGTGGTTTTCGCTCACCGGCGCCAACCTCGAGATAAAGCCGTCGCTTCGGTTCAACCACTATACCGAAACCATCGCAGCCGCGCGCGCAGGCCAAGGAATTGCCTTGGGATGGCGTATGCTGGTGGGCACCTTTCTGGAGGATGGAACCCTGGTGCAGGTCGACGGCGGCGAACTCGCGGCGGAAGATCGTTACAATGTGATCGTGCCCGTCAAAGCCAAGCGAAGCAACGCACGCGACCTTGCCGCCGCCTGGCTGACGGCATCATTGCACGGGTGATCGAAGCGTGGTCACAAACCCAGCCCCACGGTTGCCGTCCGGTGAACGCCTTTCGGGACGAAAGCGAAGCGATCTGCCAGTCCCAGGAAATCGGCCGCCAGGTGAATGACGGAAAGCCACATTTCCGTTCCCTGCAAGCTCGGTTCAGCACCGTCGGCAAACGGGAATCCCTCGCCATCCCGCCATCTATCCAGCGCCCTTGAGATGACCTTGCGGGCGATCGCCTCGCCGTCGGCCCGCCTGTAGTCGGTCTGCCGGGCAATCAGCAGCAGAGGATGAATCGTATCGAGCAGGTTGCACGCATTGTATTTCGCAGCAACGAAGCCCTTGTGGTTGCGATAATTGAGGTGAACCGTTTCGAGTGAGGCGTGCGGGTGGGGAAGCGCCGCGCCAAACTGGGCGTAGGTGCCGCGCGTCAGGCGATAAAAGCCGTTCACCGGTTGGAGCCATCCTTCCACCGCGGTCGGCTCACCCCAGAGCCCCGAAACGCCGTTGGCATTGCGGCTCAGCCACTCGAAGAGTTCCTGCCGGGAATTCCTGATGCCGAAATACTTCGCATTGAAGTACATGGCGGTTCCGATCGCATCGACAACGCTTCCTGCGTGCCATGCCCGGGTCGACCAGGGCAGGGCGCTCAGCCATTCATCCAGTTCCCCGGCCTCGAGCTCGACCGCATGGACCGGTTGGCGCGGACCTGAACCAAGCAGTTCAAGTGCATAGCCAACCGCAAGGACGTTATAGAGCGCCTTTGGATCATCCCTCAGCGCCTTGCCATGCATGTGCGCATGTTCTTCCGGGAAAAGGCCGGTCTCTCGGTCCTGAAGACCTTGGAGACGCTCGACGGTCTCCGCCGCATCGAGATCGGGCGGCAGGTGGCCGAAGCCGGCAGCGATCTCGATTGCATCGCAGAGATGCCGGATCGCCGGTCTGCGGATGCCGTCTGCTTCCAGCGATTCATAGGACCCTTGCGTTTTCCAGCGTGCCAGAATGTCCGGCCACTGGTCCTGCGCTTTCCGGTCGAGCCTGACCAATTGATCTTCGATGTCGCCAGTGCCGGATTTCTTCGGCGCCGAGCCCCGGCTCCGCAGCACCCGGGCGGGTACGCCACCGGCAATCGCCATGGCGGGAATGTCTCCCGTGACCACCGCTCCGGCGGCGATCACCGCACCATTTCCAATCGTAGCGCCATCGAGGATCACGCAATTGGCGCCGATCCAGACATCTTCGCCGATCACGATGCCGATGCTGACGACACCCTGGCGGTGAATAGGGATAGTCTGATCGTCGAAGCCATGATTGAAGCCGACGATCGAGGCATGCGAAGCAATCCGCACGCCATTGCCGCACGTGACCTTCCCGGAAACACAGGCATAGGGATTTATGGTGCAATCGTCGCCGAGGATCACATGGCCGCGAACGAGCGCGTGCCCGGCGATCCAGGACCGCTCGCCCATCGTCAGGCTTTCGGTGAAGACTGCGGCATGC
The DNA here is from genome assembly GCF_000769405.2 of Rhizobium brockwellii. Lineage (NCBI taxonomy): Bacteria > Pseudomonadati > Pseudomonadota > Alphaproteobacteria > Hyphomicrobiales > Rhizobiaceae > Rhizobium > Rhizobium brockwellii. The sequence goes on from NZ_CP053440.1 coordinate 739,374, forward strand.
TCGGCGATATAGGACGTCTCAGCCAACTCCGCACCGCATGATCTCCTGAGTCCCGCCTTGCGAGAGAGGTGAGCGGGATGATCAAGGTCCGACGCAACATGTTCCCAGGTCAGGTATTGAAGCCTGCGCGCTTCCTTATCTTCGCTCGCCGATGCTTGCGGGCTGTTGGCGTGATCCATCTCGATCCTCATTGTCAGGTTCAACCGCCGAATATTCGTCAGCCTTCAGCGATCCGTTGCCTCGCTGCATCAGACGGCGTGATCCGTCTAAAAGCAAGACTTCTGACAATGGTGGCACAGCCCCCGTTGCGATGGCTCCAGTTGCTTTGGTTGCCGTATAGGTAGTCGGTTCGGCCGAGGCGCCCGAATTCGCATTCCGCAGCGACGTCATGCGCCACGCACCGATCATCGGCAACGTGCTGAGCCATCTGGAAATCTTGAGGTCGAGTTATGCCGCGCTCAGAAGTTCAGCGCTAACCGGCATTCCCATATGAAAGCCCTGGACGCGGTCGATGCGAAGATCCTTGAGAAGGGAAAATTGTGCTGCAGTTTCGACGCCTTCCACCAGGATCGTATTCCCACGATTGCGGATGAGAGCAATCATGTCCTGAAGCATCATCAGACCGCGTGGGTTCGAGCAGTCGTGCAGGAAGGTTCTATCGACCTTGACCGTCTGAAACTCGATTGCCCTCAGCCATGAGAGGCCCGCGAAGCCGCAGCCGAAGTCGTCGAGCCAGATTTCGACGTCGAGTGCCCGCAGATCGGCAATGCATTTAAGCACCTCGGCCTGCATATCCATATCCAGGCCCTCGGTGACTTCCAAGGCTAGTCGCGACCCGCAGACCCCGCACCGAGCAAGGATATCAGCGACACTGGCAGCAAAGCCAGGGGAACGCAGTTGTATCGGCGACACGTTGACGCTGACGGTCGCCATGCGATCGGTCATCAGTATATCCCGGCATGCCGTCTCGATCGCCCACCTGCCCAGTTCGAGGATAGCTCCACTTCGTTCCGCAATGGGAATGAATGTCTTCGGCGAAACCGCGGTGCCGTCCGGCATCCTGAGGCGCATCAAAGCCTCGACAGCTCTTGCTTTCCCGTTCGTCACGTCGAAGATCGGTTGGTACACGAGCGAGACCAGTTTGCGATCGATGGCGGCCGCCAGCAGCGGGACGAGTTTGCCAGCATGGTCGTCGGGGCGAGGCAAAAACGGATCAAAACTGCGAATGCAGTTTCGGCCACTTGCTTTGGCATTGTAGAGAGCGAGGTCGGCTTCACGGACTATTCGTTCAACTTTCTCTCCAACTTTCTCGCGGGTGAAGGCGACGCCGATGCTGACGGTTACGGTCGACATATCATCAGGTCGTTCGTCGTGAGCAATCGCAAGAGACTCGACTTCCATTCTGATTTTCTCGGCGAGAGTCATCGCAACCTTGGGAAGGGCAGCCGGCAAGACCACGATAAACTCCTCACCACCATACCTGCCGATCATGCCATCGGACGACCCGACAACCGCCTTCAGCGCATTGGCGATGACAGTCAGGCATCGGTCCCCTTCCTGATGTCCGTAGCGGTCATTGAAGCGTTTGAAAAAGTCGACGTCGATGAGGAAAACGGAGAAGTCGCGGCGTTCGTCTTTCCAGGCGGCCCAGCATTCGTCGAGCCGCCGATCCAGCGCGCGTCTGTTGCCTATGCCTGTCAGGTAGTCAGTATGTGAAAGCTCGAGCAGTGACCTTCCGCGTTCGGACGCCTCCCAGTGCTGGTGGCGAGCTTCTGCCGCGTTCAGCAACACGTTTCGACGCTCCACGTTCAATCGCCAATTGACAAAAGACGTGAAGACAAAGCACGAAATGTAGAACATCCCGAAGGCAAGCTTGTAAGTTTCGCTTGAAGGAAAAAATTCCACGATCGTAATGAAAAATGCGCATAGAACGAGGCTCGAGGTGATCACCGAAAGCCGAAACGGGAAACTGAAAAACAGGTTGGCGCCCATCATGAAGATGGCGCCGAATATCATGTAGTATGACATGGCGGTGACGTCGCGGGTGGCAATCGCCGGGTAAAGCCAGCCTACATAGCCCACAAGCAGTGCAGCGGCGCATGTGATGTCAAGCCAGACGGTTTTCGCATTTGCCAGTCGCAAGATTTCGAACGCCAGCAGCGCGATCGTTGCAATGGCGAATCGCGCGGCGATCGTCACAGGGGCAACATCGGGGATCAGCCATCGGTCGGGAAGTGCGAAGGCCACATAAACGGCAACCGCGATCCAAAGACCATGCCGTGAGCTCCGCCTTCGGACAGCATCATTTTCAGTTTTCAGAGACTTGAGGGCCTCGGCGAATGAAAAACTGGCGGTGGATTCGTCGTGTTGGACATTAGCGTAAGGCGCGATCATGCAATAACACCGGCCTGACAACCATCTAAAGTATGTTGAAAAGTAAGCCATACTTCGGCGCCCTCCAAAATCGCGTTCGGCAATCTGCAACCGGTTTGTCTTATTGCTTAGCTTTGTTAGAGGGGTAGCATCTGACCCGCAAGAGTAGAATTACCCTTATCCCGTGTGGATTCTAGTCGCATCCTATTTCGAGGTTGATTATGCTTAACGCTATATCAAGGGGGTCTCGAAATGGCACAAAGCCTGGTCTTGGACGGTGAAAGTCTTGTTGCGCCCGGCGAAATTCGGGTCGCAAGGAGGGTTGCTACCCCAGATCCCGGCCACCTGATCGTTGCCAGAGCCGAGCTTGCCCTCAGCCTTGACGTGTCGATCCGTCAGTTCAAATCCGGCGTCGAGCCTAATGCGATCATCGAGCGTCTTACCGACGCCTTGCATCAGATACGGCGGCGCTTTCATCCGGAGGTGTGGGACGTCATCGTGCCGATCGCGCAATCTCATCCGGTTGCTCACTATCTTCATCAAGATCCATTGACCCGCTGGTCGTTCGAAAAGCCGCGCGGCTATTCTGGCGACGCACGCCTTCTCGACTTCATCTACGGCCGACCTGAGATTGAGGACGCCGTCTTATCAGCGAGCACTTTGGGACGCTCGATCTACGCCTACACTCGAAATGCTTCGTCATCCGTCGCGGTGAGGGAGCGTCGAGACATTCTGGCTCGCCGCGTTGACGAAATCGCTTCGGCCCGGCCCGGTTCTACCGACGTCCTCGCCATCGCCGCCGGGCATCTTCGTGAAGGCCCCTTGTCGGGCGCTCTCAGCGCCGGGGCGATCAAACGCTGGGTCGCTTTGGATCAAGACCCGATAAGCGTTGGAACTGTCGCCCGCGATTTCGCCGGCACGTCCGTCGAAGCGGTGAACGGGTCGGTCAAATCCCTGCTCGGTGGAAGGCATGCGCTGGGAATGTTCGATTTCGTTTATGCCGCCGGTCTTTATGACTATTTGCCGGACGCGGTAGCCGTAAAGCTGACCAAGAAGTGCGTCAGCATGCTTAAGCCTGGCGGCACATTCCTATTCGCCAACTTCTCCCCGGAGACGGACGTCGATGGCTATATGGAGACATTTATGAACTGGGCGCTGCTGTTGCGGTCAGAACGAGAGATGGGCTTGATCGCCAGTGAAAGCGTGACTGGGGCGGATGTGAAGGTGTCTGTTTGGCCCGGCTCAAACCGCAGCATTGTCTACTGTGAAATTCAAAAACCGCATTAGGCCGCATGTCTGCCGTCCAATCCGGTAGTCTTCGGCTAGTCCGTTAAGTTCAAAATCCGGGGGCGAACCTATCAGAGGCTGCATGAGAAAGGGCGTGGTTGCTCTTCGCCACGGCCTTTCGGCTGTTTATCGGACGGGGCTAATCAGACGTCCGATGGCTGTGTCCAGTGTGGTCGTGCCCTTCACCGGCTCGCCCTCGAACCGGATCCAGCCTTCGTTGAAGCCATCGATCATACGCATCCGCGGGAGGGGGTTCTGCATGCCCTGATCGGTGAAAATCTGCTCCCAGGTGTCGCGGGCGACCGGCTCCGCCCGGACGGTTCTGCCAAGGATGGACGATAGAACAGCGGCGATATCGTTGGGCGTGACGCCCTCTGGCCCCACCAACTCGACGACCTGCTTGCCCACCCACTCGTGCTGCAACAGTTCTGCCGCCTTGGCTCCGACGTCGAAGACAGAAACCATCGGAAAGGGCTGATCGAGCGGCTGCAGGAAACTCGAGAGGACACAAGTCTCGCGCGCCGGCGCGATATCCCAGGCCGTGTTCTCCATGAACCAGCCGGCACGCAGAAAGGCGATCGGCATTGGCAAGGCAGATAACTTCTGTTCGACGAGACCGAGCTGGCTCAAGAGGTTAGGTTCTCTGGCCTGCGCGCCGATGGTGGAGAGGCAAACGACCTTGGCAGGACGAGACGAAAGAAGCGCGGTTTTCAGGGCCGCAATGACAGCGCGCACTTCCATAAAGCCGGGGTTCGGATCGAAGGTCGGCGGGATCAACAGAAAGACACCGTCGGCGCCGGCGAAAGCCTTGGTGAGCGCATCGGCGTCGGTCATCTCGGCCAAGGCCAGTTCCGCGCCTTTGTCCTTCCATTCCGCTGCTTTTTCCGCATTGCGCGCGACGGCGCGTATCGGCACACCCGCCTCCAGCAGACGCGCGGCGACAATGCCGCCGACTTGGCCTGTTACTCCGGTGATCATAAACATGGCTAAACTCCTTTGCCGCCTCCGCCGCCAGCATGTTGGCGGTTTGTTATGCTGATCATGTCCCTTGGCAGCCTTTGACTGAAGCGCGCTTCTGTCACATGATTGGTGACTTAAAATCACGGATGCGCGATGTTTGACGGACGATTATTGAATGGCGTGAGCGTACTGGCCGCCGTTGTCGAGAGCGGAAGCTTCGCGCGGGCGGCGGAGCTAATGGGACTATCGGCGTCGGGCGTCAGCCGCGCCATTTCTCGACTGGAGGGGCGGATCGGTCTGCGGCTCCTCGACCGGACAACACGCACGATGCGGCTGACCGATGACGGCGCGCGGTTCTACGAACAGGTGGCCCCACTCTTGAGCGGCATCGAAGAGGCTGCGCAGACAGCTGTTGGCGCCAGACAGGCGGTGCGTGGCCGACTGCGAGTCAATGTCGACCCATATTTCTCACGCCTTGTGCTCGGCCCGCGGCTCGGCGCCTTCCTCGATCGTTATCCGGATATCCAGATCGAGGTCATCACCCGCAACGAGATCGGCGATCTTGTTGCTGATGGCATGGACGTCGCGGTGCGTTTTGGCGAGCCTGCACAGCGGTCGCTTATTTCGCGCCTGTTGATGCAGACGCGCGTGATCACGATTGCGGCTCCCGCTTATATCGAGCGATATGGTCGGCCGAGCCGTCCACAGGATTTGAGCGAGCATACCTGTATCCAGTTCCAGGACCCGCTGACGGCAAGGCCTTTCGAATGGGAGCTTCGGCGGGGTGAAAAGGTCGTCTCGATCGAGACCCGCAGCCGCATTTTAGTCAACGATGCCGGCACGACCTTGGCGACCTGCCTTGCGGGGATAGGCATCGCGCAGGTCTTCTCACTCGGGATGGCGGATTATCTGAACAATGGGCAGCTCGTGAACCTCTTTCCCGACTGGTCGGACGAGACCTTCCCGCTCTACGCCTTCTATCCCTCGCGTCAGCATGTTCCGGCTAAGGTCAGGGCCTTCATAGATTTCTGCGTCGAGATCATTGAATAGACGGAGGCGCCTCGTCGAGCGCCTCTGCTGGCTTAAGCCTGCCGCGGCTTTCTGGTTCTGATAGGCCATTGCGGTAATTCGTCTTATTGGGTTCTTTCATGCTTGGGCGGAAGGCGAATTGCTATCTCCGGCCATAAAGCCCTTGTCATATGCGTTCTATGCGGACCGGATACTCGCCGCGCAGCAGCAACGGCTCGAAGCCATTGTCGAAGCGACGACAATGAAGACATCGCAGTTCGTCCGGCGGCTACTCACCGGCAGTTCGTCATCTCAAGGATCACATTCACGAAAAACTCGAACCGGACTTGTCCCAGCCTTCCTTGATCGTCTCCATGGCGACATTCGTCGATGTGCTGGCAACGTGGGGCAGTGTCGAGATGCGCTCGCCGAGGACGCGGCGGTAGCGGCCGATATCACGGGTGCGGATCTTCAGCAGATAGTCGAACCTGCCGGCGATCATATGGCACTCCTCGACTTCGCTGATTTTCTTGATGGCATCGTTGAAGCTCTTCAGCGCGTCCTCGCGGGTATCGGAAAGCTTCACCTCGACGAAAGCAATATGGTCGAGCTGCATTTTCGACGGATTGAGGATGGCCTTGAAACCTTCGATATATCCTTCGCTGATCAGCCTCTTGAAGCGGATCTGGCACGGCGTCTTCGATAATCCGACACGCGCGGCAAGATCGGTGATCGACAGCCTTCCTTCCTCGGCGAGTGCAGCGAGGATCTTTCTGTCGAACTGGTCCAATTCACTAAAGATGTCGGTTTCAGCGGCCATTCGAACTCTCAAGGATGAATTAATAAGTTCATACAGCCTGGAAACGGCTGAAATCAAGTGAGATCGCGATTTGAGGCTGTGGTAGATTGTAGGCCGGGCAGAAGAGTGATGAAATCGGTATCGGCGCCGCGCTCAAAACGGGGATCATACATGCATAACAAAGAAGCGGATGACGATCGGACGCTGGACCTGCTCGCTCACTACCGGCCGCTAGCGATCAGGGCCGTGGCTGCGGCGCTCACCCTCAAGCGCGACAGACCGGATGCGCGCCCGCTGCGAGAGACGGAATATTCCGGCCCCGCCTGCACGGACGATGCACAGTGGGACGACGAGCCCGGCATCTCGTTCATCCGTTAAACCAGATTTCGATTGATAGGTACTTTCATGTTGAACGCAGTGATCGACCCCGCCTCCTCCAATGATCCGGCCGACGGCGCGCCATTCTCGGCCTTTGCGCCGCCGATCCGGCCGCAATCCGAACTTCGCCAGGCCATCACGGCAGCCTATCGCCGACCGGAAACCGAATGCCTGCCGCCGCTCGTTGCCGCGGCGCGTGTCTCCGAGGCAAAACGCTATGACATTCGCAGTACGGCCCGCAGCCTGATCGAGGCGTTGCGCGCCAAGCACAAGGGGACCGGTGTCGAAGGGCTGGTGCAGGAATATTCGCTTTCCAGCCAGGAAGGCGTGGCGCTCATGTGCCTCGCCGAAGCGCTGCTGCGCATTCCCGATACCGAAACCCGGGACGCGCTGATCCGCGACAAGATCGCCGAGGGCAACTGGACCTCCCATATCGGCGGCGGAAAATCCATGTTCGTCAACGCCGCCACCTGGGGTCTCGTCGTCACCGGCAAGCTGACGTCGACGGTCAACGACCGAAGCCTGTCCGCAGCGCTGACGCGGCTGATCGCGCGCGCCGGCGAGCCGGTCATCCGTCGCGGCGTCGATATGGCGATGCGCATGATGGGCGAGCAGTTCGTCACCGGCGAAACGATCGCGGAGGCGCTGAAACGCGCCCGGCCGCTGGAAGCGCGCGGCTTCCGCTACTCCTACGACATGCTGGGCGAGGCCGCGACGACGGGCGCCGATGCCGAGCGTTATTACCGAGATTACGAAAAGGCGATCCACGCCATCGGCAAGGGGTCGGACGGGCGCGGCATCTATGACGGCCCGGGCATATCGATCAAGCTTTCGGCCCTGCATCCGCGCTACGTGAGGTCGCAGGCCGGCCGGGTGATGAGCGAGCTGCTGCCGAAGGTCAAGGCGCTGGCCGTTCTCGCCAAGACCTATGATCTCGGCCTCAATATCGACGCCGAGGAGGCCGATCGGCTGGAGCTTTCGCTCGATCTCCTCGAGGAGCTTTGCTTTGCCCCTGATCTTACCGGATGGAACGGGCTGGGCTTCGTCGTGCAGGCCTATGGCAAGCGCTGCCCCTTCGTCCTCGACTACATCATTGATCTCGCACGCCGCTCGGAGCGCCGGGTCATGGTCCGTCTCGTCAAGGGCGCCTACTGGGATGCCGAGATCAAGCGGGCCCAGCTTGATGGTCTCGACGACTATCCGGTCTATACCCGCAAGATCTACACCGATGTCGCCTACGTCGCCTGCGCGCGCAAGCTGCTCGATGCTCCGGATGCGGTCTTCCCGCAATTTGCTACCCATAATGCGCAGACGCTCGCCACGATCTATCGTCTGGCGGGTCCTGATTTCGCTGTCGGCAAATACGAGTTCCAATGCCTGCATGGCATGGGCGAACCGCTCTATGACGAGGTGGTCGGAAAGGAAAAACTGAACCGGCCCTGCCGCATCTATGCGCCTGTGGGAACCCATGAGACGCTGCTCGCCTATCTGGTTCGACGCCTTCTGGAAAATGGCGCCAATTCGTCCTTCGTTCACCGCATCTCCGATCCGAATGTCTCGGTCGAGGCTCTGATCGCAGATCCCGCCGAAATCGTCGCAGCCATGCCTGTCGTTGGCGCGCCCCACGCGCAGATCGCCTCGCCGAAGGCTCTTTACGGCAACGCCCGGGCCAATTCCGATGGTCTCGATCTCTCGAACGAGGCCACGCTTTCGGATTTGGCTGAGGCGCTCGCCTCCACGGCTGCGGGCCTATGGCATGCGCTTCCCATCCTTGCCGACGGCTCGACGGATGGGGTGACGCGGGAGGTTCTCAATCCTGCCGATCACCGGGATGTTGTCGGCACGGTGACCGAAGTGAAGGTCGAGGAGGCTGCGCGCATCGTTCGCATGGCGGCCGAGCATGCGCCGCAATGGGCCGCCGTGCCGCCGGCCGAGCGTGCCGCCTGCCTGGAGCGGGCCGCCGACATCATGCAGGCCCGCATCAAGGTGCTGATGGGGATCGTCATGCGCGAAGCCGGCAAATCCGCGGCCAATGCCATCGGCGAGGTGCGTGAGGCCATCGATTTCCTGCGCTACTATGCCGAACAGGCTCGCAAGACCCTCGGCCCCTCGCATGCCCCCCTCGGTCCGGTCGTCTGCATCAGCCCGTGGAATTTCCCGCTGGCGATTTTCACCGGACAGGTCGCCGCAGCCTTGGTTGCAGGCAATCCCGTGCTTGCCAAACCGGCGGGCGTCACGCCGATCATCGCTTCGGAGAGTGTGAAGATCCTTCACGAGGCAGGCGTGCCTGTCGGTGCCTTGCAGTTCGTGCCCGGCAGCGGCCGTCTCGGCGCCGGCATGGTCGGGGCGGAGGAGACGGCAGGCGTCATGTTTACCGGGTCGACCGAAGTTGCCCGCATGATCCAGGCGCAACTGGCCGAACGGCTGTCGGCGACCGGGAAACCGATTCCGCTGATTGCCGAAACCGGTGGCCAGAACGGCATGATCGTCGACTCCTCGGCGTTGGCCGAGCAGGTGGTGGCCGACGTCATTGCCTCTGCTTTCGACAGCGCCGGTCAGCGCTGCTCGGCCCTCAGGGTTCTCTGCCTTCAGGACGATGTCGCCGACAGGACCCTCGCCATGCTGAAGGGCGCCTTCCGCGAACTGACGATCGGCCGTACCGATCAGCTGAGCATCGATGTCGGCCCTGTCATCAACGACAGCGCAAAGACGGAGATCGACCAGCATATCGAACAGATGCGCGGCTTAGGTCGCAAGGTGGATCAGCTGCCGCTGCCCGAAAGTGCTGCGGCGGGGACCTTCGTTCCGCCGACGATCATTGAGATCAAGTCGCTGTCGGACCTGACGAGGGAGATCTTCGGCCCGGTCCTGCATGTTATCCGTTTCAAGCGAAACGGGCTCGACCGTCTGATCGACGACATCAACGCATCGGGTTATGGTCTGACATTCGGGCTTCACACCCGGCTTGATGAAACGATCGCGCATGTGACCAGCCGCATCAAGGCTGGAAACCTCTACGTCAACCGGAACATCATCGGCGCCGTCGTCGGCGTGCAGCCGTTCGGCGGCCGCGGCCTGTCGGGAACGGGTCCGAAGGCCGGCGGTCCGCTCTATATCGGCCGGCTGGTGCAGCGTGCGCCCGTGCCGCCGCAGCAGGATTCCGTTCATACGGACCTCGCTCTTCGCGACTACATCGTCTGGCTCGACAAGAAGGGCTTGTCGGGCGAGGGGGAAGTGGCGCGTGGATATGCGAGCCGCTCGGCGCTCGGGCTCGAACGCGAACTCACCGGTCCGGTCGGGGAGCTCAATCTCTACGCGCTCCATCCCCGCGGCCGTATTCTCCTCGTGCCGCAGACAGAGGGCGGGCTTCATCGCCAGATCGCCGCAGCCCTATCGACCGGCAACCACATCGTCGTGGACACGGGTTCCTTATCGAAGTCAGTCCTGGCGGATCTTCCGGCGGCTGTCGCCGGCCGGATTTCCTGGACCTCGGATTGGGAAAAGGACGGACCGTTCTCGGGTGCCCTCGTCGAAGGGGACCGCGACAGGGTTCTGGCTGTCAATCAGAAGATCGCTCACCTGCCCGGTCCGCTTCTGCTGGTCCAGGCCGCGACGACCGAGGAATTGGCGAGCGATCCCGAAGCCTACTGCCTCAATTGGTTGCTGGAGGAAGTGTCGACGTCGATTAACACCGCGGCTGCCGGCGGCAATGCAAGCCTCATGGCCATCGGCTGAGTAACAAGACGAGGGCGTTGAAAATGCGTCCTCGAAACTCCAGACGGAAAAGAGGGCCTCTTCCCAATCCGGCGCGCCTTACTGAGCGCTGCATGACCCGAAGGGGGTCATTCCAGTCATTTGCGTAGATGATTCACCTCATGCAGGTGGAGGGAGGTTCAGTCGAAGAAGCCCGCATCCTCTTCCCTGAGATATCTCCTGGCCGCTTCGGCGTCGATATCGATTCCCAGACCCGGCGCTTCCAGTAGGTCCACCATGCTGTCCTTCACGATCTGCGGCGGCAAGCCGATTACCAGTTCCTCCCACCAGGGGTCGGAGGCGCTCGGATATTCGAAGGCGACGTAATTTGCCGGCAATGTGGCGCAGACATTGATCAACGCGCCGAGCCCCAGCAGGCCGTTGGCTGTGCCGTGCGGTGCCATCAGGATCGAGTGCATGTAGGCGTGCTCGGCGACCCATTTGAGCTCGGCAATGCCGCCAATATCTGCCGGATCGGGGCCGATGACGCGCACCGCCTGCGTCTCGATCAGTTCCTTGAAATTGTGCCGCAGGTAGATCTGCTCACCAGTGTGGATCGGTGTCGAGGTGGAGAGGGTCAGTTCCCGATAGGCCTGCGGATTGACCCACGGCACGTAGTCGCCAGTCAGCATGTCCTCGAGCCACATCAAATTGTACTTCTCGACCGCGCGAGCGAACTTGATCGCATCGGGCAGCATCCAGCCCGGACCGCAGTCGAGCGCCAGGCTGACTTTGTCGCCCAGCACTTCCTTCATCGCGATCACGCAGTCAAGCATGTGATTGAAACCGCGCTCGCTGATCATGCCCTGATCCATGGCACCGTGATAGCCGGCCTTCTTCTGCGTCACGCCGTAGTGGAAGTCCTCGATGGTGTCCTTCATGTTGGAGTGGAACGAGATGCCTTGCTTGACCATGAAGAAGTTCTGCGGCTGCTCCATCATCCATTTGACGTCAGCGGCGTAATCCTCCGGCCGGTCGCCCGTGCGTTTCTGGCGAATCGAGCCATTGTAGACGCGCACCTTGTCGCGCACCTTGCCGCCGAGCAGTTTATAGGCGGGCACGCCCGCGGCCTTGCCGGCAATATCCCACAGCGCATGCTCGATGGCGCTCACCGCCGCGCCGTAGGGCTTGAAAGAGCCGCGTTGGCGTATCTTCAGCATGACTCTCTCGACGTCTGTCGGGTCCTCGCCGATCAGCGCCTCGCGGAAATGCAGCACAAAGGGCTTGAGGTAGGACTTGGTGAATTCGACTTCACCCAAGCCATGGAGGCCCTCGTCCGTGACGATGCGGACGATCGGGTGTTTGCCGATAACGGCACAGCGCAGATCGGTGATCTTCATCTTCGTTCCTTTTCGCCTCAGCTCCAGGTGCGATCCCAGGAATATTCATCGTCCCAGCGATCCGTGGGCTGCCAAATGCCGGTGACGCCCGGCTGCAGATGTTGCGAGATCACCTCGTCGACGACGTCGTCAATCCCCAGGCCCGGCTTATCCGAAACAGTGATAAAGCCGTCCTTCACCAGCGGCTTGGGAAGGCCGGTGACGATATCGTCCCACCAGTCGACATCGGCGGAATGGTATTCCAGCGCCATGAAATTTTCAGTCGCCGTCGCCACGTGTGCGGCGGCCATTGCGGCGATTGGACTTTCTGCCATGTGAATAGCCATGGCGATACCATGGTCCTGCGCCATGTCGCCGATCTTCTTGGTCTCGAGGATGCCCCCACTGGTGAGCAGGTCCGGATGGATAACGGAGATACCGCCGCTCTTGAGCAGAGGCTCGAAGCCCTCCTTGAGGTAAATGTCCTCGCCGGTGCAGATCGGCACAGTGGTTGAGTCCTGCAGTTGTCGGTACTGCTCGGTATACTGCCATGGGATCACATCCTCGAGCCAGGCTGGCACGTATTTTTCAATTCGCCTGGCAAGACGAATGCCGTTCTGCACCGAGATGTGGCCGATGTGGTCGATGGCGAGCGGAATATCCATGCCGATGACCTCACGAACCTCGGCAATGTATTGCTCAAGGAAGTCGAGGCCCTTGTCGGAAAAGTGGAGGCCGGTAAACGGGTGCGGGACGTTATGCAAATCATACGTAGCGTTGCGGACGCGCCGCTCTTCAATGGTTTTCAGCGGGCCGCGGCCGGGGTGGTCGCGGTACCCTTCAAGTGAGCCGGCAGGAGACACGACCGCACCGGGCACATCCGCGATCTGCATCAGCCCCAGATCCATCTTGAGGAAGGTGAACCCAAGCTCCATGCGTTGCTTGAGGCGCCTACCGGTCTCGGTGCCGCTCGGCACGGTGGCGTCGGTGTCGCAGTAGACGCGCACTTTTTCCCGAAACCGGCCGCCGAGCATCTGGTAGATGGGGACGCCATAGGCTTTGCCGGCAAGATCCCACAACGCGATTTCGACGGCCGATACGCCGCCGCCTTGCCGGCCGTGCCCGCCGAACTGCTTGATCCGCCGAAACAGCCGGTCGATGTTGCAAGGGTTCTCGCCAAGCAACCGGCTCTTCAGCATCAGCGCGTAGGTGGCGCTGGCGCCGTCGCGCACCTCGCCAAGCCCGACGATGCCCTGGTTGGTGTAAATCTTGAGCAGCGCTGAGGTGAACGGCGCGCCGACAATTTCGGCTACCCGCATGTCGATGATGCGAAGGTCGGATGGCTTGGAATGCGTGTTCACCCGATTGAGCGCCTCGTCGGCTCCATCTGCCTCTGGCATGATCTATCCTCGTTCTGTCGCTGGGTTTGTCTCCGCGCATGGCTGCGGCGGCATAGAGCGTTGCTAATCCAGCTCTATCTCGTGGTTTTGAAGGTAGTCGCGGTTCATTTCGACGCCGAGGCCAGGCTTGGGCGCAAGCTTGAGGCTGCCGTTCGAAACATCGAGTGGTCTGTCGATGAGGTGATCGTATTTGTCCAGGTTCCACTCCGACGTTTCGAGTTTGTAGAAGTTAGGAACGGTCATCATCACCTGCGCTCCCGCAACCACGTTGATCGGTCCCGCGGCGTCATGCGGCGAGACCGGGATGTAGTAGGCTTCGCATAGGGCAGAAATCTTCTTCAGTTCGGTAATGCCGCCGGTCCAGGTGACATCCGGCATGATGTAGTCGGCGAGCTTGTTTTCGAGCACCGGCACGAAATCCCACTTCGTGTGGCCGCGCTCGCCCCACGAGATAGCGGCGCTGACCTTCTCACGGACCTGTCTGAGAGCGTTGAGGCTCTCCGGTGGACAGGGCTCCTCGAACCAGTCGATCTGACCAGCTTCCTCGAGGCTCCGACAAAGGCGAATGGCGGTGGGAACGTCGAACCGGCCATGCGCATCGATGAGAATGTCAACATCAGCCCCCGCTGTTTCGCGGATCAGAGCAGTGAGTTCGGCGGCTTCGCGCTCGTCCTTGCGGGTCATGCTGCCATCGAGGTAGCCGTCCCGCTGCTCGCGGGACTGTCCATCGGCGGTGCGGCCCTGGTGGGGGAAAGGATCGAACTTGAGCGCAGTATGGCCGGACTCGACGATGTCTCGAATTTCCCGGACCACAGCGTCTTTGCTGGTGAACTTGGCCTGGTTGGGATGGGTGTAGAGCGCGATTTCATCCCGTACCGGTCCGCCCAACAGCTCGTAAATCGGCTTGCCCAAGACTTTGCCTCGAATGTCCCAAAGGGCTATGTCGATGGCGCTTACGCATTCGACTGCAGCGCCGCGACTGCCCATGTAGGTGAAGCTGCGGAATATCTTGTGCCATAGATACTCGATACGCGCCGGGTCCTCGCCTGTTACAGCGGCACCGATCTGCCGCAGGATCGTGCAGAGGGCGCGATTGGCGAGCCTTGTCGTGGTGGTGATCTCTCCCCAGCCGCTCACCCCCTCGTCGGTCGTCACTTCGACGAACAAAAACTCTCCCCAATAAGAAGCATCGGATCTGATTAGCCACGGCCGAACGCTGGTGATTTTCATCTCGACTGCCTTTACTGAAATGGTCGGGATAGCGATAATTCAGGCTATGTATTCTATCCTGCCCGAGCGGCGCTACGCGCGCGCATGTGTTCGAGGATGTGCCGGCCGGAGCCCTCGACATGGCGTGCAATGAGCTCGGCTGCCTCGTTCGCATTTCCCGCTTTTACATGCGCGATGAGCTCGCGATGCTCGCTAAGGATCGCGGCACGCCGGGCGAGCGTGAAGTTGAAACGCCGGCTCACGGCTCGAAGTACTTCGCGATGCTTCCACCAAAGCTCGGCGGCATGGCGGTTGTAGTGCTTTTGGTACATGACGGTGTGAAAGGCGGTGTCCAGCTCGCTGTGCCTGAACGTGTCGGCGAAGTTGTTCTCTTCAATGAGGCCTTGGATGCGTTCGAGTTCAGCAATGTCCTCGACGGTGGCCATATTCACGAACCATCGCGTCAGTGCCGGCTCGATCAAGACTCCGATCTCGTAGATGTCCCGAACAAAATCCTGATCTATGGGCCGCACGCGCGCTCCCCGGTTGGGAACAAGGGTGACAAAACCCTCTCCACGCAACAGCTGCAGAGCCTCGCGCACGGGGTTGGTTGAGGTGCCGTGGCGCCGGGCGAGATCGGTGACCACAAGCCGCTCGTTGGCAGCGAGCCGCCCTTCGATGATGTCTTCCCTGATCAGTTGATAAAGCGACGCGCCCTCGCTGGAGGCACCGATAGCGTCGATCCCTTCGGGCGGCTTTGCTTTAAAATCGCTTGCTTCGGCCAAGGCTGTCCCCAAATTAATACACACATTGCTCGGATATCACGCCAGCCTTCTCAAAACAATGTACGATTTAATCAATTGACAGGCAATCTACAATCTGAAAACGTATGATTAGGCCAAAGGGATACATTGGGTGGAAAGTCCCGCGGCCAGGGAGCAAGACCGCTCGCCTCGACGCAGAGCGGCATGGGAGAAGCTGGAGGATACCTTATGACGAGGATTTCACTCGGCCGTGCGGTACTGCGCGGCACTGTCTGCACTGCTTTGATGGTATCGTTGATGTCCGCGTCCGCTCTGGGTGCGCCGGTCGACTTGAGCAAGTGGTCGCCGGAATATGTGCGCTCCATCGCCGGCACACAGGACTTTGACACGGCGGGCGATTGCGCCAAGGTCACCCCCCTCGACTACAAGGGGCGACTCACGTTCTGGTATCAGGGCGTGTTCGAGGGTGACCCCGACCTCCTGCGCCAGTATTACAAGGAGTTCTTCGAGACTTTCCGCAAGACCTATCCAAACATCCAGCTTGAGGAACAAGCCCTTACCTATAACGACCTGTTGGACAAATTCCGCACCGCCCTCCTTGGCAATGCAGCGCCAATGGCGGTGCGTCTGCAAATCCTGGGCGGCACCGAGTTCGCCTCCAAGGGCTATCTGGAACCCCTCAAGCCCGAGGACGTAGGGTATTCGACCGAGGACTTCTGGCCCGGTGCAATGAAGGCCGTAACCTGGGAGGGGGTGACCTACGGCATCCCGACCAACAACGAGACGATGGCGTTCATCTGGAACGCCGACGTCTTCAAGCGTGCAGGCCTCGATCCGGAAAAGGCTCCGGCAACCTGGGACGACGTCGTCAAATATTCCAAGCAGATCCACGACAAGCTCGGCATTGCCGGTTACGGCCTCGTGGCGCGCAAGAACGCCGGCAATACGCCGTATCGCTTCATGCCGCAGCTGTGGGCCTATGGCGGCGGCGTCTTCGACGAAGCCACCGCCAATCCGACCTACAAGCAGGTCCAGCTCGATAGCCCGCAGAGCAAAGCGGCATTGCAAGCCTCCTACGATATGTATGTTCGCGACAAGTCGGTTCCGGTTTCGGCGCTCACCAATCAGCAGGCAGATAACCAACCCCTCTTCCTCGCTGGCCAGCTCGGCATGATGGTCTCGCACCCCTCCGACTACAACGTCATGCTCGACCTGCAGAAAAAGACGACGGGCAGCGACAAGGACAAAGCGCAGACCGTCATCGATAATATGCGCTACGGCCTGATTCCGACTGGCCCCGACGGCAAGCGTGCCGTCGTGTTTGGCGGCTCGAACATTCACATCCTGAAGCCCGAATATGTCGAAGGCGGCAAGGTCGACGAGCCGGCTGCAAAGGCTATCAGTTGCATGTGGGCGAGCCCCGAATGGTCGCTGAAAATGGCTTATGCCGGCTCAAACCCGGGGAACCTCAACGGCTTCAAGACCAAATGGATGAAGGAGCGTCTGGACAACATCAAGTTCCTTGATGTCACGACTTCGATGCTGCCATACGGCATCCCGTTTCCGGCGCTGCCACAGTCCCCCGAGATCATGAACATCATCGTCCCGGACATGCTGCAGAATGCCCTCACAGGAGCCATGACTGTCGACCAGGCAGCCGACGACGCAGCCAAGAAGGTCAAAGACCTGACGGACGGCGGACTCTAGTCCGCGCCTGCCGACTAATCGGCTGCGCCTCCATCGCAGCCGGTTTCTTCCGAAGAATAGGGGCAGGGCACAGTGACGATCTTGACTGGCAAGGCCGAGGCGCGCCGAAGACTGCAACCTGACGGGCACGGCGTGTTGCGAAAGATTTGGGAGCATCGCGCTGACTACGCGTACGTGCTTCCCGCGATCGCCGTGATGCTCATCGTCATAGCCTATCCGATCTACTACACGATCGAGCTGTCGTTCTTCAACACACCGCCGGGCCTGCAGCTCCGGGACAAGATTTTTATCGGCTTCGACAACTACACCGCCATCCTCACAAGTCCGGTGTTCTGGACAGTCACCTCGAACACTCTGATCTGGACATTAGGATCCACTTTGATCTCATTTGTCCTGGGGTTTGCCTGCGCCCTGGCGCTTCATCGCGACTTTGTCGGTCGCGGCCTCCTGCGGGCCATCCTGATCATTCCCTGGGTCATCAGCGCGGTCGCCGCGTCCTATATCTGGAAGTGGATCTACCATTCGGACTTTGGAATCATTGGGGCGGTGCTGGTCGGCCTCGGATTGGCCGACAGGCCTCCGAATTTCATCGACAGCGTCAGCACAGTGCTGCCCTCTCTGATCGTCGTCAATATCTGGCGGGAGTTTCCGTTTGCCATGATCATGATGATGGCCGGCCTGCAGACGGTTCCCGATCAGTTGCTGCGCGCCGCAAAAGTTGACGGAGCAAATGCATGGCAGCGGTTCTGGCACGTCACTTTCCCGCATTTGAGAAACGTTTCGACGGTGACGATCCTTCTGCTGGCCGTGGCCAACTTCAATTCATTCATCATCCCCTGGATCATGACCGGCGGTGGGCCGTCGAACGCATCGCATATCTGGATCACCCACATTTATGAGCTCGCCTTCGGCCGCCAGCGCTGGGGGGTGGCATCGGCCTATTCGGTGCTGCTGTTCCTGATCCTGATGTCGTTCGGCTACTTTTACGTCCGTGCTCTGAGCGGCAACGAGCGGAAGGATGGGAGCGCATGAGCACGATTGCCGAGACTGCTCCTCGAGGCAAGGCCCGTCGCCGTATGCGCATCGACGGATGGCGGTGGGGCGGACGCATCTTCCTCGTGTTCATGATGCTTTACACCGCGTTGCCGATGATCTGGATGCTGATCACCTCGATCAAGTCCGGCTTCGCGGCCATGCAATTCCCGCCGCAATGGTGGCCTGATCAACCTACCCTTGCCAGCTACCAGAAACTGCTTGATCCGCAAAACAGCGTCGGCCAGGACTTCCTCCGCTTCTTCTGGAACAGCCTTTTCGTCTCCACCGCCACGACCATCCTTTCGGTCATCGTGGCAGTACCTGCGGCCTACGCGTTTTCGCGCTTCACCTTCCCGGGCCGAAACTTTCTGTTCTTCGCCGTCTTGCTTCGCAACATGTTCCCGGCCGTGATCTTTCTCGTGCCGCTCTTCATCCTGATGCGCGCGATCGGGCTGGTGAACACGCATGCGTCGCTCGTCCTCACCTACCTCACATTCGGCCTGCCGCTGGCAATCTGGCTCCTTAAGGGCTTCTACGACAACATCCCGGTGCAGCTCGAGCAGGCGGCGCGCATCGACGGCGCGACGCGGTTCCAGGCCTTTGTCCTGATCGTGATGCCGCTCTCGACGCCAGGAATCATCGCCACGGCGATCTATTCCTTTATCGGCGCGTGGAACGAATACATCTACGCTTACACCTTCCTCTCCAAGAACGAGCAGTTGACACTGCCGGTCGGCATCCAGCGCTTCTTCTCGGAAAATACGACGGACTTTCCGGGCCTGATGGCGGCCAGCTTTATGATGAGCGTGCCCGTCGTGGTCCTGTTCCTCGTCCTGCAACGATACTTCGTACGCGCCCTCACGGAGGGCGCAGTCAAGCATTAGAGGAGTTGACGGTGGCCCACGTGGTTCTTAACGATCTGGTCAAGACCTATGGCAGCTTCAAAGCTGTCAACAACGTTTCGCTGACGGTCAACGACGGCGAATTCGTTGCGCTCGTCGGCCCTTCAGGCTGCGGCAAGACAACCACGCTCAATCTTGTGGCGGGGCTCATCCCCATCACATCTGGCGACATCGTCATCGGCGACCGAGTGGTCAACGACCTCGACCCCAAGGACCGGGACATCGCAATGGTGTTCCAGAACTACGCGCTCTATCCGCAGAAATCGGTCTACAAGAACCTGGCCTTCCCGCTGCAGATGCGCAAACTGCCAAGGGACGAGATCGACAGGAAGGTCAAGGAAGCAGCGCGCGTGCTCGACATGACGCAGCTGCTCGAGCGCAAGCCACGCGAACTTTCGGGCGGGCAACAGCAGCGCGTGGCGCTCGGCCGTGCCCTCGTTCGCGATCCGGCGGTATTTCTGATGGATGAACCACTCTCCAACCTCGACGCAAAGCTGCGCGTGCAGATGCGGTCAGAGATCAAGCGTTTCCACCAGGACCTCAAGGCGACGATCATCTACGTGACGCACGACCAGCTCGAAGCGGTAACTATGGCCGACAGGATGGCGGTGATGAACGGCGGCTACCTGCAGCAATACGATTCGCCGGCGCAGGTCTTCGCCGATCCGGTGAACATGTTCGTCGCCAGCTTCGTCGGCAGCCCGGCGATGAGCCTTGTTCCGCTGGAGGCATCAACGGCAAGCGGCAACACTGTGTTGACCAGCGCGGAGGGCTGGCACTTCGAGCTCTCGCCACACAACGCCCAGAAGGTCTCAAGGGCAACAACCAAGAAAGTCGTGCTCGGCGCACGTCACTCGGCGATCAAGCTGCACAAGAGTGCGGTGCCAGGAAGCATACCTGCCAAGGCCTATACGGTGGAGCCGACCGGAGACGTCACCTTCGTACAGGCGTTGCTGTCTGGCGCCATCGTCAACGTTAGCGTGCCGCCGACCATTGCCGTTGCGCCCGACGAGCAGATTTGGCTCGAGTTCGACCAGGAGCGGATGCATCTGTTCGACGGCGAAACAGAAATGGCCCTCAAGGCCAACTGAGACCAAGCGGATGCGTGTGAAACGAGGGCGTGGATGACTACGAAGCTAAAAATCACGGCGATCAAGCCCTATCCGGTATGGGTAGGAACGCGCAACCAGATGCTGGTCAAGGTCGAGACTGACAACGGCATCTTCGGCTGGGGCGAGAGCGGTTTGAGCGGTCGCGAGAAGGCGGTGGCCGGCGCGATCGAGCACTATCGCGAGTTTCTCATCGGCCGCGACGCGATGCAGATTGGTCGGATCTGGCAAGAAGTCTATCGTAGCCAATACTTCGAAGGCGGGCGCGTTCTGCAGGCGGCGATTTCGGCCATCGACATTGCCCTTCATGACATCAAGGGCAAGGCGCTGGGGGTGCCGGCCTACGATCTGTTGGGCGGCAAGCAGCGCGACCGCATTCCTACCTTCGCCTCGACCGGTGACGAGGCCGAGGGCGACGTTGCCATCGAACGGGCCCGCGAACTACGCGCACAGGGGTGGCAGACGATCCGCTTCTTTCCTATCGGGCAAAACAGCAAGGACATCTTCGAGCCGCGCGAATCGATCGGCGCTACAGCAAGCATGCTAAACAAGGCGCGCGAGGCGCTGGGCGACGAGGTCGTCCTCGGCATCGACTATCATCATCGGCTGTCGGTGGCAGAGGCGGCGAGCTTTTGTAACAAGCTCGGCCGCGGCGTGCTTGATTTCCTCGAGGAGCCGATACGAGACGAGACACCGGAGGCGTACGAATCCCTGCGCACGATGACCGACATCCCGTTCGCCATCGGCGAGGAATTTGCCAGCAAGTGGCAATTCCTGCCCTATATCGAGCGTGGCATCCATCAGTTCAACCGGCTCGATGTTTGCAACGTTGGCGGGCTCACTGAAGCGATGAAGGTCGCTGGTTGGAGCGAGGCGCATTATGTGGACCTGATGCCGCACAATCCCCTCGGGCCAGTCTGCACGGCCGCGACCATCCATCTCGCCGCCGCGGTGGCGAATTTCGCTTGGCTCGAGACCAGGGCGCCCGAAGCAAAGCTCGGCTTCGACAATTCCGACTTCTTCCCCGTGCAACCACGGCTCGACGGCCCCGACTATCCGGTCAGCGATCTGCCGGGGCTCGGCGTCGAGGTCAACGAAGAGGCGGTCAAGGCGGAGAGCTTTCGTTTCTGGGAAGCGCCTCACCTGAAGCGCCGCGACGGTTCTGTTACGAACTGGTAGTTCATCCACCGGAGTCTAAAATGACCCATACTTCCGATATTACGCGACCCCCCAAAGAGCTGATCGACGCACTGAAGGAAATCGGCGCCGCGACGGTTGCCGGCACGCTTGGCCACATGGGCTTCCGCAATCCGCACATGGTCGGTCCCGTGCCGCAGAACCGCGGGAAGTCGATCGTCGGGCCGGCGCTGACGCTCCAGTTCATGCCGCAGCGGCCAGACCTCTTCAACGAGGGAGAATATGCCGATCCGGAGACGCAGTTGCACCGGCACGTGCTCTATCACGCGCAGGAGGGCGATGTGGTCGTGGTCGACGCGCGCGGCGACATGAGCTCGGGCGTCTTTGGCGATATGATGTCGACCTATTTCAAAGGCAGAGGCGGCGCTGGCATCGTAATCGACGGGTGCATGCGTGATCGGCCCAATGTCGAGAAGCTAGATCTCCCCCTATGGCTACGAGGCTGGACTCCCAACTATCATGTGCAGACCAGCATCTATCCGAATGCGGTCAACGTTCCGATCGCCTGCGGCGGTGTCACGGTAATCCCCGGCGACATCATCGTCGCCGACGATGATGGGGTGGTGGTGCTTCCAGTCGCAATGGCCTCGAAGGTAATCGAAGAGTCGCAAAAGCACCACGATTGGGAGGAGTTCTCGCGAGTGAAGCTTATGGAGGGCGGGTCGTTGCAGCGCTACTATCCGCTGCATGACGATGCCCGCGGAGAGTACGAAGAGTGGCGCAAAACAAACCGCGTGGAGAACCGAAGTTAGCCAATCGATTACCCGAGGCGGGCGGCGACCTGCCGCATCGACTTGCGCACCGCGTCGAGAAAGGCTGGTGTCCTCCATCAAATGCCAGCGAGCACTGCGCGTAAAAGCCGCTTGACAAAACGCGTCCGCCGCGAGTATTGGGTAATCGATCACCCAAGGAGGATGGCGAGGATCGTGGCAGTATCTCTTTCTGACATCGCGGAACGTGCGGGAGTCTCGGCAAAGACGGTTTCCGGCGCATTGCACGGCGGCTCCGCCCGCATGTCGGACGATACGCGCCAGAAGATCAAGGCCATTGCGGAAGAGCTCGGCTACGTGACTAACCTTGCGGCGCGTGGCGTGCGTCAGGGCTGGCTGCCGCTGGTCGGCGTCGTCTCCGACGGCCTCATCACTTCGCCCTTCGCCACCGAGATCGTACGTGGCCTCGACGGGGCGGCCCGCGGTGCCGGCATGGCGGTCTTTGCGGTCAACCACCGCAGCGGCCAGTCTATCGGCTCGGTGCTCGACGAGGTGCAGCAGTTCCGGCCGCGCGCCGTTGCTTATGCCGCCATGTACCACAAGGATGTCGCCCTGCCGGACAGATTGGCGGGCTCCGTCGGCGTCATGATCAACTGCCGCGAGGCTGCCGGCCGCGTCACCGCGCTGGTGCCGGACGAAGAGGGCGGCGCACGGGAGATTGTGCGTTATCTCCTCGCCGCCGGCCGCCGGCGCATCGCCTTCATCAACCTGCCGGGCATTCTCGCCGGCACGCTACGCGAGATGGGGTTTCGTGCGGCGCTTGAGGAGGCGGGCATCGACCCCGTCGGCGTGTTGCCGGCGGTGCGCCGCAGCGTCTACAGCGACCGCGCGCCAAGCCTTGTTGCCTCTCATGTGGAGGCGCTTCTGAAATCCGGTCAACGGCCTGACGCCATCTTGTGCGGTAACGACCGCGTGGCGATGGAAGTCTATGCGGCGCTTGCCCGCGCCGGCCTTCGCATTCCGGACGATATCGCGGTGGCAAGCTTCGACAACCAGGTCGAGCTGGCCTCGCGGCTGGACCCGCCATTGACGACGATGGCCTTGCCGCACCGCGCCATGGGCCGCCTTGCCATGGAGATCCTCCTGGCCGAGCAGCCCGAACCGCCGCATCTGCATAAACTGCCGTTCCATCTGGTCGAACGGGCATCCGTCTGAACATCGAATAGTGCCAAACAGGAGGAGAATACGAAATGAGGATTTTTGTGGGTAATCGTTTACTTTCCGCACTCTTAGCGTCCGCTGCCCTGGTCGCGACCGCCGGCTTCGCCGAGGCGAAGACCGTCATCCACGTCATGCACCAGGGCGATCCCGGCTGGGTCAAGGCCTATGGCGACGTTGCCACCCGCTTCGAGGCCGCCAATCCCGATGTCGACATCGAGATGATCTACGCGCCGCACGATGCCTATAACGAAAAGTTCAGCGCCGCCGTCATGGCCAAGCAGCTGCCCGATATCATGGAACTCGATGCTCCGTTCCTCGCCAATTATGTCTGGTCCGGCTATCTGCAGCCCGTCAAGCCGCTCATTGACAAGGATCTGCTCGATGACATGACGGATTCGAATATCGCCCAGGGCACCTATCCGATCGACAAGGACCTCTATGCGATCGGCCTCACCGACTCCTCGGTCGTGCTCTACGGCAATAAGAAATATCTTGAAGCCATTGGCGCCCGCATTCCGAAATCGGTCGATGATGCCTGGACCCGCGAGGAATTCGAAGGCTATCTCGAAAAGCTTTCCAAGCTCGAAGGCGTGAAGTGGCCGATCGACACCTTCCGAGGTTACGGCATCAAGACCGAATGGATCACCTATGCCTACGGCCCCCTGCTCGAAAGCGCCGGCTGCGACCTGATCGACCGCAAGACTTGGAAGGCCAGCGGCACGCTCGATGGCGAGGCCTGCGTCAAGGCGCTGACGATGATGCAGGACTGGGTGAAGAAGGGCTGGGTCGTACCGACTTCGTCGGGCACCAACCAGTTCTACGCCGAGGGACAGCCGGCCGCGCTCGCCATGGGCGGCCACTGGTTCTACGCGGAGGCATCGGCAGCGATGAAGGACAATATCGTCGTCATGCCGCTGCCGAAGATCGGCGACAAGGGCGTGAGCCCGAACGGAACCTGGATCTGGGGCATTTCCGCGACCTCGGAAAACCCTGAGATCGCCGGCAAGTTCCTGAGCTTCCTGCTGAAGGACAAGGAGTACCGGGAGTACGCCAAGAGCCAGTCCGCCTATCCGGGCCTGAAGAGCTTCGCCGCCGAATCGCCGCTCTATGCGGAAGGCGGTCCGCTCGCCGTCGCCTTTGAGCAGGCTTCCAAGACCGCGATCGCCCGGCCGCCGCACCCGGCCTACCCGACGATCACCTCGGCCTTCATGCAGGCCGTCGACAAGATCTTCAACGGTGGTGACGCGCAGGAAGCGCTGACGGCCGCCGCCAAGAAGATCGACGAGGATATCGAGGACAACGCCGGCTACCCACCCTTCGACGAGCAGAAGTGAGGGGTTTTGACGGGGCCGGCTCGTCCTGCCGGCCCTGGACTATCTCGGGAGGATGACTGATGAGGAGGAAACAATGACTTTGCAACAGACCTCCACGCCCGCTTTGCGACGTCCGGCGAAACGCCGCGACAACAAGCGGCTCTGGCAGGAAATGGCGATGATCGCGCCTGCCTTTCTGCTTATGGCGATATTCCTGATCACGCCGTTCCTCTTGTCCTTCTGGACGGCGATGACCAACCAGCCGCTCGTGCCGCGCCCGACGCCGGTGCGCTTCGTCGGCCTCCTGAATTTCGAGCGCGTTTTCACCGATCCGCTGTTCTGGACCTCGCTGTGGAACGTCACGCGCTTCACCGTCTGGGTGCTGCCGCTGCAGTGCGGCCTCGCTTTCCTGACCGCGCTACTCTTGCATCAGAAGCTGCCGATGCAAAACCTGCTGCGCGGCCTGTTCTTCCTGCCGGCGATCACCTCCATGGTGGTGGTCTGCGTCATCTGGGGCACGCTTTTCCAGTACCCGAGCGGCCCGCTCAACCAGATCGTCGGGTTCCTTTCCGGCGGCACGATTCAGCCGATTGACTGGCTCGGCGACCCCAACTGGGCGATGTTCTCCATCGTGTTGCTTTCAGCCTGGCAGGCCTATGGCTTTCAGATGATCATCTATCTCGCCGGCCTGCAGGGCATTCCCGAAGAACTATACGATGCCGCCCGCATCGACGGAGCAAGCGCGCTGCGCCGCTTCTGGCACGTCACCATGCCCGGCCTTCGCCCGACCCATGTCTTCGTGCTGGTCATCACCACGATCCAGGCCTTCAAGCTCTATACGCAGGTGGCGATCCTCACCCAGGGCGGCCCGAACGAAAGCACCGAAACCGTTGTCCACTACATGGTGCGCGCCGGCTTCGAGGAGCAGAAACTCGGCTACGCATCGGCCGTGTCCGTCATCCTCTTCGTCATCGTTCTTCTGATCGCGCTCCTGCAACGCAAACTCCTGAGGCGCTTCGATGTCTGATCTCGCTTTGACCCAGCCCGTCCCGCTGGCAATCGCACGGGGCAACGGCAAGAGAAGCCTGCGCATCGTGCAGAGCCTCTGCATCCTGGTCATCGCGCTGGTGATGATCTCACCGCTGTTCATGCTGCTGATCGCCAGCCTGAAGGACGACCGCTTCCGCATCCTCGCCGACATGGGCAGCTTCCGCGCCTTCTGGGTCAGCGACCCGACGCTGTCGAACTATAAGGAGATCGCCCATTTCTCCGGCGAGTTGGCCTATGGCCGATATCTCTTCAATTCGCTGGCGATCCTCGTCGCCACAGTCGTCTCGGGACTGGTCATCAATTCCATGGCGGGCTTCGTTCTCGCCTGGGGTTCGCTGCGCGGCAAGGCGGCGCTCTTGGCGCTGGTCGTCGCGCTCTATGTCATCCCGCAGGAAAGCATCATCATGCCGCTCGTCGTCATGATGTCGCGGGCGGGGCTGACGGATACTTTCGCGGTGCAGATCCTACCGTGGGTGGCAAGCCCGCTCTATGTCTTCCTCTTCTACCAGTTCTTCGCGCAGCTGCCGAAAGAACTCTATGAAGCGGCGGAAATGGACGGCGCATCGGCCTTCCGCATCTACCGGTCGATCTACATGCCGCTCAGCCTGCCGGCACTCGCCACGGTCTCGATCCTCATGGGCATCGAAAGCTGGAACCAGTATCTCTGGCCGACGCTGGTCACCCAGACCGACTATGCTCGGCCGATTGCCGTCGCCATCGCCACCTTCTTCGGACAGGACAGCATCTACTGGGACCGCGCCATGGCCGCCTCGGTGCTGATGATGATCCCGGTCCTCATTCTCTATCTGGCTTTCCAGCGCTGGTTCGTCAGTTCATTCGTCGGCTCCGCCGTGAAAGGTTGATCATGTCTCTGCAGGCAAAATCCGAAACGTCAGCACCTGAAACCATTGAAGCGGAACTGCCCGAAGGCACGGTGCTGCATCTCTGGCTGAAGGCGCGCCATGCCGGCGGCGAGGCGAAGCTCTTCGTCGCCGTTGATGGCAACGACATCGGCGAGCCCTCGACCCGCCGCACAGGGGAATTTGAGTTCTTCGCTGTGACGCTCGCGAAAGGCGGTCGTGCCACGCTGTCCTATGATGCGACAACCACAGCGCTCTCCGTCGCTTACTCCTTCCGGCCGGAAACCGTGATGAAGGAGGGCATCCGCGTCCTGTACAGCGATGCCCGCACCGCCGCCCCCGAGGTGCCCGACAGCTACCATTTCCGCCCGCCCTTCGGCTGGATGAACGATCCGAACGGTTTTGGACGGTTCGGCGGAAACGCTCACCTCTTCTACCAGCATTATCCTCATGAGCCGCGCTGGAACACTATGCACTGGGGCCATGCCGTCTCGAAGGATTTCGTCCGCTGGAGGCATCTGCCCATGTTCCTCTTCCCGGCAGCGCATCTATCGGAAAAGGACGACGGCCGCGGCGGTGCCTTCTCCGGCTCGGCGATCCCCGGCTCCGGCCCGAAAGGCGAGGAGATCCGGGTCTTCTACACCGAGCATGTTCGTGACCGGCAACCGGAAGAGCAAATCCAGCTTTCCGCGGTCAGCCGCGACGGCATCGTCGCCGGGCCGTCGGAAATCGTGATGCCGCTGCGCCCGGAAGGCTTGAACCTCACCACCGATTTCCGCGACCCCTATGTCTTCAAAGGCCCGGACGGGCGCTGGAAGATGCTGCTCGGCAGCCGCGACAGGCAGGGCGGCGTCGTATTGCTCTATGAAACGGCAGACGCGCAAGGCGCCGATGGCTGGACCTTCCTCGGCATCCTCCATCGTGAGGACGGTTTCGGCATGACGGCGGCGGAATGCCCCTGCATGGTGCCGCTTTCCGGCAAAAACGCAGAAACCCGCTGGGCGTTGATCTTCGGTCTGCTCACCAGCCGCGACCCGCCCACCGGCCGCCGCAACCTCACCTCTGTCACCGTCGGCGGCTTCGATGGCCGCACCTTCACTGCGGAGTTCGTGCAGGAGTTGGATTTCGGTTCGGATGCCTATGCCTTCCAGGCCTTCGTTGATGGCGACGAGCCGGTCGGCATCGCCTGGCTCGCCAACTGGACGGATTTTTCCAGGAAGGACGACTTCCCGACGGCCATGACCCTGCCGCGCCGCATGCTTCTCGACGGCGACACCGTGCTGACCCCGCCGGTCGCAGCCGTCGAAAGCCTGCGTCATCAGTTGCTGGACGACACCGCGCTTGCCGCCGGTGAGACCGTGCCGCTCGGCACCGGCGCCGTCGAGATCGTGCTTGATCTCACCGCGCCGGGCGCCGCCTTCGATCTCACCTTCGATCATCCGGATGTCGATCTAGGCGTGAAACTCGATGCCGATGGTCTGGCGATTGTCTTCGACGCCCGCACCGGTTTGACGCCGCCACGTTACGTCGCCGCCGGCGCGAAACCGTCGAGCCTGCGCATCTTCCTCGATGCCGGCTCCATCGAGGTCTTCGCTGACAACGGCCGCTGGACGGGGTCCAAACGCATTCCGGGCTTTGCCGCCGCACGTTCGGCAACGCTCACCGGCGCCGTCGTCGAGGCCGGCGTCTGGCAATTGAAATTGTGAGGGAGGACAGACAATGGCATCGGTAGCAATCGACCGGGTTCAGAAGCAATACGGCGCGGCCTCCGTTATCCACGGGGTTTCCGCAGATATCGAGGACGGTGAGTTCGTCACGCTCGTCGGGCCGTCCGGTTGCGGCAAGTCCACGCTTCTGCGCATGCTGGCGGGTCTAGAGGATATCAGCGGCGGCGAAATCCGCATCGACGGGCGCGTCATGAACGACGTCGCGCCAAAGGAGCGCGATATCGCCATGGTGTTCCAGTCCTACGCGCTTTATCCGCACATGACGGTGCGCGAAAATATGGGCTTTGCCCTGAAGCTGCAGGGGCGCGATAAGGCGACAATCAACAAGCTGGTGAACGAAGCCGCCGGCATTCTCGCACTTGAACCCCTGCTGGAGCGCCTGCCGAAACAGCTTTCCGGCGGCCAGCGCCAGCGCGTCGCCATGGGTCGCGCCATCGTACGCCATCCGAAAGTGTTCCTCTTTGACGAGCCGCTGTCCAACCTCGACGCCAAGCTGCGGGTGACCATGCGCAGCGAGATCAAGGAACTGCATCAGCGCCTTGGCACGACCATCGTTTACGTCACCCACGACCAGATCGAGGCGATGACCATGGCCGACAAGATCGTCGTCATGCGCGCCGGCCGCATCGAGCAGATCGGCAAGCCGCTCGATCTCTACGACCGCCCGGATAACACCTTCGTCGCCGCCTTCATCGGCTCGCCGTCGATGAACCTCTTCGAGGGTGGCATCAGCGACGGCAGCTTCCGTATCGAAGGCGGTGTTTCCCTGCCGCTTCCGCCGCAATTGAGCCAAAGCGCGGCACGTACCTACGGCATCCGCCCGGAAGATCTCGACATTGGCGAGACGGGCATTCCGGCCACCGTGCTGACTGTCGAGCCGACCGGCGCGGAGACCCATCTTTCGGTGCGTGTCGGCACGCAGACGGCAACCATCGTGCTGCACCGGCGGGTGGATTTAAAACCCGACCAGCAAATCCACCTCGCGCCCAAATCCGAGAAAATCCACCTCTTCTCCGCCGGAGGCAATCGGATAGGTTGATCTCCGGCGCCTCCCGCTGAGCCGCGTCCGTCAATTGACGGGCGCGGTTCGGTTCCGGTGCCATCCAGCCTTGCGACGTCTTGGTTTTGGGTGTTCGGCCCTTCAGTTGATCCAATTGGCCAATTGCGCGGCGTCTGTTGCCACGGTTTGAATTTCTTCAAGAGCGCCAAACGGGCGGGGCTTACGGCTGAGTCGTACCGGTTGCTGCGGGTCTTTCTCGTAACACCTATGTGGGGAACTGGAATCACGGACGGATTTGGCTGGATTAGAGCGTTTCCGTTACGGTATCCGTAGGACTGCGAAGCGATTTGCGCGAGCGGGACAGCTAGAGACAGCACGTCCGGCTCTCGTAAAGCAGGATCTTGATGAACGCGGATATGATAGCCGCCTGGGCGGTGGAAAATGGATTCCATGCGATGGATTCGGGGAATTATCGTCGCCATGACAACGCAGGCGTGATCACGATCGAGATAAAGAGGATGTCATTCCTCCTCATCGATGAGAGGCAAGGATTGCAACCGCGCCTCATATCGCGGTTGTTCAAAGACATGCCCCTTAAAAGCGGAGCGGCCGCTTGCAGGGTCTCCTTCGTGACCGCAATCCCAATCATTGAGTCCTGACGCGATCACCACAGCCCAGCCAATTTACCCAGGCGGCCGACCGGCGGTATCAAGTTGCCATGCCAATCAGCAAGGCAATAGCGATCCTACGGGACGGGAGGGCATTCGCACGATCTGTCCTGTATCGAAGCTCTGAAGCGAGCACTTGCCAGGACGACGTTGCAGCGGGATGCATAGCTCGTTCGCCGCTCAGCAAACAGAGGCTGTGATCGGCTGCAATACTGAACCGAACACCCGCCTGCGCCCGAAATCCGTTCGCTGCAAGGTACCAACGGCGGCGACGAAATAAACGATGTATCAAAAGACCGAGATCAGCACAAATGCAGGTCCACGCACCAATGCCACTCCGAAACTGAGCATTAACGGTCGAAACTCGGTTTCCTGCACATCTCTGACAACGTCATTCTATTGGGATTGTTCGCAATTGGTCGGCGCCATTCCGGTCGCCGGCATCGATCCAACTTTTGACCGTCAATCACCCTTTTGCCGCATCCCTCCAGGCGCGCTCGAACGGCAGGCGCCAGGC
The DNA here is from genome assembly GCF_000769405.2 of Rhizobium brockwellii. Taxonomy (NCBI): domain Bacteria; kingdom Pseudomonadati; phylum Pseudomonadota; class Alphaproteobacteria; order Hyphomicrobiales; family Rhizobiaceae; genus Rhizobium; species Rhizobium brockwellii. The sequence goes on from NZ_CP053440.1 coordinate 769,640, forward strand.
GTGGGGGGCAATGAGTTGGTGGATCGACTTCGGCCCCCAGCCGCCCTGGTCGTAGAGGCGTACGGGCGGCGGGTTATCGAGGAGAGATTGGGAAACCTCCCAGAGCCGCTCAATACCCTCGGCCGTAGTGAACAGCGTGTGGTCACCGCGCATGGCGTCGAGGATCAGACGCTCATAGGCCTCCAGAACTTCGCCAATCAGGCCGGTTTCGCTCATGGCGAATTGCAGCGAGAGCTTGTCGAGCCGGAAGCCAGGGCCAGGGCGCTTGCCATAGAAGGAAAGCGAGACCTTGGAGGCATCAGCGAGGTCGAAGGTGAGGTGGTCAGGGCCCTGTGCCCCCACGCCAGATCCCGCAGGGAACATCGATTTCGGGGGCTCGCGGAATGCGATCGAAATAATGCGCTGCCCCTCGGCCATGCGCTTGCCTGTACGCAGGTAGAAGGGCACTCCGGCCCAGCGCCAGTTGTCGATGGCGCATTTTAGGGCGATGAAGGTGTCAGTGTCGCTTTCGGGATCGACACCAGGCTCATTACGGTAGCCAATGTATTGACCGCGCACCACGTCGCGCGGCTCAATCGGCAACATGGAGCGGAACACCTTGTTCTTCTCTTCCGAGATTGGCGCAGGCTCAAGGGCAGTGGGCGGCTCCATCGCCATGAAGGCGAGGATCTGGAAGAGGTGGGTCACCACCATGTCACGATAGGCGCCGGTGGTCTCGTAAAAGGCGGCACGGGTGGAAAGGCCGAGCGTCTCCGGGACGTCGATCTGCACATGGTCGATGAAGTTGCGGTTCCAGATTGGTTCGAACAGGCCATTGGCAAATCGGAAGGCCAGGATGTTTTGCGCCGGCTCCTTGCCGAGGAAATGGTCGATGCGGAAGATCTGCTTCTCGTCGAACACCTCGTGCAGCTTCTTGTTCAGTGCAACGGCACTGGCAAGGTCCGTGCCGAAGGGCTTTTCCATAATGATACGCGAGCGTTCAGTCAGCTCAGCCTGGGCGAGGAGTTGCACGGCCAGAAGGGCGGCACTTGGTGGCACGGATAAATAATGCACGCGCCGCGTCTCGGCGCCCAGTGCTTCCTCGGCCCTGTCGACCGCTTCTTTGAGAGCATTGGCGCCTGCTGCGAGCGGGACATAGTCGAGCGTTGCGGCAAACGCTTCCCATTCGGACTGCGAGAACTTGCGAGTCAAGAACTTGTCCAGCGAGTCACGGGCGATGGTGCGGAAGGCATCCGCGTCGATGTCGTCGAGCGAGACGCCGATAATGCGGCACCCTGGAATGAAGCCCGCATTGGTGAGGTGGAACAGCCCGGTCAGTAGCTTGCGCCGTGAGAGATCGCCCGTTGCGCCGACAAGCACAACGACCTGTGGATAGCCGGGGCCAACCCGAGTTGAATTCTTGCGCAAAACACTCATCCTCAAGTCTTCCGTTGTCCCTTGGGGATGGAGGTCGACCCCAGCTCCGAGCTGCCGCGAAGCGGCTATCTTCGTGCGTGATGCCATGACGTTGAAGCTCACCCCTCAAAGGTTAAATAGACGCATGGATTGCGTAGCGGAGCAAGGGGGGCGGCGATACCGTCCCGAAGTGCCGCGTCTTAGCGACTTCGGTCGCTCGTTTGTCGACTTTCTCGATACCAAGGTCTTGAGCACCTCATTTTTCCACCAGCGCATCGCAAGTCGGCGCCGGCGTCCGGCTCGTCGAGGAGACCGGCCAGGCGCTGTCATCCATCATGGACCACTTCACCTCGATCAATGGGCTGGTGCAAGTCATCTCGTCTTCGACGACCACGCAATACAAGGGGATCGACGAGGTCAACAACGCCGTTCGCGATGTCGAGCACATCACCCAGCACAATGCCGCCATGGTGTAGGAAAACACCGCGGAGATTCATCGGCTCCGGCATCAGGTGGAAGCGTTGAACGAAAGAATCTCCCACTTTCAGACCGCCGATATCCGCAAGGCATCGCCCGCCGCCCGCCCGCCGATGTCCCTGGTCTCCTGAGGGAATACCTTCGGAAATCATCCCCAATATGCAATGGAATCTGCGTGCTCAATGAAAGCAGGCAGAGGGTGATTGCTCAGGCGTAAGGCGGACGATCCTGGGGACACTCATGCCGATGACCTCGGCACAAGCCGCCCCTGCATGACAACCATTTCGGCATCGCGCTTGCCCGCTATCATTGCGACCATGGCGTTGATCATCTCGTCGGTGGGCTGTTCGTAGCTGGTTAGTTCGTAGGCAGGAGCCCCGCCGAGTTCGATATTGTCGAAGCCGACGACTGCCAAGTCTTGCGGAATCCCAAGACCGAATTCGCTCCGGGCGACATCCATTGCTCCCAGTGCCAGAATGTCATTTTCACACATCAATACATCGATGCGCGACGCGGGCGAAGTTGCACTCAAATAAGTACGTGCCGCTTCGGCGCCGGCCTGGGCGCTGTATCTTTCCGCGGCCAATTCTATGACGCCTTCGACACCTTTCCCTCGCCAGAAACTTGCATAATGATGGCGCCTGCCCAGCGCCGTCGACAGGGTTCTCGCCCCCGTCATAAAGCCGGGGCGGCGATAGCCCTTGTCGAAGAGGTAATCGACGATCTCGCTGAGAGCGAGCTCTGCATCGCAGGCAATCGCGGGAACGCCGGGGATTTGGCTGTCTCTCGCAAGAACGAACATCGGCGGGAAACCTCGGCCAAGCCGTCGATCACCCAGTGTTTCCTCGCGAAAGGCGGTACCGAATAGGATAACAGCGTCGAATTGTCGTTGGTCGGCGTTGATCAACGCGTGAACGTGATCGAAATGGCGGTTGATGTTGATCAATACGGTCAGCAGACCCTCCGCCTGCAGGCGCTCGGTCAACATCTCCAGAACCGGAAGCTTGTGCGGATTGGCGAAGTCGTCGACGAAGACGGCCACCTGATGGGTGGTGTTCGTCGCAAGACTGCGGGCAAGCAGGTTAGGCGAATAGTTCAGAACCTCGGCCGCCTGAAGCACTTTTTGTCGGCTTGCTTCCGTAATCGACGCACCGGGCGTGAACGCACGAATGACGGTCCATTTCGACACGCCGGCGGCTTCCGCCACCTCTTTCGCCGTCGCCCGTTTGCGCATGGCCGTCTCCTCCTGATTGGAATGAATATTCCACAAAAAAATAAAAATGGAATGGATGCTTGATTTCTGTCGACAATAAAGTAGTTTTATCGAGCTTGCTACCGGGTGCAAATGGAGTTGCAATCGGTAGCATTGGGAAGTTCGCGTAATGCGGACTATTTTGGGAGGGTAAAATGAAATTCGGTTTGAAATCGTTTCTCGCGGGCGCGGCCGTTGCTGCTGCGCTCATGTGCTCTTCGGCAATCGCCAATGCCGCTGACATTCGCATCGTCGCCGTCACCCACGGCCAGGCCAATGATCCTTTCTGGTCCGTCGTCAAGAACGGCGTCAACGCAGCGGCGAAGGACATGGGTATTAGCGTCGATTATCGCGCTCCGGAGACTTTCGACATGGTGTCGATGGGGCAGCTCATCGATGCTGCCGTCAATCAGAAGCCCGATGGGCTCATCGTCTCCATTCCAGACGCCTCAGCACTCGGTCCATCCATCAAGAAGGCTGTCGCCGCCGGTATCCCGGTTATTTCCATCAATTCCGGTTCCGACGTTTCAAAGGAGTTGGGAGCGCTTCTCCATGTTGGCCAGGACGAATATACCGCCGGCAAAGCCGCCGGTGGGAAACTGCATGAGCTGGGCGGCAAGGAAGGCCTGTGCGTGAACCAGGAGGTCGGCAATGTTTCGCTCGATCTGCGCTGCAAGGGCTTTGCCGACGGTTTCGGCGGCAAGGTCACGGTTCTACCCGTCAGCAACGATCCGGCTGATGTCCGTGCGAAGGTCAAGGCGGCGCTGAGTTCCAATACTGCCGTCGACACTGTCATGGCGCTCGGTGCCGGCACTGCTGGCGAGCCGTCCCTGGCTGCTGTCGAGGATGTCGGAATGACTGGCAAGATCAAGGTGGCGACATTCGACCTTTCAGCCGATTTCCTGAAGGCCGTGGCCGACGGCAAGGCTGCTTTCGCGATCGATCAGCAGCAGTTCCTGCAGGGCTATCTGCCGGTCGTATTCTTGGCCAACTACGCCAAATACGGGCTTATCCCGGGGGGTAATGTTCCGTCCGGCCCGAACCTTATCACCAAGGAAAAGGCCGCCCAAGTCGTGGATCTTTCCGCCAAGGGCATTCGCTAAGCGGAATTGCCGAAAGGCATTCTCCCAGAATCTCCTCCCCCCTGATGGGGGAGGGGCTTTGGCTGACCGAGCGCGCTGCCGAACAGCGCTAACGCTACCCTAAATTATGATCCGTGGGAGGAGTTATGGCTTCGCTTGAGCAGAGAACGGCGGCCGCGCCGAAGGCCGATGAGCGCGTCAAACAAGTGAGTTTTCTGACGCATCTGATGCGGCGGCCCGAGCTTGGTGCCGTGGCAGGCCTTGTTCTCGTCATCGTCTTTTTCTTTCTCACCGCAGATTCGACGATGTTTTCGCTTTCCGGCCTGATGACCATCATGGCGCCGGCCTCGCAATTGGGAATCCTTGCCATTGCAGCAGCGCTTCTGATGATCGGAGGAGAGTTCGATCTCTCGATCGGCTCGATGGTGGCCTTTGCCGGACTGATCTTCGGCGTCATCCTCACGAATTTCGGCCAGCCGCTTTCGGTTGCCATCGTCATGACGATGCTCTTCGCCGCGTTCATGGGGGCGATCAATGGGCAGATCGTCATTCACACGCGCCTTCCGTCCTTCATCGTGACCCTGGCATTCCTCTTCATTCTCCGTGGCCTGACGCTCGTCGGCCTGAAATGGGCAACGGGCGGTTCGACGCAGCTTCGCGGCATCAGCGACCGTGTCAAGGACAGTCCGCTGCTTGGCTTTTTTTCCGGCGATGCGTTGAAGGGCGCATTTGTCTGGCTCGCGGATCACGATCTGATCGACAAGTTCCCCAACGGCATGCCGAAGGTCACGGGCGTCCCGGTCTCCGTATTGTGGTTTGTCGTGCTTGCCCTGGCTGCAACCTGGGTCCTCCTTCGCACCCGCATGGGCAACTGGATTTTTGCCGCCGGTGGCGATCCCAATGCGGCGAGAAACTCCGGCGTCCCCGTTCACAGAGTTAAGACCGGCCTGTTTGCGCTGACAGCATGCGCGGCAGCTCTGGTTGCCATCATCACCGTGCTCGATGCTGGCTCGACTGACGCCAGACGCGGCTTTCAGAAAGAGTTCGAGGCGATCATTGCCGCCGTCATTGGTGGGTGCTTGCTGACAGGCGGCTATGGTTCGGCGATTGGCGCCTTCTTCGGCGCGATCATCTTCGGTTCGGTCTCGATCGGCCTGACCTACACCAAGTTCGATTCCGACTGGTTTCAGGTCTTCCTGGGCTCGATGCTGCTGCTGGCCGTTCTCTTCAACAATTTCATCCGCCGCAAGGTTACCGGGGAGCGCTGATCATGTCTGATGTCAACAATCGAACGCCGATCATTGAAGTGACCGAGATTGTCAAGCACTACGGCTCCGTGATTGCTCTCAACGGCGTATCAATGCATGTGTCGGCCGGAGAGGTGCTCTGCCTCCTCGGAGACAACGGCGCGGGCAAATCCACCTTGATCAAGACGCTCTCCGGCGTTGTCCGCCCAAGCGGCGGTGCCTTCCTGGTCGAAGGCAAGCCGGTCAATTTCAGCAGCCCGCGCGACGCGCTCGATGCTGGCATCGCGACCGTCTATCAAGATCTCGCCATGATCCCGCTGATGTCGATCACCCGCAATTTCTTCATGGGGCGTGAGCCCCGTAAGGGCTTCTTCCCCTTCCGTCACATCGACCTTACGCACTGCAACAACGTCACGCGTGAGGAGATGCACAAGATCGGTATCGATATCCGCGATCCCAATCAGGCGGTAGGCACATTGTCTGGGGGCGAACGCCAGTGCGTCGCCATTGCTCGCGCAGTCTATTTTGGCGCCAAGATCCTCATTCTCGACGAGCCGACCTCGGCGCTCGGCGTGGCGCAAACCTCGATGGTGCTGAAATACATCCACCAGGTTCGACAGAGAGGATTGGGCGTCATTTTCATCACCCACAATGTCCGCCATGCCTATGCCGTCGCGGACCGTTTCACCATCCTCAATCGCGGCCAGACGCTTGGCACCTTTGGTAAAGCGGACATCGCGATGGATGAGCTTCAGAACCTCATGGCCGGCGGCAAGGAACTGCAGCAATTGTCCGAAGAACTCGGCGGCACGATCTAGTCGGCTTGCTTCCGAGGCGGCGTTCGATTGGTTTTCACGGGCCGTCGCCGCCTTTCACTCAATCATCAATCATGGAATACGGTCATGAACGACGGCTCGCCGAATGCCTCATCCCCCTTCACGCTCGCAGTTTGCGCCGAGATGGTCTTCAAGTCGCTTCCTGTTCTCGACAGGCTCAAGCGCATCACAGAACTTGGCTTTCACGCCGAGATCTGGGACTGGACGAAACATGACATCGCCGCCCTGGCGAAATCTGGAGCAGTCTTCACGTCGATGACGGGCTATGTGGCCGGCACACTTGCCGATGACGAGGGCGCAGATGAATTGCTGCGAACTGCGAAGCAATCAATCCCGATTGCTAGGGAGCTCAATTGCCCGCGTCTCAACCTGCATGGGACCGGTCTCGACGGCCAGGGCCTGCCGGTGGTCAAGGCCGACAAAGTGACGGGCGCCATGTGGCTCAAGGCGCACGACACGCTTAGCCGCATCGCCGACCTCGGCGAGAAAGAGGGCGTCACCTTCGTGCTCGAAAACCTCAATGAAGCAGTCGATCACCCCAAGACACCGTTTGCCAAGGCCGAAGATACGCTTGCGCTTGTTTCGTCGGTAAACCGACCGGCGCTGAAGCTCAATCTCGACCTCTATCACGCTCAGATCGGCGAAGGAAACCTGATCGAGCTATGCCGGCGCGCTCTGCCCCATATCGGCGAAATCCAGGTGGCGGATGTTCCGGGCCGCATGGAGCCCGGTACCGGAGAGATCAACTACAAGGCAATTGCTCGTGCACTCAAGGATATGGGCTATCGCGGCACGATCGGCATGGAGGCCTGGGCTTCCGGCGACGATGAGACGGCGCTTGCCCGTTTCCGCGACGCCTTCACGGTTTGAAGATTTCGATAGTCAACACTTACACGTCATGGAGAGACATCAATGATCAGGTTTGGAGTGATCGGCGCCGGCCGGATAGGCAAGGTGCATGCCGCGACCATTGCGGCGAACCCGAAGGCGAAGCTCGTCTATGTGGCGGATGCCTTCAAGGCATCGGCAGAGGCGCTTGCCGCGCAGACGGGCGCCGAGGTTGCCGATGCGGAGGATGTCATCAAGTCCTCAAGTGTCGATGCGATCCTGATTGCGACACCGACCCCCAGCCACGCCGATCTCATCGAGGCGGCCGCGAAGGCCGGCAAGGCTATTCTCTGCGAAAAGCCGGTGTCCCTGTCGGTCGAGCGCATCAATGCCTGCCTCGACATCGTCGAGAAGAACAAGTCGACTTTGATGATCGGCTTCAATCGCCGGTTTGACCCGAACTTCGCCAGTGTGGAAGCGCGCCTACGCCGCGGGGATATCGGCGAAATCGAGATCGTGACGATCACCAGCCGAGATCCCGCGCCGCCGTCGGCTGATTACGTCAAATCCTCCGGCGGCCTGTTCCGCGACATGATGATCCATGACTTCGACATGGCCCGTTTCCTCATAGGGGAAGAATTCGTCGTCGTGAATGCACTTGGATCTTCGCTCGTCGACAAGGCGATCGGCGCCGAAGGCGATGTGGATACTGCAGCGGTGCAGATGCAGACGGCTTCCGGGCGCATTGCCGTTATCACCAATTCACGCCGGGCGACTTACGGCTACGACCAGCGCATCGAAGTCCACGGAGCTGCCGGCATGCTTGCGGCGAGGAATATCCAAGCAACCAGCGTCGAGCTTTCCAATGCGAATGGTGTCAGCGGCGATCCCGTCCAATATTTCTTCCTTGAACGCTACGCCCAGGCCTACGCCAACGAGATCAATGCCTTCATCGATGCGATCGACAGCGGCAACCGTTCGCCAAAGCCCGGCGGAGTTGATGGCCTCCAGGCTCAGAAACTGGCGGAGGCCGCCACCGTAAGCTGGCAGACTGGCAGGCCGGTGCAGGTCGATTAGCAAGCTTCGACGCGATGCGGCTATGTCCTCACACTGTCGCATCGCCATCGGGGATAACGCGCCGCCTTCCAATATGCATCCGGGTCGCACCGAGATTGCCGGAAGACGGATCTTTGGAAGGTGAAGCGCAATGCTACAGGATAGATGCCATCGTCCTCCCGCGACACTGCAGGAACTGAAGTGCCTGATCGCCAAACGGCAGATCGTATTTCCAAACAGTCTCGAACAGCTCGCGAGGCAGATTATAGAACGGCCGGAAATGATTGTATTCGAAAGTGCCGCTGTGATTGCGCGCAATTGCAAGGTTTCTCAAACGACGGTTCACCGATTTGCGCAGCACATCGGGTTTCGAACATTGCGCGATGATAAGAGATCATCTTCGCAAGACTTCCGCCAATCATCGCATAACGAAGCTAAAAACAGAAAATTCGATTAAGCTATTAGACGGCTGAGGTTCATAAAGCTTCAGCGCGATGGATGCGTATGCTATCAAATCTATCCGACTAGTAACATAATGTCCGCATCATTCCCTCAAAATTTGGCTTACTGCGACATCCTTGTCTTTCTACGGATTCTTTATCAGGAGAAGTACTATGGGGTGCAACAGATCTTTCGCTAGATCCGTTATAGGTCGAGCACGCCGAGAATATAATAGAAATTATCGATATTATGGCGATTTTCTGCACAGCGTTCATCTGCTTCCTCCATATCATTGCGAGGCCCCGTCCCAGCGTTTGTATCTTCGACATTGCCTCCTCATGGCGATCAAAGGCTGCTTTTTACCGCGATCGATAATCAAAATATGTCGTAGTGACTACGCTGGATTGAAGCTTTGGATCAAAAGCTTTTTGTTTTCTGGTGTACCGGCGTTTTGATCTGCTTTGACCAGCCGCCCGTAAACTTTGACTATTCAAAAGAGGGCCGCATGCCGCGAATGATATCCATCGTTGGAAACGCATCTTTCGGTTGCCGTGAAGCCGCTATCATCGACGATTGCGATTTTGTTGTGCGCTTTAACGATTGCTGGTCTGTCGGGAAGGGTGGCTGCCGCACCGACGTGGTCGCGGCTACAATACCGGCCGGCCGGCAGCTCTCGATGGCTAGAGAGCGCTCGTGGCACGAAAAGTCAGCGGTAGCGTCGGCCTCGGAGATTTGGTGCGTGCGGGACGCAATGAAGTTCATGGAACTCAAGACGAAACTTGATCCGGCGCTGGACGACTTTTGCGACGACTATACCGGAGAGCTTGCGATGTTCGCCGCTGAGACCGAAAAAGTGTTCAAGGTCATACCACGCAGCCACCACGACCGGATCGATATCGAGCTTCAGTCGATGTCGTCCGAGAGCTACGTCGTGCCGAGCTCCGGATTGATGGCGATCGCTTATGTACTTGAAGAGGTGTTTGGCCCGTGGCGCGACTGTCGGACCAATCGTGGCTACCATGGAATGGTTGTTCCATCATATGCGAAGAACCCGCCTGTATGGTGGGGTGTCAAATCGTCCAGCATCCGCAAGATGCGCTTGGCGGCTTCATCAGGCTCGGAACGCTGGTGACCCGATGAAAATGGATCGGAAAGCTGAGTTATGACGGTCCCGGGATGCACTGTAACGATCAAGGACAATGGGTTCGCCCGGGCCACTTCTATTGCGGCTGTGTGAACGATCTGGTTGAGCGCAGCCTTCGACGAGCGATATGAAATCCAGCCTCCCAGCGCATTGTCGCCGATCGATCCCACCCGCGCCGATAGGAGGGCGAAAATTACCCGCTTCTTTTTTGCGAGCAGCGGAACGAAGTGCTTCACGACGAGAGCGGGTCCAACGGCGTTGACGGCAAACTGGGCCATCATGGCATTTTGCGAAATCTGGCGTATCGACTTCTCCGGTCCCATGCCGTCAATGGTCAAAGCACCTGTGGCACAGATGATGAGATCAAACTCATTCGACCTGAGCATGTCCGCCGCGCGCTGCACGGAATTCTCGTCCGTAAGGTCGAACCCGTTCTCTTGACGAGAAAGGCGGGCAACCTTGGCGCAGTTGCTGTCCATTTCCAACTGCCTCGAAATCGCATTTCCGATTCCTCCGCTGGCTCCAGTGACCAAGGCAGAATACCCTGCATCTAATGATCGCATCAGTGTTTCGGTCATCCGGGGTTCTCCAGATTGCGATTCATTGTCGTCAGGAGGCCGGTTTCAACCGCGGGCCAGCATTATGAAACGCGCCTGATCCGATACAGATGCTTCGAACTGTCCGGCGAACGCGGTTGTGAGCGTCTTGCCTCCCTGCTTCCGAATGCCGCGCATCGCCATGCACATGTGCTCCGCCTCGATCATCACGGCGACACCTTTCGGGCGTAAACTTTCTTCAAGAGCTCTCGCGATCTGAGCAGTCATGGTTTCCTGGGTCTGCAGCCTGCGGGCATAGAGATCGACAAGCCTTGCCATTTTTGAAAGACCGAGCACGCCCTGCTCGGGAATGTATGCGATATGAGCAATCCCATGGAACGGCACCATGTGGTGCTCGCAATGGGAATGAAACTCGATGCCTCTGACGAGCACCATCTCGTTGTAGCCACCGACTTCGGAAAAAGTCTTCGAAAGCACATCCTCAGGCTCCGTCGCGTATCCGGAGAAGAGTTCGCGATAGGCCTTTGCCACCCGCTTCGGAGTATCGAGCAGACCTTCGCGTGATGGATCGTCTCCGGCCCAGCGTATTAGCGTACGCACCGCTTCCTCAGCCTGGTGTTGAGTTGGACGTTCCGAGGCAGCCACCGGGCATGCATTGGTGACAATGGCATCCATAAATCTCTCCGGAATTAATAAGCGACTTAGCTTACGTCCCTTGCCGGGTTCCGGATCAAAACTGCCGATCTGCAAAGTAGCGCAACTGTCAGATTGGTTCTGGATACGCTGGTGGCCTGGATTTGGTGAAGAGGTCGTGATTGCGACAGTCGATTTAGTGCGGACCCTGTTAACTTGTTCCGTCACCTGCAACCAGTGCTCAAGCCACCTGTCGGATATCTTTTGGTATGACGTTTCAGCCGTTCAGCCAAAGCAAAGACGCGTTCAGGACGGAAGCAAATCCCACCCATAGCGCATAGGGAAAGAAGCAAAAACGCGCGACCTTATCTCTTGCTATCGCAATAAAATAAAGGATGAGAAGCAGTAGGCATAGGATGACCGCCAGGCCTAAAGACATTGCATGCGCCCCAAAGAATAGTGGCGTCCACAGCCAGTTCAGTATCATCTGCCCAATCCAGATCTTGATGCCCCGGCCTTTGACGCCCTCGATAAGCCACGTGCGCCAGCCCGCAATTGCAATAAGGATATAGAGTGTGGTCCATGCCGGACCGAAAATCCAATTTGGCGGATTGAAAAACGGCTTGTTCAACGAGGCATACCAGGCCCCTGGTTGAATGGTTAGACCGATCACCAGCCCGGCGCCGATCACGACAAGGAGAAAGAAGCCCAGCATCATTGCGCTGGTTGTGCGGTAGGAGGGCATTGTATCTAATTCTCCTGGAAGTCCATCAGCGCGTTAAGGGATATTGCCAGTCTGTGTTTTCTCTTTACTGCTGCGGAAACTCAAGCTTGCGAACGTCGTAGCCGAGTTCGCTCGCCTTGTTGATCATGCGATGCAGCTTGTTTTTCGAGGGAACGTTCCTGGAGTAAATCCACAGGTTCGTCATCGACGGGTTGGCGCTGATAAACCAGGATTTGTCAGGAGATTTATACAAAACCCAATAGTTGAAAGTGATTAGCCAGGGGTATCGAACCTGCATCTTCGCATTTGTTGTCCCGAAATCCTGGATGGTCCCGGTGCCGCGGACGGTCTTCAGTCGACCTTGGGGCGTGTCGACTCTACAACCGTCTTCGATGAGAATCTCATCTGGCGATTTGCCTTGTCGGTAGCTCGAATAGCCCGCAACGCAGCCGTCGGTCAGGAACATCGGTGTCCGCCCGACCTCCAGCCATGTCCCGCGATAGTGATCCGGTCCCACTTTAATCACGTTGGGTGTGGCGTACGCAGCGGCGGCTTCGCTAAGGATGAAGAGCACCGCCAGCAGAAGCCGGCCCGCACGATTGAGACAATGTTTCATGAATACCTCCCCGGTGTCGGGTGCTCAGGCACCGCTGAATAAAGCCTCGACTGGCGTGAAGTTCCCGCATATCGCAGCGTTACGAAGGCCATCAGACTTGCCACGGCGAACGCGTTCAAGTTGAGGAGTATCGCAAGGTCTGTTTGCGTCCAAACGTGCAGCGGCGCGCCGATGAAACCCCGTGAAAACACGAAGGCGGCAAAAACGAGGACAGCCATTCCACGTTGCCACCAGTGTTCGTCTTCTCGAAAGGAGACTGCAACGAGCATTAAGCAGGCCGCCAGAAACAACTCAGTACCGGAGTGTTGGCCAAAGAGCTTCGTTTCGAACAGAGTGTCAAACGTACCGACCAGCGGAAGCGCGATCCTTGCCGACAGCGGCGAACGCCGGGCTATCAAAGGGATCGCCAGAAAGAGCGGCGCTGCGGCTAATGTGCCAAGCGAAGCTGCCACGCCATCACCCACCAAATACCAAATGTAGAGCGGGTAAAACGGCTTGTTCAGGAGGATGACCCAAGCGACCGTCACGGACGCCTTTGTCAATGGATCAAGATTTGCAGGTGCAACTGCCATCATGGTGTTCGTCCCAGAAGGTAGTGGCCGACACCCCAGATATCGCCCCTGTCATGGCCGAACATGCCAGCCGTCGAAAGAAAGAACAGTCTCCAACGGCGCTGCCATAGAGACGCGTCCCGGCCGTAGATCTGCCTTAAGATTGGCTGGATGCGATCGATGCGCCGATCGAAATTGGCAAGCCAGTCAAGAGAAGTGCGGCGATAATGCGTGCCCGACCAGCGCCATTCCATTTCCACTTGGAATAGATCGCCGAAACGGTGCGGCAGGTCATGGGCCGGCATGATGCCGCCGGTGAAGAAGTGCTGGGCGATCCAATCGGCAGGGTCGGCGCGGTCGAAACGATAGGATCGGTCTTTGTGCGTGAAGATGTGCAGGAACAGCTTGCCGTCAGGCTGGATCCAGCGGTGCACCCGCTCTAAAAGCGCCCGCCAGTTCGACATGTGCTCGAACATCTCCACGGAGACGACGCGGTCATAACGCTGGTCGGTGGCAAAGTGGTTCATGTCGGCGGTGATGACGCTCAGGTTGATCAATCCGAGTGTTTCGGCGCGGGCAAGGATGTATGCGCGCTGAGAGGCGGAGTTTGATACGGAGGTGACGCGCGAATTCGGGAAATGCGTGGCGAGGTAGAGCGACAGCGAGCCCCAGCCGCAGCCGAGTTCAAGAATACTCATGCCATCTTCGATGGCGGCGTGGTTCACGGTCTCGGCAAGAGCAAAGGTTTCGGCCTCGTCAAGCGTCGTGGTATCTGTCGGGTATAGACAGCATGAGTATTTTCTCTGCGCCCCGAGCGCCAGCGCGAAAAAGGCGGCCGGCACTTCATAATGTTGGCGGTTGGCCTGGTCAGTATGCGTGGCGACCGGAAAATGCCCCATCGTGTCGACAAAGATCCTCTCGGCCTCAGCTGACGTCGCCGCCAGTCTGCGCTTGGTGCGGTTGCAGAGGAGCTCGATGCCTGCGAGCGTCATGCTGTCGTTGAGCGGGGCTCGCTCGGCAGTCTTGATAGCGAAAGCCATCACATTCATCGCTCATCTCCTTGTGGGCGCTGTCTTCGAGGTGCTGGGAAAAAGGCGTTGACGCGGCTCTGTAGGGCGCGGAACTTTTCGCCGCGCGAGCGCAGCATGTGCTCTTCGAGCGGGGGGATGCCGGAGACATGAACGAGCAGCCAATACATCAGCAGCGGTGCGAAGATCGACAGCCAGCTCGAGATTGGCGCTGCAATCGCGAAAAGTGGCCAGCAACACCAGAAGAGCCATTCGAAGAAATAGTTGGGGTGGCGCGAATAGCGCCATAGGCCAGCCTCGCAGACCTCTGTCTTCGCCTGCGGTGTTTTCCGGAAGCGCGCCAGCTGCACGTCGGCGATCGCCTCGCCGACCAGCGCAACAGCAGCGATCAAGACAGCGACCCCATCATGCAAACTTGGGAACACGATATCATTGTTCGCTGCGAGATAGACGGCCAGCATGAGCACGAATGCCGCTAACGCCTGGATCTGGAGAAAGAGGAATAGCCGCCATTCGGCGCTATCACCCCACTCCGCTATAAGTCTTGCATAGCGGGGATCTTCGCTACCGCCTCTGGTACGTGACCCGATATGGCCGCCGAGCCTCAGTGCCCAGGCGGCGATGATAATCATGAGGGCGATGCGACGATCAACGTCCCCATTCGAAAAAAGCGCCGCGGTCATACCGCCGACGCCTACCGCGGCGGTCCAGATCGTATCGATCCAGCCACTCAAGCCCGTAACACGCTGAATCGCCCAGGCGATGGCCATCGCAAGCGACAACAAGATCGCGATGAGAACTAAAAGAGACAAATCCATCGTTTTTCCATCGGGTGGATTGTTAACGAGCTTCTCTACGGCCTTGCACACAGATCAGTTTTTCCGCGCGCCTGGAAATTCCTCAAAAAATTGCGCAGCCAGCAAAACTAACCTGAGCTCCTCTTCGTAGAGGCGGTCTGAAAACAACTGCATTGAGAGCCGGCAACGGCTCACACCGAGAGGTTATATGGAATTTGATAATCGGAACGCTGGCGGACGGCGCCTGAATATAGCCGTCGTTGGAACCGGCATTTCAGGCCTTTCGGCAGCTTGGCTTTTGTCTCACCGCCACGATGTTACTGTTTACGAGGCTGCGAACCGGATTGGTGGTCACAGCAATACGGTGGAGTTCGAGAGCGCGAGCGGGCCAGTTGCGGTTGATACTGGCTTTATCGTCTATAACGAGGTCACCTACCCGAATCTGGCAGCTTTGTTCCGCCTGCTCGACGTGCCGACGGCTGCGTCCGACATGTCATTTGCCGTCTCGCTGAACGATGGTGCCTTCGAATATTCCGGCGGCACCCGCCTCGGTTTATTTGCTCAAAGATCAAATCTCGTCAACGCGCGCTTCTGGTCGATGATACGGGATTTACTTCGCTTCTATCGCACCGCACCGCGCGATCTTGCTATGATGGGCAATATCTCGCTTCACGACTACCTGTGCCGCAACGGCTATGGTCGACCTTTCCGCGACGACCACCTCTATCCGATGGCCGCGGCAATCTGGTCGACGGCGGCCATGGAGGTGGGCAACTACGCTGCTGCCAGCTTCGTGAAATTCTGTCGCAATCACGGCCTTCTCGAACTCTGGAACCGGCCAATCTGGCGAACGGTCAAGGGTGGCAGCCGTGAATATGTGTCGCGCATTGCCAGCTGTTTCGCCGACCGGATAAGGCTTTCGACCCCGGTGACGGCCATCCGCCGGTTGCCGGGGCGAGTGGAAGTCCGGGATGCGGGGGGTGCAAACCAAGTCTTCGACGACGTCGTGATTGCCACGCACGCGGATCAGGCGCTCCGCCTGCTGACTGATGCAACGGACGACGAACGGCGCATCCTTGGTGCGTTTCAATATTCGCGCAACGAGGCCGTGCTCCACGGCGATGCCAGCCTCATGCCGAGGCGGCGCGGCGCGTGGTCAAGTTGGAATTATATCGCCGACACCGAGGATGCACCCGCACAGCCGTCGATCACCTATTGGATGAACAGGCTGCAGCCACTTGGCGCAGCGCCTCCAATATTTGTGACCCTCAATCCACGTCGCGAGCCGCGCGCTGACAGCGTTATTCTGCGTGAAGTCTACGACCACCCTGTCTTCGACCTTGGAACAGACAGAGCTCAGCACGAAGTCTGGTCGCTGCAAGGGGTAGGCAATACCTGGTTCTGCGGCGCGCATTTCGGGTCAGAGTTTCATGAAGACGGCATTCAAGCCGGGCTCGCGGTCGCTGAAGATCTCGGCGGCCTGCGCCGGCCCTGGCAGGTGGCGCAGGAAAGTGCCCGGATTATTCGCAAGCCGCTGATTAGGCCCATCGATGTTCCGATCGACGGGCCAGTGCTCGCATGACACCGGAATTTCGACCAAGTCCCAGTCATCCGGCTTTTACCCACCTAAGTCACGCACGGCACAGGCTAACGCGCATCGTTAAGAGTCATCCATGTTCGGGCGCATCGAACATGCTTGAATCGCACCTTAAGGAGAAATGGTATGAACCCGATGATGCCGATGGTTGCAGTTTTAGCTATTGGAGCTGCAAGCATGGCGGGGGCTGCTGACATCAACGGTCAGTGGGCGCGAGGAGACGGAAATGCAAAGGTGAAGATCGCACCGTGCGGTTCGGATCTCTGCGCGGTCAACACCTGGATCAAGCCGGGGACGCCGAAGGAGAAGGAAGGCGACAAGCTTGTGATGTCGATAAGACCAGACGCCGAGGGTAGCTATTCGGGCACTGCTTTCGATCCGCAACGTGACATGAGCTACAAGCTGACGGTCACCGTCGACGGCAACAAGATGACCACGAAAGGCTGTGTGGTCGCCGGTTTGCTTTGCAAAGCTATCGACTGGACGCGCATTGACTGAGGTGCAGAATTTGTAATGAGAAAAAATGTGAAAACCTATATTGTCGCCTATCTTGCAACGCTGATCATTTTCGTCGCAATTGATTTCGTCTGGCTTGGCAGCATGGCAGATCGCCTCTATCGCCCGACTTTGGGCGAAATGCTGGCCCCTGAATTCAGGCTCGCTCCGGCCGTCGCCTTTTACCTCATCTACGCGGCCGGGCTGACGTTTCTGGCTGTCAGGACAGGCTTGATGTCAGGCTCCGTGGTCACGGCGGCTCTATACGGCGCCGCCGTTGGCTTCACAGCGTACGCAACCTACGACTTAACAAACCAGTCAACGCTTAAAAATTGGTCGACCACTTTAACGATGGCCGATTTGCTTTGGGGTAGTGCCTTATCGGCTGCTTCAGCCGGCGCGGCTTTTTGGATTACGCAGCGCGTTGTGGGAACACTGGATAAGATGTGATGAGGTTCCGTAGGGGATATGCTGACTTCGCATTGGCAGATGATCCGTCGCCTGTTCAAATTTTTCATGTCGCTTTTTTGATCCGCTCAGGTTCTCACGCGTAATCCACCTCATGAACATGCGATTACCGTTCCGATCCGGATTACGTCGAGGGACCCGTGCTAAGGCAGTCGCCTGGCACATGCCGGGTTTGGAACGAAAGGTCGGCGCCTTGGAGGAAGAGAAGCAAAAATTGGATGCCGCGCGGATCAATTCATTGATGTCGGCCGTAGGAAAATCGCGCGACATCGACTCATTCGAAATTCTGTACAGGCACTTTTACCCACGCGTCCGTTCTTACATGGTCCGTCTGACGAGAGGCAATCGCATACTCGCTGAGGAACTGACTCAGGAAACCATGATGCGGGTCTGGTATAAGGCGGCGCTGTTCGATTCATCAAAAGCGCAGGCATCGACCTGGATATTTGCGATTGCGAGAAATCAAATGATCGATGCTGCCCGCAAAGGTGCCCATCCCGAATTCGACGTTAACGACCCCGCATTTGTGCCAGATGAGATGGAAGCGGCGGACGTCAAGATTCAGCGGCAACAGAACGCGCAGGAGCTGCATAATGCGATGCTCACATTGAAACAGAAGTACGTGGAGGTCCTTCGGATGTCGTTCTTCGACGGTCTGACCCACACAATGATAGCAGAAAGACTAAACCTCCCAATTGGAACGGTAAAATC
The DNA here is from genome assembly GCF_000769405.2 of Rhizobium brockwellii. Classification (NCBI taxonomy): domain Bacteria; kingdom Pseudomonadati; phylum Pseudomonadota; class Alphaproteobacteria; order Hyphomicrobiales; family Rhizobiaceae; genus Rhizobium; species Rhizobium brockwellii. The sequence goes on from NZ_CP053440.1 coordinate 787,575, forward strand.
GAGGATACGGCTTGCATGCGAGAAGTTGCGGATGGCGATTCAGGTCGATGCCAAATGATTGAACATCATCTGGACGACGATATGCTCCTCCACTACTCCGCCGGGACTCTGGCGGAGGGTTGGAGCGTCGCAGTTGCGACCCACCTCGCACTTTGCCCGTCATGCCGCGCGAATCTTGCGATGCTCGAAAACGTGGGGGGCTACTTTCTTGAATCCCAAGACGCGGGCAAAGACGATGTGACAGCAAGTTGGCAAAGCCTCCGAGCGCGGATTGAAGCTGGTGAGATCGAGAAAGTCGTGCCTATCAAGAAGCACACGACCGCCAACAACACTTACCCCGAGCCCCTGAGGTCTTATATCGAGCAAGCTGGCGGGTTGAAGTGGCGCAGACTGGGCCGCGGCGCAGCGCAGATGATTATACCGACCGACGACAATACGACGACCGTTCGATTGCTGAAGATTCCTGCCGGTCAGCCCGTTCCGGAACATTCCCACGAGGGCTCTGAACTGACGCTTGTTCTCGATGGCAGCTTCAGCGATGAAGTCTCGACGTTCGCGCGAGGCGACGTCGAAATGGCAGATGGCGATCTCATGCATCAGCCACGAGCCAGCGCCGGAAAAGACTGCATATGTCTTGCCGTCACTGACGCGCCTCTGCGCTTTAAAAGCAGGTTTGTGCGCTGGCTGCAACCTTTGTTGGGCATCTGATCGTCAATAGAAATCACGACATCGAGAAGCACACAGAAAAGCGCCTTTTGATCGTAAATATCTGAAATAACGATCTTGTTATAAAGTACTAAACCAATAGCCAACTCGTGCGTAAAAATCGACACCGCGCCAAGAAGGCCGGCATCGAGATGAGACGTATTATGAACAAGTCTATGATCATTTCAGCACTCGCCTTCGCTATGGCCGCATTCATTCCCGTGACGGCACTCGCGGCAAACCCGAAGGTCGGCGCAATGTACGAGGACAAGAACATTATCGAGAACGCCGCCAACTCCAAGGATCACACGACACTCGTCGCCGCTGTGAAGGCTGCGGGTTTGGTTTCAACGCTCCAAGGCAAAGGACCGTTCACAGTCTTCGCGCCCACCAACGAAGCGTTCGAAGCGCTTCCGAGGGCACCGTGGAAACGCTTCTGATGCCGGAGAATAAGGCTCAGCTTACAAAGCTGCTGACCTGCCACGTGGTTGCTGCCGATGCGATGGCGAGCACGGTCGGCGGCTGTGTGCTCAGGGCCAAGGAAAGCATGGGCAAGATTACCCTTGCTGACGAGATAGGGGGAACAGCAACTGTGACGATCGCAGATGTCAAGCAGTCGAATGGCGTCATCCACGTCATCGACAAGGTGCTTCTGCCGAAGATGTAGATAACCCGGCTTTCTATTGCAACATCAGTCGATCGACTTGTCTGGCGTTTCTTCAATACCTGATCGCCATCCGAGTTCCTCGCATAGCTTTTCTCCAGCAGTTACCCCTGTTCGGAGGTCTTGAAAGGGGCCTTCAAGAATTGTGGTTTTGCCACGAAAGACCACAATGACATTTTTGGTCACCGGATCGTAGAAAACCGTCATTCCATACTCATAATTCACGATCTGCTCCTTCCCTGACTTAACAGGGGCCGGCGGATGCGGCGCCGACCCCCTGCGGGCCTAACTCGGGTCCGCATCAGCTCCTGGGGTGCGGAGCCGGTCCGATCGCGGGTAGGACTTCCGCTCGGAACGGATGTTTTACGTCAAACAGCTCCGGCAGATCAGAATCGTTTCAACTCTGTTGACGATACCAGCAATTTCATTTCCGCGGCCGTCCGCGGGATAGCATTCGCTGCAACGTTCGCCGGTGCATGTTTAGAGGACGCGCAGCGCCAAGTTGCCCGCCTTGTCGAGCGCAGTCATCGTGCAGAACTCACGAAGCAGATGGAGTTGAGGCGCTCACTGAAGCGGGGCAGAACCTTGGGACTTGGGATGTAGACGGTTGGGTCTGAGCACAAGCTATTGGCGGCAATGAGTCTAGGATGCTGTCGGATCGCTCTAAGATCCGATGCTGGATGGCACGGGTGTTTTTCTCGACGCCTCACCTGAGGGCGCGGCGTCCAAACTTGTTGCAGCCGCTACACAGAGGACACATTGCGTCGCCGTCGATAAAGAGCCTTGGCTGCTGATCCGTCCCGATGCCTGTATTGCTTGGGTTGAAGAGGAAGACAGCATGGACGGATTGGAGGAAGCGCTCGGCTGCTGGTTCAAGGCAACACGGGATGACGGGTCCACGGTGCGATCCGGGTAGTGATCATTTCTGCCGCAGTTCGAGGTTCGAGTGGGGCTAGCCGAGCCGCACTCAAAAATCGGCCACTTTGCCCCAGGCGGATCCCCCGAACCGGTCGGGGTGGTAGGGCCTGGGGTCGACGATCGGCTCATCGCCGGTGACGATATCGGCAATCAGATGGCCGGCGCCCGGCCCGATGCCGAAGCCGTGGCCGCTGAAGCCGGCAGCGAGGATGAAACCGGGCAAGGCGGCGATCTCGCCGATCCCCGGCACGCCGTCGGGCGTGCTGTCGATATAGCCCGCCCAGGTCGCGCTGATGGCGGTCTTCTTCAAGGCGGGCAGAAGCTCGAGCGCCCGCGCATGGGTGAGGGCGATGGTGGCCTCGTCGACCGTCGGGTCGAGGATGCGCATGCGCTCCATCGGCGTCGGCCTGTCGAGCCGCCAGCGTGCCAGAGATTCGTGGCCGGAGCGAAAGCCCTCCAGCCCGCCTGGTGCGAGACTGCGCCAGCGCCGGGCAAACATCGGCAGGAACTGCCGCGCGAAGCGGAACTGCTGTGGCGTCGGATCGACGCGTGCGCGGCCGCTGATCGCCAGTGTGTGGCCGCCATCGCGGCGTCGCGTCACCGAAACGGCTGATGTGTGCAGCGCATCCGGCAGGCTGCTTGCGCCTGGAGATACGGATAGGATCGAGGAGCGAATCGAGGCTTGCGGAAATCGAATGCCGAACTGGCGGCAGAAGGAGGAGGCCCAGGCCCCACCGGCGAGCACCGCGATCTTTGTCCGGATTGTACCATGCTCGGTGACGACACCCGAGAGCCGGCCGCCTTCGACGTCGAGGCCGCGAGCCGCGCACGACTGATGCACCGTGCCGCCGAGTTTCAGGATCGCACGGGCGACGGCCGGCGCAGCGCTCGCCGGATCGGCGGTGCCGTCGGTCGGCGAAAAGACCCCGCCTTTCCATGATGTGCCGGTGGCATGCCCGCGTTCGGTTGCCTCGGCGCTGCTCAGCATATGCGTCGTGACGCCGACCGAGCGGGCGAAATCGCGCCAACGGGCCCAGCCGGACAGTTCCTCGTCGCTATTGCTGAGATAAAAGAGGCCGCATCGACGGAAGCCGGTGTCCTCCCCGGTCTCAATGGCGAAGCGCTCCCACAGGTCGAGGCTCTTCGTCGACATCGGCAATTCGCGCGCGTCGCGGTTCTGCTGGCGACACCAGCCCCAGTTGCGGCTTGATTGCTCAGCGCCGATCAGGCCCTTCTCGACGAGGACGACCTTCAATCCGCGCCGGGCGAGATAATAGGCCGCGAAAACGCCGACGATGCCGCCGCCGATGACCACGACATCAGCATTGGAAGGCAGTTCCGGCGTGGTGTCGATGCGATTGAGCGGTGCGGGCATGGGAGAATCTCCGTTTTAACCGTAGTGTAGCTGATCCGACGCCACGGCTTTGCCGGAGATCGGTTGGTGGCAGCAGAAGATTCCGTGTTGGGAGGATGCCAGCAGCCGTTTGTGCTTCGGCCTGTCTCGCAACGCGATCGACAGGCCAGCATCATGTGTTAAGGTTGGCGCCAGAAAGTAGCAGCATAATATGCTGTGTGATTGGCGATCTCGAGCAAGTGAGGGCGTGTGAGATGAAACTCGACCGGATCGACGTAAAAATTCTCTACGAACTGCAGAAGAATGGCCGCGTCACGAATGTGGAACTCGCCGAACTGGTCAATCTGTCGCCAAGCCCCTGCCTGATGCGAGTGAAGAAGCTGCAGTCGGAGGGCTACATCGAAGGTTATTCGGCTCAGATCAACGTCAGCAAACTCGGACAGACGCTGACAGTGTTCACCGAGATCACCCTGAAGAACCACCGGCAGATCGACTTCGCCCGCTTCCTGGCGGCGATCGAAAAAGTCGATCAGGTGATCGAATGCCACCTGGTTTCGGGCGGCTACGATTATATGCTGAAATTCGTCACCGCCGGCATCGACGAATACCAGACGATCATGGAGCGGCTCACCGATATGGACGTCGGCATCGACAAATATTTCAGCTTCGTCGTCCTGAAATCGCCGATCATCAAGGCCCACATGCCGCTGACCACCCTATTTCCGCATTAGCAAAAGTGCGCAGTTTTTGCGTCACTCGTCAGTCCTGCGTGGATACAGGTTCTCTCTGTCGCAGGTTGTTCTCCCTATAACTGTAAGCATCTACTAGTTGGAAGGACTTGCGACAAAATTTCGGCCGTACCTTCCAAAGCCATGTTCGCTACCACTTGCTGGGTTCCTGCCGCGGAGTCGAAGCTTTCGAGCACGACCTGACCCGGTGCGCTTGATCTGGCAAGCGCCCAACTCTTGGTTTCGAAGAGGGCAGAGCAGTTTGCCGCACAATTTCTTGAAGCAAATCCGACCCGAAAAATTTCGCAGTGGAATCGGCGCTCAGTGCCGGCAATAAGCCCGCACCAGTTCCGGATCCTGCTGGAGCCCGTCGAGCCAGGCCGGATCGAGCGTTGGCACCGATGAGAAGAGCAGTTGCGAATAGGGGTGTTGCGGCGCCTTCACCGTCAGGGATGTGATTTCCTCGACCTTGCGGCCGCCATACATCACGACGATCTCGTCGCAGATCGCCTCTACCACCGAGAGGTCATGGCTGATGAAGATGTAGGAAAGGCCGAGTTCGCGCTGTAATTCCTTGAGCAGATCGATGACCGCGGCGGCGACCACCGTGTCGAGTGCCGAGGTAATCTCGTCGCAGAGGATCAGCTTCGGATCGGCGGCGAGCGCCCGCGCGAAGTTGACACGTTGCTTCTGCCCGCCCGAGAGTTCGCCCGGCCGGCGATGGCGCAGGTTGCGGGGCAGGCGTACCATGTCGAGCAGTTGATCGATCCGGGCGTTCCGCGCCTTTCGATCCATGCGGTGGTAAAAGACCAGAGGTCTGTCGAGAATGTCCTCAACCGATTTTGCCGGGTTGAGTGCGGTATCGGCATATTGGAAGACGATCTGCATCTCGCGCAACTCATCACGCGAGCGCTCGCGCGCGTTGCGATGCAGTTCCGTGCCGTCGAAGACGATCTTGCCGACGGCCGCCGGCAGGATGCCGGCGATTGTGCGGGCGAGCGTCGACTTTCCGCAACCGGATTCGCCGATAATGCCGAGATTACGGCCTCTTTCCACCTTCAGGCTCACATGCTCGACCGCGCGAACGAGCGGCAGGCCATCAGCCTGGCGCTGTCCATAGCCCGCGACCAGATCTTCGATGCTCAGCAGGGGAGCCGTCGCGGGTTCGGCGAGGCCAGTTGCGCCCCGCGGTTTCGGTTCGAAGGCTGCGAGCAGCTCCCTGGTATAGGGGTGCTTGGCATTGTTGAGGATTTCGTCGGTGGTGCCGGTTTCCTGGGTCTCTCCGCCTTTCAAGACCACGATGCGGTCGGCGATCTGGGCGACGACGGCAAGGTCGTGCGAGACATAAACGCCAGCGATGCCCCCCTTCTTCATGACCGACTTGAAAGCCCGCAACACTTCGATCTGGGTCGTCACGTCGAGTGCCGTCGTCGGCTCGTCGAAGATGACGAGGGTCGGGTCGCCGATCAGCGCCATGGCGGCAGCCAGACGTTGCAACTGGCCGCCGGAAACCTGGTGCGGATAACGGCTGCCGATCGTCTCGGGGTCCGGCAGGGACAGCGCCCGGAAGAGCTCGACGGCGCGGGCGCGCGCCTCGTCCGGCGACATCAGCTGGTGAATACGCGTGACTTCGATCACCTGGTCCATGATTGATGTGGCCGGGTTGAAGGCGGCAGCCGCCGATTGCGGCACATAGGCAACTTCGGTACCGCGCACCTTGGCGCGCTGCTTCTCGCTGAGCGTGACCATGTCCTTGCCGCCGACCGAAACGCTGCCGCCGGAGATACGACAGCCCGCACGGGTATGGCCCATCAGGGTCAGGGCAATGGTTGTCTTGCCCGAGCCGCTCTCGCCGATCAGCGCAACGATCTCGCCCTCGGCAACATCGAGGCTGACACCCTTGATGATTTCGACGCGTCGGCCGGAATCGGTGGTGGCCTCGACCTTCAGGTCACGGATTTCGATGAAATTGCTCATGACGTGCTCCGGTCGCGAATTTTCTGCGGCAGGTTGTCGATCAGCAGGTTGACGCTGATCGTCAGGCTGGCGATGGCAAGCGAGGGAAACATCACCGCCGGCGCACCGAACGGTAGGCCGCCGATATTCTCACGTACGAGCGCACCCCAATCGGCATAGGGCGGCTGGACGCCAAGACCGAGGAAGGAAAGCCCGGAAAGCAGCAGAACGATGAAGACGAAGCGGATGCCGAGATCGGCAAGTACCGGTCCGACGATGTTCGGCAGGATTTCCGAGCGAATGAGATAGAGGGTGCTTTCGCCGCGGATGCGCGCGACCGTGATGAAATCCATCGCATTGATGTTGACCGCGAGCGCCCGGGCGAAACGGTAAGCGCCAGGGATGTAGATCACCGACAGCGTCATGATCAGCACCGGGACCGAGGAGCCGACGGCAGCGACAACCACCAGGCCGAACAGCTTGCTCGGGATGGAGTTGAGGGCGTCGAGGAAGCGGCTGAGGATGGTGTCCAGCCAGCCGCCGGCGACCGCCGCGATCATGCCGAGCACCACGCCGCTGAAGCAGGCGATCGTGACCGCCGCCAGCGAGATGCCGACCGTGTAGCGCGCGCCCATCAGAATCCGCGAGAGCATGTCGCGGCCGAGATAATCGGAGCCGAGCCAGAGTTCCCGGCTCATCGGGCCGAAATAGTCGAGATCGATAATCTCGCCGACCGGGTAGGGGATGACCCATGGCGCGAAGATCGCGACGAGCGCCCATAAGAGGATGACAGTGAAGCCGATCGCGCCGACGATGTTGAAGCGATAGCCAAACCGGGTTCCGGACAGCCGGCCGGAGGTGGTTTTGGAACTGGTCATGGTCATCGGAGCCTCGGATTGGAAAGGATGGCGATGATATCGGCGATGGTGATCAGCAGCAGATAGCCCAGGCAGAAAATCATCGCGCAGCTCTGGATCAGCGGCAGGTCGCGGGTTGCGACGGCATCCAGCATCAGCTTGGCGATGCCGGGATAGTTGAAAATGGTCTCGACGATGATGACGCCTCCGAGCAGATAGGACAGCGAAAGCGCAACGGCATTGACGATCGGGCCCAGCGCATTGGGCAGCGCATGGCGAAAGACGATGCGCGGCCGGGAGGCGCCCTTGAGCAATGCCATTTCGACATAGGGTGTGTTGAGCGTCTCGATGACAGCGGCGCGTGTCATGCGGATCATCTGGGCCGATACGACGAAGGTGAGGGTGATCACCGGCATGGCATAGACGCGCAACAGGTCGGTCAGACTGTGGACCTCATTGGCGAAAGACAGCGCCGGGAGCCATTTCAGATAGACGGCGAAGATGAGCGCTGCGGAGGTCGCGACCATGAACTCCGGCACGGAGATGACGCCGATGGTGATCACGGTGACGATCCGGTCGTAAAGGGTGCCGCGCAGCATCGCCGCGGTGATCCCGAGCGTCAGCGCGATCGGTACGGAGAAAAGCGCGGTGACGCCGGCAAGTTTCAGCGTGTTGACGAAGCGGCCGGCGATGAGAGCGGCGATCGGCATTTCGTTGGCATAGGACGTGCCGAGGTCGCCTTGCAGCAGCCCGACTAACCAGCGCAGGAAACGAAAGAGCGCCGGTTCGTCGAGATGCATGGCCTTGCGCAGGCCTTCGACGGCTTCCGGCGTGGCGGCTTGGCCGAGCAGGATCGTCGCCGTATCTCCAGGCAACAGCGTTGTCGCGAAGAAGACGGCGAAGGAGACGATCACCAGGGTGATCACGGCGACGAACAATCTGCTCAGTACAAGGGATAAGACCTGGCGGTTCACGGGCGTCTTCCCTTTGCGTTCGAGTTGAGTTCCACCAATGCTGATGGAGGAACTGGGGCGCGGCTGCAGCCCCAGTCTGCTTTGCTGTATCAGGCTTCAAGCCAGACATATTCCGCGAAAGCGTATCCCATCTGGCCGCCTAGCGGGTTGGCTTCCAGGCCCTTGAGCTTGGCGGTCGTGGCATCGACGTTCGAGATATAGGCCGGAATGATTGTACCAGCTTCCTGGGCGACCATGCCCTGCATCTCGTTATAGATCGTCTTGCGCTTGTCTTGATCGAGAGAGCCGCGCGCCTCGATCAGCATCTTGTCGAACTTCTCCGACTTGTAGTGGCTTTCGTTCCACGGAGCGTCCGAGGTGTAGAGCAGGGAGAAGAGGATATCAGGGGTCGGACGCGGGTTGATATTGCCGAAGTGGATCGGCGCCTTGAGCCAGTAATTGTCCCAGTAGCCGTCGGAAGGTACCCGCTGCACATCGAGCTTCATGCCGATTTCGGCGCCGGCCGCCTGGATGATCATGGCCATGTCGATCGACGAGCTCGCCGCATCGGAAGCGATGATCGGGATGGATTGGCCAAGCACGCCGGCCTTATCGAAGTGGAACTTCGCCTTGTCGGGATCGAAGGCCCGCGCTTTCAGCTCTGCGTCATGATAGAAGTTCGCAGGTGAAACGGGCTGATCGTTGCCGACTTCACCGAGGCCGCGTAGCGCCGATTTGACGATCTGTTCGCGGTTGACGAGATACTTCATGCCCTCGATGAAGTCCCGCTTGTTGCCGGGCTCCATATCCAGTCGCATGTTGAGATTGGTATAGTTGCCGGACGTCGTCTTCGACAAGGTGAAGCCGTCGCCCTGGGCCTCGACGAGGCGCATAGAGCGCGGATTGATCGTGGCTGCGAGATGGATGTCGCCCGCAAGCAGTGCGTTGACACGGGCATTGTCGTCGCTGATCGCGAAATATTCGAAGGAATCGACATTCGGGCCGGATTTCCAGTAATTCTTGTTCTTGATCCCGACCGACCGGACGCCCGGCTCGAAGACTTCCTTGACGAAGGCGCCGGTGCCGTTGGCCTTGGTGAAATCGGTCGTGCCGTCGGCGACGATCATGAAATGATGCATCGACAGAATGGTCGGCAGGTCGGCATTCGGACTGGCGAGCGTGATCTCGACGGTCTGTTTGTCGACCGCCTTGAAGCCGGTCATCTGGGCGGCGATCTTGGCGACCTTCGAGCCGACGGACGGATCGAGATGGCGCTTCAGCGAGAAAACCACGTCTTCGGCGGTCAGCGGCTTGCCGTCATGGAAAGTAACGCCGTTCTTCAGCTTGACCGTCCAGGTCTTCGCATCCTTGGACTCGATTGCTTCGGCAAGCTCCATCTGCGGCGTGCCTGATTTGTCGAGGAAGGTGAGGCGGTTATAGAAGGAGCAGCACCGGACATAGTCGGTGGAGAGCGACGCCTTGGCGGGGTCGAGCGTATCGGCTGTGGAGGACGACCAGCCGGCCGCCTTGAGCGCGCCGCCGGAAACGGGCGTAGCGGCGAGCGCCTTGCCGGCGCGGCCAAGCACGAGCCCGCCAGCTGATATGGCCACGCCGCCCGCAAGCATCATATGCAGCAACTCGCGACGGGTGGCGCCACGACGGATGGCGCTTTCGACCATGGCGTCGTCGGATCTGGTCCAATTGGTGATCTTGTCGTTCATCTCATTCCCCTTTTCTTGTGTGGCGGGCTGCCCGTTCCAGGCAGGCCCGATCTGCTTTCAAAGTCAGGCGCGCGCGGCGGCCACGGCATCGGCAAGGCCGGCCATGGAGGTGAAATGGTAATCGGGTTTGGTGAACTCGGCCGGTTCGATCGTGCCGCCGTAACCCTTCTCAGCATGTCGCCGCTCGATCCAGCAATTGGTCAGTCCGAGTTTCCGGGAAATCCCGATGTCGTGGTACTGGCTCTGGGCGACATGCAGGATGTCGTCCTTCGAATGTCCTTGCGAGACGACGTAGTCGAACACCTTTTCGAAGAATGCGGGATCGGGTTTCTCGGTCCCGGTATCATCGGCGGTGAAGGCGGCATAAAAGGGATTGCCGAGTTCCTTCTCGAAGAAATCGAATGCCCAGCGGCGGGCGTTGGTCATCGCAACGAGACGGTAATCTTTCGCAAGACTGGCCAGCGCTGCGGCGCTGTCTGCAAAACCCTTCCAGCTCTTTGCCGAATCCCGCAGCTGTTCGCCATATTTTTGCTCGGCGGGCAGGCCGAGTTTCGGGGCGATCGCGAGGTAGACGCGAACGAGGTCGTCGGGAAAGAGATCGGCGTCTTCGGAGTAGCGGGCTGCGCGGTAAAGGCTAAGCGCTTGCTCGCCATCGATTTCAGTCCCCGCCTCGGCCGCGATCTCGGTGAGGCAGGTCTTGAGGCCACCTTCGAAGTCGATGAGCGTGCCGACGACGTCGAAGGTCAGGTATTTGAATTCCGGAAGGCTTTTGCTCACGTGAATTCCCCAGTGTTCGGCTCCGATGGGAGCTCGGCTTCTCGAAGAAGAAAATTCTGTTCCGCTGGCGGGGTCTTTATCCCGCTCTTGTATGGAAGGCCGGCTTCTGCCGCGGCCTTTCGTTGATTTCAGTGTGTCACCTGCACCGCACCGGATTCGCCGAATAGGCATCATGAGGCGGCACAAAATACCGAATCTGACCGTTTCGCGATATTCTCAGGCCTGCAGCGCCCGACGCACATCCGGGTCCTCCAGCGTCTCGTCCAGCGTGATGCGGGTGCGCTCGACGATCGCATCTATCTCCGTTTCGGTGCAGCAGAGCGGCGGAGCATAGCCAAGCACACCATTGCCGAAGGCGCGGATGACGAGGCCGTTCTCCCAGGCGCGATCGAAGATGCGGCGGGAGGGTTCGGCGGATGCCGGCAACGGCGTCTTGTTCACCTTGTCGACCACGAGTTCGACGGCGGCCAGCATGCCGCGGCCGCGGACATCGCCGACGAGCGGATGATCTCTCAGCGACTCCAGGCCCTGCATCAGCCGCGCACCGGCCCTGACGCCGTTTTCGAGAAGGCCGTTTTCATAAAGCTTCAGGACTTCCAGGCCGACCGCTGCGCTGACGGGATGGGCCGAATAGGTATAGCCATGGCCGACGGCGGCAGCACCCGCGCCCTCGGCGATCGTTTCATAGACATGATCGGCCATGAAGACGGCGCCCATGGGGACGTAGCCGGAGGTCAGACCCTTGGCGGTCGTCATGAAATCGGGCACGATCTCATCCTCGCTGCAGGCAAAAAGCGGGCCGGTGCGGCCAAAGCCGGTGATCACTTCGTCCGCCACGAAAAGGATGTCGTGTGCGCGGCAGAATTCGCGCATGGCTTTCATCCAGCCTTTCGGCGGCACCAGAACGCCGCCCGAGCCCTGGATCGGCTCGACGTAGAAAGCGGCAACACGTTCCGGCCCGATCGCCTCGACCTTGCTTTTCAGCGCCGCAAGCGAGGCGTCGATGATCGCCTGCGGATTGTCGCCTGCCGGGTTGCGATAGGCGTAATGAGACGGAATTTTATGCTGCCAGTCGAAGGGAAGGCCGAAGCCGGCATGGAAGGCAGGCAGCGCGGTCAAACCCGCGCCGACCGTCGAGGAGCCGTGATAGCCCTGTTCGACCGAGATGAATTGATCGCGCTCAGGCTGTCCTCGGGCATTCCAGTAGTAGCGGATGAAGCGGACCGTGCTGTCCACCGCATCGGAACCACCGAGGGTGAAATAGATATGGTTGAGATCGCCCGGCGCGCGGTCGGCGAGTTCGCCGGCAAGCCGGATCGCGGGCTCGGAGCCGAGGCCGAAATAGGCCGTCGCATAGGGAAGCTCGCGCATCTGCCGGGCCGCCGCCTCGACGATGCTCTCGTGGCCGTAACCGGCATTGACGCACCAGAGGCCGGCAAAGCCGTCGATCAGTTGCTTGCCGGAGGCGTCGGTGACCGTCGCGCCTTTGGCCGAGGCGAGCACGCGCACGCCAAGCTTTTCATGGCCGCGGTAGGAGGCGACCGGATGAATGAGGTGGGCGCGATCGAGTTCGATGAGAGAATTGCTGTACATGGAGATCTCCGGATCAGCCGAGCGCCTGACTGGCGAGGGCAAAGGTGGTGGCAGTCGGATCGGCGGCGACGTTGGCCAACGGCTTTCTCATCGTAATGCCGCCGCCAACATGGGCGAGCCCCTGTTCGGCGAGCCATGGGGAAAGCCCGGTCTCGGCAGTGGTGTCGACCCTGAGGAACCGCCGAGGCCGTCTGGCGATGAAATGTTCGATGAGTTTCCTGGCCTCGCCGAGGTCGGCGGCCACCACGGGTCCGATCACTTCACCGCGGCCGAAGGGACGCAGACACGCGAAACCGGAGAGGCGGCCATCGCGACGAATGACGGCGAACTCGCCGATCCCGGTGAAATAAGAGAGCAGCCCTTCGCGGTCGGCGCCGAAGGCAAGGCGGTCGAGTGCCGCGATAGCAGGGAGGTCGGCGTCGGTAGCGGCTTCCGTTTCCGCCGGCGCGGCGATTTCTCCGGCAAGGCCCTGATGCTGCAGCACGGTTCCCGTCTCGTGGAAGCCAAGCTTCTGGTAGAGCGGCAGGCCTGCCGTCGTCGCCACCAGCCTCAGCGGCCGGTCGCCTGCGGCCAGCAATGCGGCGTCCATGAGTTTTCGACCGAGACCCCTGCCGCGCATCGTCTCGTCGACGATGACCATGTTGATGGTCGCGCAATCTCGCTTGTAGGGCGTGACGAGGACGGTGCCGACGACCCTGCCATCCTCGACCGCAACCATCCCTTCGCTCAAGGCGAGCGCCAGCTGCCAGTCTTCCGTCCGATGCGGCCAGCCCGCCTGTCTTGAGAGCGCGACGGCGGCTTCCAGATGGTCGGGGCCGAACGGGACGATTTCGATCTGACTTGCTTGCATGGGGGCGTCCTTCATATCGTACCCGCCAGTCTGCCGGAGCGCCGGCGGGCAGATCGTCTGAAGGCCATGGTTCAAGCAGTATCTTATGGCGTTGCTGTCATGGGGCGCCGCATCTTATGCTAGAACCGATCGATATTCCTCGGATCCAGGCCCTGTCAGTGCATCATCGCCAGCGCTGCCGTAAAGAAATCCTCGCCTCCGAAGTTTCCTGATTTCAACGCCAGAAGCATATCGCCCTGCGCATTGCCGACCGTGCGCAGCACCGGCACACCGGGCGCAATCTCCGGGCCGATCAGAAATGCCGGAATGGCGAGCCTGTCGACCGCCGCGCCCGAGGTTTCGCCGCCTGCGACCACAAGGCGGCGCACGCCTCTCTCCACCAGTTCGGCTGTGATGATCGACGTCGCGGTCTCGATTGCGTGGCCGGAGGCCTCTCGTCCATGGAGCGATTGCAGCCGGGACACGGTTTCAGGCGCAGCACTCGCGGCGATGACGACGGGGCCGGCGGAGATGCGGTCTCCGGCCCAGGAGATCGCCGCGGCGATCTCCTGGGGACCTGCAAGCAGCCGCTCCGGGTCGAGCCGTAGGACGGGCATCGACCGTTCGGCGATGTCGAGCTGGTGGAGCGTCGCCTTGGAGCAACTGCCGGCAACGATCGCGGAAAGCCCGCCCACCGGGCGAATGGCGTCCGCCGTCGTTGCAGCGCCGGAGGATTTCCGACCGGAGCGGACGAGCGCGCGGGCAAGGCCGAGGCCGAGGCCGGACGCACCTGTCGATACCGGTGTTTCCAACGCGACCTCGCCGAGCGTTTCAAGATCGCGTTCGAAAATTGCATCGGCGATAACAGCAGTGATGCCTGCCGTGCTGAGGGCGTCAAGCCTCGCCTTGACGGCGCCGGGTCCGGCCGCGATGGTCGTGAGATCGATCAGTCCGACAGCGTTGCGCGACTGTCGGGTGAGAACCCGCACGAGATTGGCGTCATGCATCGGATTGAGGGGGTGGTCCCTGAGCGGGCTTTCGTTCAGCGGCTGTCCGCCGACGAAGAGATGGCCAAGATAGACGGTGCGTCCCGTTTCCGGAAAGGCTGGTGTCACCAGCACGACGCCGCCGCCGGCCGCCTCGCTCAAGGCCTCGGTGACCGGACCGATATTGCCGGCATCGGTAGAATCGAAGGTCGAGCAGATCTTGTAAAGTACATGGCCGGCACCCCGCTGGCGCAGCCATCGCTCAGCGCTCGCCGCGGCCGCGATGGCGTCCGAGGCCGGGACGGATCGGATCTTCAGGGAAACGACGACGGCGTCGACATCCGGTAGTGCCAGCGACGGGTCGGGGATGCCGACCGTCTGCACCGTGCGCAGACCGTTCTTCGTCAGCGTGTTGGCGAGGTCGGACGCGCCCGTATAGTCGTCAGCGATTGATCCGAGCAAAATAGCCATCGTCTAGCCCCGTGCAAAAGGTTTGAACCAGCCAAGACCGTCCAATGTGTGGCCGCGCGGGATGTATTCGCAGCCGATGAAACCGTCATAACCCAGGCGGTCGATTTCGCCGAACAGATAGGCATAGTTCAGTTCCTCTCCATCAGGCTCATTGCGTGACGGCACGCTGGCGATCTGGATATGGCCGGTGATCGGCAGCAGACGTCGCAACGCCATAGTGACGTCGCCATGGATGATCTGTCGGTGATAGATGTCGAACTGCAGCTTCAGGTTCGGTAGACCGCATTCGGCAATCAGCCGCTCGGCCACGCCGAAGTCGTTGAGGAAATATCCTGGCATGTTGCGCCCGTTGATCGGTTCGAGCAGAAGATCGATGCCCTTTTCCACAAGCCGCCCGGCAACATAGGTGACGGAGCGCCGGTAACAGGAGACGGCGTCTTCGTCATGACGGTCGGCGATGCCTGCCATCAGGTGCAACCGTCTGACGCCCGTCGCCGCCGCATAGTCCAGTGCCCGCTCGACATCCGCTTTCAGCGCATCGAACCGTCCGGGAAGAGCCGCGATGCCACGCTCGCCTGCTGCCCAGTCGCCCGGCGGCAGGTTGAACAAGGCCTGCTGCAGATTGTTGCGGGCAAGCCGTTCGGCGATTGCCTCGGGCGTGGCTTCATAGGGAAAGAGGTATTCGACGGCGGCAAAACCGGCATCGGCTGCGGCGTCGAAGCGGTCGAGGAACGCCCATTCGTTGAACATCATCGTCAGGTTGGCGGCGAAAACCGGCATGTCTAGCGTTCCTTTTACAGGCTCTACGGCTCTTTGGTGGCGCTGGGCAATTCAGCGCCGGAAAGCTTGGCGTAGAGCCGCGCCAGCGAGGAATCGTCGTCACGGCCCATGCCCGCCCCGGAGGCGGCCAGGTACATCTGCAAGGCTGCCGCCGCGAGCGGTACCGGGTAACGCTCGGAGCGGGCCATGTCTTGGACGATACCGAGATCCTTGACGAAAATTTCGATGCTGCTGAGCGGAGTATAGTCTCCGGCCAGCACATGCGGCACGCGGTTTTCGAACATCCAGGAATTGCCGGCCGAAGCGGTGATCACCTCATAGACCTTGTCGAGGTCGAGGCCCTGCTTGGCGGCAAGGGTTATGGCCTCACAGGCGGCCGCGATGTGCACCCCGGCGAGAAGCTGGTTGATCATCTTGAAGGCAGCACCTTTTCCGGCCTCGTCGCCGAGCTCGTAGACCTTGCCGGCCATGGCGTCGAGACCCGGACGCGCGGTGTCGAAGGCCTGTCTGGAGCCGGAAGCCATGATCGTCAGTTCGCCACGCGCCGCCTTGGCCGCGCCGCCCGAAATCGGCGCGTCGAGATAATGCAGGCCGAGGGCCTCCGTCCGCTGTGCCAGATCGCGCGCGACGGCGGGATCCATGGTGGCCGACGAGATGAAGACGGCGCCGGGCTTCATCGCACATGCGACGCCTTCGGCCCCGAACAGCACGGCCTCGGTCTGCGCGCCGTTGACGACCACGGAGACGACAATGTCGGCGTCCTTTGCCGCAGCGGCAGGGGTCGCCGCGCCACGTCCGCCATCGGCGACGAAGCGGTCCACTGCCGCCGGCGTGATGTCATATCCAACGACGTCGAGACCGGCGCGCTTCATCGACCGGGCCATTCCAAGCCCCATGGAGCCAAGACCGATGACGGCTGCGGCAACGGCCGAGCCCGAGTTTTCAGCAAGCGGTGGCATGAGGAGGTTCTCCAGTCTTGTGAGGAATGATCTGCGCCCCTCCCGGCTATCATTTCAGAGGGAAGGGGGCATGTCAGTCAATTTTGGCGCTGCCACATTCGTTAAAGCATTTTGGCAGCGTTGCCAACGTAAAATGGTAGCGCTGCCAAAAAAGCCTTGCTTCTTGGCGGGAGCGATGAAAAAGGTGATAGCGAGCGGCCGGGCAACCACGCCGCAAGCTGGGTCAAACGTAACGATGGAATTCAAACATCAACCAACGGTAACGCTTGCCGAGGTCGCGGAAGCGGCCGGAGTTGGCGAGAGCACGGTGTCTCGCGTGCTGCGCAACCACGGTTCGTTTTCCGGCAAGACTCGCGAGCGGGTGATGGCCGCCGTCGAGCGGCTGGGCTATGTGCCGAACCGGATCGCGGGAACACTGGCCTCCACTGGTTCGCGTCTTGTCGCCTTCGTCATTCCCTCGCTGTCCAACATCGTCTTTCCCGATGTGCTGCGCGGCGCCAGCGCCGTTCTGGAGGAAAACCGGTATCAAGCGGTATTCTCCGTGACCGATTATGATCCGGGCAAGGAGGAAGCGCTCGCCGCCGCGATGCTTGCCTGGCGACCGGCGGCGGTCATGCTGGCGGGATACGAGCATACGAAGGGCACGGTGAAGATGCTGCGCGCCAGCGGGTGTCGGATCGTCGAACTGCTCGATCTCGACGGTGATGCTCTCGATATCGCGGTCGGCTTCTCGAACCGCGCGGCCGGGCGGGAGAGCGCTGCCTTCCTGCTCAAACGGGGTTATCGCCGGATCGGCTATGTCGGTCACGACCTGAACCGCGATACCCGTGCCGGCAAGCGGTTTTCCAGCTTTTGCGAAACGCTCGATGCGCATGACGTTCCGCTCGTCGCTCGCGAAATTCTCGCAGGCGCCTCGTCTGTGGAAAATGGCAGGTTGGGGCTGGAGCGGCTGCTTGCCCGGACAAGCGATCTCGATGCGGTTTATTTCTCCAACGACGATATGGCGCTGGGCGGCTATTTTCACTGTCTGGCCGAGGGGATCGCGATCCCCTCGAAGCTCGCCATTTTCGGCTATAACGGCCTTGATATCGGCCGGGCAACACCGCAACCGCTGTCGACCATCCGAACGCCGCGCGTGGCGACGGGACAGATGGCCGCGCAGTTGGTCGTCACAAATGCGCCGCCGCAGGCCGTCGATCTCGGCTTTGAGCTGATCGAAGGGGCAACCGCGTAATATTGGAGGAACTGTCATGTCCGACGCGCGCCTGCGTGAGCAAATTTGCCGATACGGTCGCTCGCTGTTCGAGCGCGGGCTGACGCCTGGTTCGTCGGGCAACATATCGCTACGGCTGGAGGATGGCGGCTGGCTGGTCACACCGACCAACGCCTCGCTCGGCTTTCTCGACCCGGCTCGGATCTCCAGGCTCGATGCCGAAGGCAGGCTCCTGTCCGGCGACAAGCCGACCAAGGAGATCCCGCTACACACTGCCCTCTATGATACGCGCGGCAGTGCCCGCGCCATCGTCCATCTTCACTCCACCCACGCGGTGGCACTGACCATGCTGCCGGAGATCGATCCGCGCGCCGCCCTGCCGCCGATGACGCCGTATTATCTGATGCGCGCCGGCGAAACCGCGCTGGTGCCCTATTATCGTCCCGGCGATCCGGCGGTAGCCGACGCGATCCGCGGACTGGCGGGCAAGTATTCGTCAGTGCTTCTGGCCAATCATGGACCTGTTGTTGCCGGCGACAGCCTGGAAGCGGCGGTCTTTGCGACCGAGGAACTGGAGGAAACGGCGAAGCTCTATCTGCTGTTGCGCAACCTCAATCCCCGTTTCCTCAGCCCGGCGCAGGTGGCCGATCTCGTCAACACCTTCGGCCTCGACCTTCCGTCCCATCACGATCACGATCACGATCACGATCACGACGGCGATTGATGTCGTCACTCCGCCGACCGTTAACTGCGGGCAAGCGCGCAACCTTCTGCCAAACCCCGCTTTCGATACGATAGATTCTGCTTCCGATGCCGCCAATTCAGGCGAGCTGTGGGTGAAGCGGTGCCTATGATTGTGACACGTCCCCAGTTCCGATTGCTCAAGGATACTCAAATGACGACGTTCCGTCCGAAATACATCACCTTCGACTGCTACGGCACGCTGACCAACTTTCAGATGGCGGAAGCGGCGCGCGACCTCTACGGCGAAGAGCTCGACGAGCCACGCATGGCGGAGTTCATCAAGAATTTCGCTGCCTATCGCCTCGACGAGATCATGGGCGACTGGAAACCCTATGCCGAGGTGGTGCACAATTCGCTCGAGCGGACATGCAAGCGCAACGGCGTGACCTTTCGCGACGAAGCCGCCCGGATGGTCTATGAGCGCGTTCCGACCTGGGGGCCGCATTCGGATGTCCCGGCCGGTCTCGCCAAGGTCGCCAAGGAAATCCCTTTGGTCATCCTCTCCAACGCCATGAATTCGCAGATCATGTCGAACGTCGAAAAACTGGGCGCGCCCTTCCATGCGGTTTATACCGCCGAGCAGGCGCAGTCCTACAAGCCACGCTTCAAGGGCTTCGAATATATGCTCGATATGCTGGGCTGCGGGCCGGAAGACGTGCTGCATTGCTCGTCCTCCTTCCGCTATGACCTGATGTCTGCCCACGACCTCGGCATCAAGAACAAGGTTTGGGTCAATCGCGGCCACGAGCCGGCCAACCCTTATTACGGTTATGTCGAAATTCCTGACATCTCGGGCCTGCCTGGCGTCGTCGGGCTCTGACGGAGAGAGGCGGATGCAGTTCGAATCCTACTGGCACGACACGGCACCGGCCTTTGCCGGCGGCGCTCAAGGCGCCGTCGAAGGACATTATGACGTCGCCGTCATCGGCGCCGGCTTCACCGGGCTTGCCGCGGCGCGCCAGCTTGCAAAGGCCGGCGTCAAGGTCGTGGTGCTGGAGGCCGAAAGGGTCGGCTGGGGGGCATCGGGGCGCAATGGCGGACATCTCAACAACGGGCTCGCCCACAGTTTCCTGTCCGCCAAATCAGCACTCGGCGTGGAGCGGGCCGTCGCCCTCTACAAGGCGTTCGACGATTCCATCGATACGATCGAGGCGATCATTGCCGAAGAGGGAATCGACTGCAATTTCCGCCGCGCCGGAAAGCTGAAGCTTGCCTCCAAGCCGCAGCATTTCGACGCGATTGCCCGCAATTTCGAGGCCGTTCATAGAGAGGTCGATCCGGACACGGCACTTCTGACGGCGGGTGACCTGAAAAGCGAGGTCGGATCGCCCTTCCATGGCGCCATGCTCTCGAAGAAAAGCGCGATGATGCATATGGGCCGTTATGTCGCCGGGCTCGCCACTGCAACCGTGCGTCATGGCGCCGTCATCTTCGAAAAGGCGGCCGTGACCGCCCACCGGCAGGGCAATAGTCGCCACAGCCTGACGACGGCACGAGGCACTGTCACCGCAGACCATGTGCTGGTCGCGACAGGCGCCTATACGCCCTCGCTCTTTAACTATTTCCGCCGCCGGATCATTTCCGTCGGCAGCTTCCTGATTGCCACCCGTCCGCTGACCGACGCCGAAATCGCCGCTACGATGCCGGGTAACCGCACCTGCGTGACGTCGATGAACATCGGTAATTATTTCCGGCTATCGCCGGACAAGCGGCTGATCTTCGGCGGTCGCGCCCGGTTTTCCGCCACGTCCGATCAACGATCGGACGCAAGGAGCGGCGACATTCTCCGCGCCAGCCTGGCTGAAATCTTCCCCCAGCTTGCCGGCGTCGAGATCGACTATTGCTGGGGCGGCCTCGTCGACATGACCAAGGATCGCTATCCGCGTGCCGGCTATGTCGATGGTGTCTGGTATGCCATGGGCTATTCCGGCCACGGCGCCCAGCTCTCCACCCACCTCGGCTTGATCATGGCCGACGCCATCCTCGGCAAAGCTGACCGTAACCCGATCAAGGGGCTCGACTGGCCGGCCGTCCCCGGCCATTTCGGAAAACCGTGGTTCCTGCCGCTCGTCGGGCTCTATTACAAGACGCTCGATCGCTTCCAGTAACGGGCCGGATCAGTCCGATTGCAGCCGAAGCGGCTCGATGGGGGCAGGATTGCGATGAGCGCCTGCGCGGCGGTCAACTACCTCGCCTCGCTGACGGGATAGATCCTGAAAATCCCAAGGCTGTTATCAGTCGTGATCGCTGCAATACCCGCCTCATATGCGGCGCGGACGATTGCCTCATGCAATTTCTCCGGCTCGCTCTCTCCGGTAAGGACCTCCAAACAGATTCTCACCGCCGTGAGAAATTCCTCACCATCGTCGGTGGGCCATTCCTTCAGCAACAGTTGGGCAGCCTCGCGAGCGGTATGGATCACCTTGCGATCTTTCCCTTCCGCAAAAACCAGAATTATCGTTGGGAAACTTTTGAACATATCGAATCTCATTGCCCCCTGAACTCCGCGGGACGGCCAGTGCCAATGCCGGGCCATGGTTTCGGACCGGGATTGGCCACACATGCTCGTCAACCATCTTCCGTGTCGTTTCGACAATCACGTCGTCTTTCTTCCCGTTGGTGGGAAGCAAGCTTGGCTTTTAGCTCGCGGGCTGCCGCCTCAAGGAGCCGATTGAATTCTTCGGAGGTCACGCCATCCGCGCGCATCACCATGGCGATCAGTGGATCACCAAGAGCTTCGGTTATCGTCAGCTCATCGTTCTTTCCGGCAGTTGCGCCAACGGAGCAACAATATCCCGAGGAAAATAGTGCGATCATGGACATGCCCTACATTCGGGGTGTTTGGAGGGAGAGCAGCTTGGCCTTGTCGCCTTTGAGGTCCAATATCCATTGGCGTCCCCCGGCGACCGAGTGTCTCGAAAGGCACTTTTGGGCGATCTGCGACACGGCAAGGCCGGCGACCAATGGGCTGTCGACGGTCGCCGGCGGCGCGCGTAAGTCGTCGGTTGTGACTTGGGTAGCGCAATGGCAGACGGAACATGCGTCCTCATGCACCAAGGCCAAAGGGCCTGCCATGCAATAGTTTGCAGAGCGGCCCACATGCAGATGAGGCGGCAGGCCAGCTTCCAATGCTCGACAGGCTGACAGGAGATCTTGGGCTGGACGAGAATCGCCGCCGGCGAGGATGAAGAACGGGTTATTAGCGTAGTTTGCGATTAACCGTAGCGCCGAGGCGCCTTCCGCAAATTCCGGCAGCGCGAAGACAGTGGCCGAGAAACCCGCGGCCAGATGGGTCGCCAGCCTGTCCGTCTTCAGCCAGCCGAGATCAGCCTCGCTTGCCCATGGGAGATGGTTCAAGTCGTTCTCATCGATACGATCCGCATCCACGAGAAGGAAATGACGCGCGCCGAGGGCCGCGAGCTGTATGGCGATCTGTGAGCCCAAGCCGCCGCATCCGATGATGACGAAGTCGATTTCGCCAAACAGTGCAATGTCGCGTTGCCAAGGGCAAAGAGGCGCCAGGAAGGCGTCGTGATGATCGACTGCGGCGGAGTCGTATTCGTCCTCCGCCGGCATATCGAGAGCCTTCAACGAGACGACGAATGCAGGCCTGGTAGCATGGGGACTCTGTTCCTCGACAGAATCGGCACTATTGCCGGTGAACAGAGCCCCCCGGCCGCCCCGCCCCAGGCTGTGGGTGACGAGGTTCGGGAAGTCGACGGACTCGCTGGCGGCCGCCGATAATCGCTTGGACCGATAATTGACCATCACATCGCCTCCATCTCGCTGGGCGCAACTCCGCGGATCGTCGCGGCGTAGTGACCGTAGTCCTCGCCCATCGCATAGTCGGGGGTCTTCACAATCACGTGGAATTTGCCGTCGTACCACAGGCTGACATTGTCGCCGCTGTGATCGATCTCTCGCCGGCCCATCCGAGGATCGATCGGCTCCTTGCCGCGCAGCAGCATCTGTCCGATATCCCAGGCTTGGCGATCGAGAACGCGCTGGCGCTCGGCAAGATGCGCCTGCCGGTGCGCAATGGGTTCTTCGGCAAGCAACTGGCCGACGAGGAACAAGATCCGACTGCTCCAGGAAGGAATGGCGGCGATGTCTGGGAGGTCGAGGAGGACATCGCCGCCGAGACGTTCGATCCCTTTCCGAGCGATGTCGATAAGCGGGACTTGCCGCGCGGCATAGGCGATTATGAATGCCGCTTTCCGGGCGCGTCGCTGAGGATCCGCCTCGGTGGATAGGCATGCCATGCGCAAGGCGCACTCCCAGGGAATGGTGTAGGCCATATGCAGGATGCTCTCGAGCGTCTGTAGGTCCTTCTTGTATGGGGAAACATATTGGAACTCACCGGGCAGGGATGCCGCCGCCGAGGTCGTATAGAACCCGAGCAGGATATTCCCCGCCTCATGAAGCAGTTGGGCGGCTGTCGCGGCATGATCGCCGGCGCGCAATCTCTCTCTGGAAAGGACGATGAGCGCGCTGCCCGGCAATTCGTTCGAACTCGAAAAGGAGCACTGCGGTTCGCGCCGCACGCCAACGTAAAGCGTATGCAGGCCGGCGATCAGACGCTGATGGCCATACTCGTCCAAGTCCGCGATCAATGCGAAGGCCTTCTCCAGATGGTCGGCGAGTCGATCCAATTCCGCATCGTCGGTGATCGAATAGCCGGGCCGGGGGTAGTCCGGCATGCATCGGCGGAGGAGGGCTTGCATGATACGGCTTCGCGCCGGACTTTCGATGTGCACGAGGCCGATGCCGCAAGAGAGCCGGCACGCTGTCTGACGTTCGAGTTCAAGATCCGATGCGATCAGATCCGGCTGCAGATAGCGGCCGACGACCTGCACATCGGGGCGGGCTGCCTGCCATTCCAGACTGCGCGCGAGCGCACCCATCCAGGCTGCAAGTACGGATGAACGGTAAGGG
This sequence comes from Rhizobium brockwellii, assembly GCF_000769405.2. Taxonomy (NCBI): domain Bacteria; kingdom Pseudomonadati; phylum Pseudomonadota; class Alphaproteobacteria; order Hyphomicrobiales; family Rhizobiaceae; genus Rhizobium; species Rhizobium brockwellii. Next base: position 810,718 of record NZ_CP053440.1, read on the forward strand.
TCGGCGCCGACCGGTCCGGCAACCGCTGGCGGAAGCTCCGGCAGACGAGTGTATCCGCCATCTGCAAGGTCGGGGAAATAACCTGACAGTGCCTCTACCCCAGCCGAACAACCGGCGAGCTTCGAAGCCGCCGCAAGCGTGCGGCCATATTCGAAGCGTCGCTTCAAAAGGTTGCGTGTTGCCACGCGCTGCAGGGAGACGGAACTTGCCATCAGGGGATTGCGCTTGAGCAGGAGGCGCGCCTCATCTGCCAACTGTTGTATGCGGGACGCGGACATGGCAGCCTCCGTGAGTTTGTCTTCGGGCGGATCAAGGTTGCATCTCGGGCAAAAATGCCTGAGTTCGGGACGGCTTCGTCCGGCATCGGAACGTTGCTCGTCGTCGGTTGAGAGGCACTATTCCCCAAGGGCGTCATTCGCCCGCCAGTTTGGCGTTAAAAATCCGTAAAAATGACGTAAACAATGAAAAAGCCTCCTCGATCGAGGAGGCTTGGAATTCTGGATAACGCAGCCGCGGCAGTCAGATCGCCAGAGCCGCCTGGACCGCCGCCCGCGCATTCGGCAGGCCCGACCCGAAGAAATAGGCCGCGTCGAGAGCGTCCTCGCTTTCTGCATTCATGCAATCCGCCGTCAGTTTCCTCGTTCCGGGTACGACAATAGCGTCCAGTCGGGACGCGGCCTTGAGAATGGACTTGACGTGGGGCCCCGAGAGGCGGTCACCGGGATTGTGGCGGCTTTTGTAGGCCCGCTGTATCAGGGCGCATAACCCCCCCACCTGCGCCGACGCGCCTGATGTGCCCCCGAAGGGGGTGTAGTACCCGCCCCCGATGCCCGGATTGGTTCCGAACGGCACGATGGCCGACCAGGGATCGGAACCAAGATTATAGCCGAAAATCCCCGGCAGGTCCGTCGTCAGCAGCGAGAAGTGCGAATAGTAGTATTCCCGCGTTCGAAAAGCGCTGTAGTCGTGCTGCGCGGCAAAGGGAGAAAGCCGGTCGAGGCGCAACTGATGCCTGTTGAAGATCTCCCCGTCGTCAGAGGGGGAGACTACCGTCAATCCTTCGCCGTAATTGCTGTAGCCCGAACGGAAGCCTTCGACGGTAACGGCCCCGACTGCAATGATGCCGTTGTCGTCGGCGGCAAGACTTGCCGGATAGATCAACTGGCTCTCGCCACTGTTTCCCGCCGCGCAGACGATCGGAATGTGCCGGCTGATGGCGAGGATGAGCTGTTTGAGGATATGCCACGGGCGATCCGGATTGGAACCTTTCTGCGCAGCCTTCGGCTCCAGTTCAGGCCCACCCTGGTCAGCAACGGCAATGCGTGTGAACAGATTGGCGACATCCTGGTTTTTCCATATTTCCAGGTCGGCCTTCAGCTCATTCTTCGGATCGACGATGCTGCGTTTCGGGTCCGGCAGACCGCGCGGCATGACGATTACGTCCGCCTTTTGATGATAGGCATAAAGAAAGGCCGCAATGAACTGCCGGACATCGTCTTCGAAGGACGTTCTGATCGAGATGAGCTTTGAGAAAGGATCTACGCCGAAATAGGGGATGACATTGCGATTGCCGCTCGTGCGCAGCTCGTCGCCGTTCCCATAGAAGGCTCCTTCCGGCGGAAGGCTTGGGGTGCCTTCTTCCGCAACAACGGCGGGTTCGCCGACGATCAGCCCTGCGCAGCAGGTGCCATGCGACGCAAAAAGGGATTCCGGATTGTAGAGCCGCCGGAGTACCCCTTCCGACGCGGCGTATTCGGCAACCAGATCACTGAGATAGTCCCGGTCGTCGTTCGAAAGGCCGATATTGCCGAGCGGAGCGATGTCGAGCCCGGCAAAGAAGGCATGCCTTTCTTCGCCGTCGAAGGACGTGGTCGTATCGAGAATTTCGAGCACGCGCGCGCCGTAGCGATGGGTCGTCAAATCGATTGACGCCTCCCGGTCAAGCCGGGTTGCCAGATTGGGATGATCCGGAGATACGCCGACATCGATCAACGCAACCCGGGCGGGTCGCAACGGGCCGGCGGAAGCGATGGCATCCCAGACCGTGCCGGTGATGAGGGGATCGGGGAGCGCGCGTGCGGCGCTAGCATCAAGTGCTGGTGGCGCCGCCGGAACTGATCCGTATTCCGCGTCGACCACGCCAAGGGCAGTCAGGTGCCAGAGATAATAGTAGTTGATCGGTGCGGGCTCAGGCATTTGTGTTTGATCCGTCATGGTTGTAACCCTGTTGAGCAGCAGCTGGAGAATTCAGACCCATTCGTCGTGTACGGCCTGGAACAGAGGACCGAACGCGTCGTGGAGGTAGGGCGCGAAACGCCGGGCGAGATCTCGCCCTGCCTGCGTATCGCTCGGATAGTGGAGACCAGCCCATTCGCGATTTTCGGCGACGTTCTGGGCGATGCGGGCAAGCTCGTCGGTAGCGGGATGTTCCGGCAGGATCGTCGAGAACGCAAAGGCGATCGAAAAGCACTGGAACGAATGGTTGCTGGGATAGGACTCGTGGACCGGCACGGCCAGCAACGGCCGGAGCATGGGCTCGAACTGGTTTGGCCGCAGCCGGTTGAACTGGCTCTTGTAGATCAGTCCGACATATTCGCAGGCCGTCAGGATTGCCTGGAAAAGGCCTTCCGTCTGCTCGAAACCGCCGAGATCCTCGATATGCAATGCGCGGGTGAATTCCCCCACGGAGATCGTCGACTCGATTTGGATATCGGGCAGGCGCCGCACGCGTTCGCGGTCGCGGCGTTGCATGGAGAGCATCACCGTCGTTTCGAGGCGGGTATAATCGGGGCCTGGCGGCGGCAGTATATCCAGCTTTTCCCAGGTGAAGCGCCGCGCCGCGGTATAGGCGTTGCGTGACGGCTGCTGGTGCAGCCTGCGCAGCTCGAAGGCGGGGATAAGCTGCGACACGCCGAGGCTGCCGCCGTCCATCGTCGACTTGTTCTTGTTCTTATTCTTATTTTTGTTCTTGTTTTTGTTCAGCGACGCCTTGTTGAGCACCGACTTGTTTGCGACGCTCTTGTTGAGGACCGAGGCTACGGCCATCGTCGCCATCATAGGCCCGGGCAGGGGCGATCCATCGTCATCCGTGCCGAGGAAAAGCACAACTTCGGAGGCTGCATCAGGTGCAGCCGGTGATGCACCGGCGAGAGGATCAGCACCGGCATCGTCCCTGGGTTCGCATGGAAGGACCGTATCCGGTTCAATCCTGAATTTATAACTGTTTAGAAATAAAACAATTTTGGATTGCGATTCCTCAGTGGTGTCCGCTTCCATTGGAGCCTCCTTGCGCGATGATGTGAAGATCTGTCCGGAGTTCAGCGCAGCTTGGCGCCGGCCTTGAGCAGGCCGTCGATCAAGATCTGGCCGCCGCCTGTGTCGAGCAGCGGATAGCCGCTGCCGCGGAAGGCGTTGATGGAGAAGCCGCCCTCGACCGCCTCAAGACGCTGCAGGTAATGCCGCGCGCCGCCGAGATTGTTGGAATGGGCGTGACTGGAGGTAAGATAGCGCAGCAGACTGTTGAAGTTCGGCCGTGCCCGCAGGGCTTCTTCGCCTGCAGCTATGGCTGCGGCATGATCGCCCGCAAGCGCTGCCGCAATGCATTTGGTCGTATCGAAGTAATATTTATGCGGGCTGTAGACGCCGAGCTCTTGTACCCAACGCGCCATGGCCACCGCCTTGTCGGGCTGGCCTGCATAGCAGTGCAGCATCGCATAGAGATCCCAGCTGAGCGGCAGGGCCGGGTTCAGGCGGATCGATTTTTCGAACAGGTTGGCCGCATAGTCGTATTCGCCGAACAGGAACGAATGGACGTGGCCGACGAGCGCGAGCGACACGGAATTCTGCGGATCGAGTTCCAGCGCCTTGCGCGCATATGCCTGAGCTTCCTCGATCAGATGCGCGTCAAGCGCGTTGAAACGTTGGCCAACCTGGAAAGTCCGGATGAATGACAGCCAGGCAAAAGTCGATGACCGCGGCTGATGCTGGATCTGTTCTTCCAGGCGCCGCTCCGCATTATCCAGATCGCTACGCGACAGCCGAAAGATCGCATTGACGGCGTCGATCAGGAGGCCGTCTTGCGACAATCGACTGTCGTTTGCCTGGGTCTCCAGGAAATAGGTCAGCTGATCGACGGCCTGGCTGATCAGCGCAGCGGCGGTGCCGAACTCGCCTCGCTCGAACTGCGTGCGGTTGATCGCCTGACTGCTTAGCCAATGAATACGGTTATTGATCAGGTGCTTCATCACCAGTTCGATCATCACCATGTCACCGTCAAACGTGAGGCGAAGCTGTAGGCAAATCGGAAGGCTGATCCGCTGTTCGCTCTCTTCAATATCTGGCAAGGTGAAGGAGAGGTCGCTGACGCCAATGGCCAGCCCATCGGTGATGGCTTTTGCAATGAGATTCTGGAAGCGTGTCGCAGCAATTTGTCCGCCCTCTCCAACACCCACCACGATAGGGGGCTGAAGGACCATGACCCATTGCCAGTCACCGTCTGCCGGCCGCCGATATGGGTTGCTGCTGGCGATTTCCGCGGGTTTGCCTTGTCTTGGCACGTCCGGGGCACCCGTCAGAGGTAGCAGGGCGGAATGCTTGGCAATATCGCGGCTCGGCTGCTGTCGCGGCTCGAAGACGTCGTGGACTTGTCCTACATTGACCCGGCTATACCAGTTCTGCCGTTCAAGCGTTAACCAGTCCTCGAATTCTGGATCGCGGATGTCTATACCTTCGAGCAACTCGTCGGTGATTTGATCCGCGGACCGCTTTGTCCGAACCACCAGTTCGGTATCAAGAACGAGTCGGTCCATATCCAGCCAAACGGTATTCTTATCCGCAATCAAGAGATCACGTGCAGGCCCCAGAGTCTTATGAATGTCCAAAAGGGCCTGGCGCAGACTGGCTGCCGCCTGGTCGTCGGAGCGATCACTCCACAACTTGTCCCGAAGCCAGATCCTCGAGCGCGAGCCCCGGGCGGACAATGCAAGCATCGCCAGAAGAGCCTGTGCCTTCTTGGATTTCGGAGTAACCGACCGCCCCCCAGCGTCCACAAGGGCAAAAGGCCCGAGCAGGAACATCCGAAACGGATCGTGCTCCTTGTTCATGCGATCCACCGGCCCCGCCCCCGTTGCCTCCGATACGCTCGTTTGGCGGCCGGAAAACCTAGCATCCAGGGGCCAGTCTGCCACAACTTCGACGTCTGGCAAGCAACCGGGAAGGGAAACCGGGATTGCGAAATGTAAATCTGCGCTATGGCGATGATCGAACTGAAGCATAACCGGTTGAAATCCCTCTGCGTAACTTCGCAAACCGGCCGTAGCACCCTGCCGTCAAAGCAGCGTCAAAGAAATGTTGTTTAGGCTCCGCAATTTTCGCAGGCATCCGCCAAAGGCTGCGGAGTATTCGAAACGACGTGTCGGAGTTACGCCAGCGGGAGCATCGACCTTCGCTCCGATCATCCAGCGCCGGGATGATGTCCCGGCGCCCTTTATCGTCCTGCCGGTCATCAGAGCCCACCGATGTGGAAGCTCTTCATTTCGAGATATTCCTCGATGCCACACTGCGCGCCCTCCCGGCCAAGACCGGATTGTTTGACGCCGCCGAACGGAGCGACCTCGGTCGAGATCGCCCCTGTGTTCAGGCCGACCATCCCGAATTCGAGCGCTTCGGCGACACGCCAGGAGCGTTTCAGGCTCCCGGTGTAGAAATAGGCCGCAAGGCCGAAGGGCGTGGCGTTGGCGATGCGGATCGCCTCTTCCTCGTTGTCGAAACGGAAAAGCGGGGCAACGGGCCCGAAGGTCTCTTCGCCGGCAAGCTGCATCTCGGTCGTGGCGCCGCCGAGCACCATCGGCACCGCATATTGATTGCCTTCAGGCACGGAACCCGCGGTGGCGAGGATCGTCGCTCCCTTTTCCACCGCATCGTCGACATGGCGCTTGATCTTCTCGATCGCCGCCTTGTTGATCATCGGTCCGATATCTGTGCCGGCATCCGTGCCGGCCCCGACCTTCATGGCCGATACGCGCGCGGAAAGTTTGGCGGCAAAGGCCTCGTAGACGCCGGACTGGACGAGAAGCCGGTTCGCGCAGACGCAGGTCTGTCCGCCATTGCGGAATTTCGATGCGATTGCGCCTTCCACGGCAAGATCGAGATCGGCGTCGTCGAAGACGATGAAGGGCGCGTTGCCGCCGAGTTCGAGGCTGAGCCGCTTGACGCTGTCGGCCGCGCCGCGCATCAGCAGCGAGCCGACGCGGGTCGATCCGGTGAAAGAGATCTTGCGGACGGTTTGGTTCGCCATCAGTTCGTCACCGATGCCAGCCGGCATGCCGGTGACGATATTGATCACGCCCTTGGGGATGCCGGCGCGCTCCGCCAAAACGCCGAGCGCCAGCGCCGAATAAGGGGTGAGGTCCGATGGTTTGACGACGACCGTACAGCCTGCGGCGAGCGCCGGCCCGACCTTGCGGGTGATCATCGCATTCGGAAAATTCCACGGCGTGATGATCGCCGACACGCCGACAGGCTCCTTCAGAACGACGATCCGTCGGTCCGTCGTTGGAGAGGGAATGGTCGTCCCGCCGATACGGCGCGCCTCCTCGGAGAACCACTTGATGAACGAGGCGCCGTAGCGGATTTCGCCGCGCGCTTCCGTCAGTGGCTTGCCCTGCTCTCGGGTGAGGATCAGCGCCAGATCCTCGATATTGTCGAGCATCAGATCATGCCAGGCTTCCAGCAATGCGCCGCGCTCGGCATTGGTCTTTGCGCGCCATGGACCGAAGGCCTTTTCCGCCGCGGCGATCGCCGTCCTCGTATCGGCTCCGTCCATGTCAGGCACCGTGCCCAGCACATGCTGCGTCGCCGGGTCGATCACCTCGATCGTGCGCCCAGCTTCAGCCCGGCGCCATTCTCCGTCTATCAGCCCCAGCTCGCGAAGCAGGCTGCTATCCCTTAATCCGTTCATTCTGTTCTCCATTGATCAGCCGAGTGCCGAAAGCACGGATGCCGTGATCGCGTCGGTCTTGTCCTTGCCGGGAATTGCGCCGATGCCGCGTGCCGTCGTCGCCTCGATTGATGCCATCACCCTTGCGGCAGCAGCCTTTTCTCCCAAATGCTCCAACATCATCGCGCCCGACCAGATGGCGGCGATCGGATTGGCGATGCCGAGATGAGCGATATCGGGCGCGGAGCCGTGGACCGGTTCGAACATCGATGGCGCCGAGCGATCGGGATTGATATTGGCGGAGGCTGCAAAGCCGAGCCCGCCCTGGATGGCGGCGCCGAGGTCGGTCAGAATATCGCCGAACAGGTTGGAAGCGACCACGACGTCGAGACTATCAGGCGCCATGACCATGCGGGCGGCCATGGCGTCGATATGGTAGCTGGTCACCTCGACATCAGGATATTCGGCGGAAAGCCTCTGGGTGATCTCGTCCCAGAAGACCATCGAATATTTCTGGGCGTTGGACTTCGTCACCGAGGCAAGCTTGCCGCTGCGCGCACGCGCTTGCTCAAAGCCGAAACGCAGGATGCGCTCGACCCCCGTGCGGGTGAAAATCGAGGTCTCGACCGCCACTTCATTATCGGTGCCCTGGTGGACGCGGCCACCGGCGCCGGAATATTCGCCTTCGGTATTTTCCCGAATGCAGAGTATGTCGAAGCCGGCAGCCCTTAACGGCCCCTGCACACCCGGCAGCAGCCGGTGCGGGCGGATATTGGCATATTGCACGAAAGCCTTGCGGATCGGCAGCAAAAGCCCATGCAGCGACACTGAATCCGGCACTTTACGAGGCCAGCCGACGGCGCCGAGCAGGATGGCGTCGAAGGACCTGAGCGTTTCGATGCCATCGGCGGGCATCATGCTGCCGTTCTCCAGATAGTAATCGCAGGACCAGGGATAGCTGGTTGCATCAAGAGAAAATCCATTTGCTGCAGCCGTCTTTTCGAGCACGGCCCAGGCTGCTGCCGTCACGTCGCGGCCGATGCCGTCTCCGGGCAGAAGGGCGATCTTGTAGGTTTTCATCGCAGGTCCTCACAGGCTGATGAGCACACTCTTGCTCTTGCGGTTGGCGAGATAGGCGTCGCGGCCGAGATCCTTGCCGATGCCGGACTGCTTGTAGCCGCCGGTCGGCAGGATATGGTCGCGTGAGCGGCCGTAGCGGTTGACCCAGACGGTGCCGGCCTGAAGGCGGCGGGTCACGCGGATGGCACGCGAGAGATCGCGGGTGAAGAGGCCGGCGGCAAGCCCGTAGGCCGGATGGTCGGCGAGCCCCAGCGCCTCCTCCTCGTCCTCGAAGGTCTGAATGGTCAGCACCGGTCCGAAGATTTCCTCAAGAACCGCCGGCGACGTTGCAGTCACCCCGGAAATCAGGGTCGGTGCGTAGAAATAGCCCTCGCGGTCGAGCCGGCGGCCACCGGTGAGGCACTCGGCGCCACCGTCGATGGCGGCGCGGATGATGCCGTCCATGCGGGCGATCTGGCGTTCGGAGATGACGGGCGAATAATCGGTCGCCTCATCCCAGGTGGGGCCGGGGCGGATGGCCGCCAGCCTCTCGATAAGTGCGCCTGCGAGCGCGTCCGCCACCTTCGCCTCGACGATGAGGCGGGATCCGCAAACGCAGGCCTGACCGGCGTTGGAGAGAATGCTGCCGGCGATTGCGCCCGCCGCAAGCTCGATATCGGCATCGGCGAAAACCAGCTGCGGGCTCTTTCCGCCGAGTTCGAGCGTCATCGGCTTGACGCCGGTGCGGGCGATATTTGTCATGATCGCCGAGCCGGCCGCGGTCGAACCGGTGAAGCTGACCTTGGAGATGCCGGAATGTCCGGTGATCGCATTTCCGGTGGTCGGGCCGTCGCCGAGCACGATGTTGACGAGACCGGCCGGTAGGCCGGCTCGCACCGAAAGTTCGGCGAGATAGAGCGTCGAAAACGGCGTCATTTCCGACGGCTTCAACACCACCGCATTGCCTGCGGCCAGCGCCGGACCGAGCTTCCAGCCGGCCATGGACAAGGGGAAATTCCAGGGTGTTATGGCGCCGACGACGCCATAGGGTTCCGTCATGATCATACCGAAATTCGCGTCGTCGGTCGGGACGAGGTCGCCGCCTTCCTTGTCGGCGAATTCGGCAAAGAAACGGATCTGTTCGGCGGTGACGGCGATGTCGCCGGCGACGAGATGACCGATGGGCCGTGTTGAGGAGAGCGCCTCGAGCCTGGCGAGGGTCTCCGCCTCGGCTTCGATCAGGTCTGCCCAGCGCTGCAGCGCCACGGTGCGCTCACGCGGCCGCACACCACCCCAATTGCTCGTCTTCAATGCGGTCCTGGCGGTTTCGACGGCCTGGTCGACGAGGGCCTCGTCGGCCAGCGGGCAGCCGGCATAGGCTTTGCCGTCGGATGGGCGATGCATGTCGATGACGGCCTCGGCCGGAACCAGCCGCCCGCCGATGAAATGTCCGACGGGCAGGGAAATCGTGTTCGGATCGAAGCTGAGTGTCATCGCATGTCCTCGGGATGGGCTGAGGCAAACCTAACTGGGGAACGCGAGCAGCATACGTCGACCGGGGATGCCGCAGCGGCGAAAAATTGCGTTTTCGTCGCTGCGGCAGTCAAATCTACGGCGTCGGCATCACGACACGGTGACGTAGATCTTGCGCACCGTCTCGATCGTCTTCCAGACGCCAACGAAGCCCGGCTTCATGACGAAGCTGTCGCCGGCCTTGTAGACAACCGGTTCGCCGCCTTCCGGCGTGAGTTCGACCAGGCCGGAAAGAATATGGCAGAACTCGAAGGTCTCCCCCTTGATCGAACGCGTCTCGCCGGGTGTCGCTTCCCAGACGCCGCTATGAACCGTCTCGCCGCGGGCAACGTCCTGCGCCCAGGTCTTGAAGGCAGGATTGCCCGAGATCAGCCGTTCGGGGAGCGGACCGGACTCGCGCGGCGCGAAGGTCGGGTTGGTGTCGATCGTCTTGAGGAGGGACATGATTTTGCTTTCCTAGGTTGAGAACTCAGTAGCCGCGGTTGCGATCGATCAGTCCGGTCGGATCGAGGCCTGCCTGGTGCCGCTTGACGTTGCCGATCACGGCCGCCGCGGCGGTTTCAGCTTGGGTGACGCTCGCAATGTGCGGCGTCAGCAGGATCTTCGGATGGTTCCAGAAGGCATGATCCGCGGGCAGCGGCTCCGGCTCGGTGACGTCGACGACGGCGCCGGAGAGATGTCCGGCGTCGAGCGCGTCGACGAGCGCCTGATGATCGAGTTGAGCGCCGCGGCCGACATGGACGAGTGCTGCGCCGGCGGGCAATCCGGCGAAGAGCTCGGCATTCAGGAAGCCGCGCGTCTCATCCGTCAGGGGCAGCAGGCAGACGAGAATGTCGGTGGTTGCAAGCAGAGTATCGAGGCCGTCGCGGCCGCTCAGGCATCGGATGCCGTCGATCTCGCGTGGGCTGCGGCTCCAGCCGGAAAGCGGAAAGCCGAAGGGCTGCAAACGTTCGAGCACTGCGCTTCCAAGCATGCCGAGGCCGAGCACACTGACGCGGCGGTCCGATGCTTGCACCGGCGCGATCGTCTGCCAGGCCCGGCGCCGCTGCTGGTCGAGATAAGTCGGCAGGTCGCGATGGAGCGCAAGGACTGCCAGCGTCACATATTCCTGCATCATCCTGATGATGCCGTCCTCGACCATGCGCACGACCTTGACCGATGCCGGCACTGCATCGATGCGGAACTGGTCGATGCCGGCGCCGATCGAAAAGAGGATTTCGAGATTGCGGTAGCGCGCGAGATCATCGGGCACCGTCCAGGTGATCAGGTAGCGCACGGCGTCCGCTTCGACCGACTTGGGATCCATGGAGAAGGGAATGTCGGGCAGTTCGCGCGCGAAGGCTTCAGCGAAGATGGCGCCGCGCTTCGCATCCGAATTGAAGAGAAAAGTCATTGCGTCGGCTCCTTGATCTCGATGTCATCAGGCGCAGCGGCGGCCAAGCGCCTCGATCATCGCCTGGCAGGCGAGCAATTCGCCGGTGAGGATGAATTCGTCCGGCTTGTGGGCACGGCCGATGTCGCCGGGGCCGCAGATGATCGCATCGATGCCGGCGCGCTGGAAAAGGCCGGCCTCCGTGCCGTAGCTGACGGCAGCGAGCGGCTCGATGCCGGTCAGTTCGCCAAGCAGTGCCGCAAGCGGTGCATCGGCGGCAAGCGAAAGCGCCGGATAGGCGCTGAGTTCGCGCCATTCTACCTGGAAGCCGAGCGGCGATAGCGCCTCGGCCGATGCTCGCAGCGGCGCCAGCAAAATGGCGGGATCGACGCCGGAAATAGCTCGCGCTTCGAACTCGGCCTCGCAACTGTCGGGAATGATGTTGACCGCCTGGCCGCCCTTCAGCGTACCGACCTGGAGGGAGGAGTAGGGCGGTTCGAAAACACGCTCGAACGGGCCGGAGGCGAGCCGTTCGGCTTCGGCGCGAGCGCGAGCCAGAACATCGGTGATGGCATGGATTGCGTTCAGTCCCTGGTCCGGACGCGAGGAATGGCCGGACCGGCCTCTGACCGTCAGCCGGGCGGCGGCCTTGCCCTTGTGGGCGCGGATTGCCTGCATGCCGCTCGGCTCGCCGATGATCGCGCCAAGCGGGCCTGCGCAGAGCTCCGGCAGGCGGGCGATCATGTGCGGCACGCCGCGGCAGCCGGCCTCCTCGTCATAGGAAAAGGCAAGGTGGACGGGCTGGCGAAGTGGCATGGCAGCAAGCGCTGGGACGGTCGCGAGAACGGCGGCCAGGAAGCCCTTCATGTCGGTGGCGCCGCGACCGTAGAGGCGGTCCGCTTCGGCGCGCAGGCGGAACGGATTGCTGGTCCAGCCTATTTCGGCGGCGGGGACCACGTCCATATGGCCGGAGAGGATATAGCCCGGCGTTTCCTTCGGGCCGATCGTGGCGAAAAGGTTCGACCGGTCGCCCTCCGCGCCGGGCAGCTCCGTGACGACAGCGCCGTGGCTTTGCAGATAGTGCCGGATCCACGCCACGATCTCACCGTTCGGCGTGCCGACGACGGAGGCGAAGCCAACAAGCCTTTCGAGAATTTCAATTGCCTGCATGGGATTCCTCACGGTGCGCGGATCTTCGAGGTGCTTGCAACTGGGCTGACGGGAGGCGACATTCCAGGTTCTCACGGTGAACGACGACTGCGGCTGGTCGGGCCTAGCCGATGACTTTAGAGGACGGTCCAGGCTTTATTTGCCGAAAGCGCAGCGGATTTGGTCGATTGTTGTGTTTGCGCCGGCCTCACCAGTGAATTGTATCGAACGATCTGTTCTAGTCTGGGCAGAGAAGTTTTCGAGCACAGGCTTGGCCAGAAAAATGCGGTAGGGGGTGGGAGTGAGTGAACTGACATCCGAATCCAGGTTCGTCGATAGTTTCGAGACGCACATTGCCGGGATCGACAGCGTTGCCCTCGACAAGTTGCATGCGCTGTCGATGACCGTCGCCTGGCCGCATCGTGGCGAAGACTGGCAGTTCTTGCGGGAATTCGGCCAGGGCATCGTGGCGATCGATGAAATCGGCCGTATCCTGGGCTCTGCTATGTGGTTTCCCTACGATGCCCAATTCGCCACGATCGGTATGGTCATCACCTCGCCGCGTCTTCAAACCAATGGCGCCGGGCAATGGCTCATGGGCCACGCGCTGGAGCAGGTCGCCGGGCGTAACCTCGGGCTGAATGCGACGCGCGCAGCGCGACGTCTCTATCGTTCCCTGAACTTTGTTCGCGAGGCGCTCGTCTTCCAATGCCAGGGCGAAGCGATATCGCCGCCGGATGTGGAGCTGCCGTCCGGTGCTGTATTACGGGCAGTGGAGGCTGGCGATCTGGAAGCGATCGCCGAATTGGACTGCGTGGCCTTCGGCACCGATCGCAAGCTGCTCCTGGCCCGGCTGATGGCAAATTCCAAAGGCATCCTGTTGACGCGCGCCGGCAGGATCGAGGCTTTCTCGCTTTGCCGGCGGTTCGGGCGTGGCCATGTCATCGGTCCTATTGTGGCGTGCAGCGACGGGGACGCGATCGCCGTCGTCCGCCCGCATGCCGCCGAGCATGCAGGATCGTTCCTCCGCCTCGATACACGCGAGCAGGGCGGGGTCTTTTCCGATTTCCTCTCCCGCTGCGGTCTTCCCGTTTACGACATCGTGACGACCATGTCGCTCGGCGGCCCATGGCTCCCGGTTCCGGGAAATCAGCCGACGCACGACCCGAGAACCTATGCGCTCGTCAGCCAGGCACTCGGTTGACGCAAGCCTACCTGGCGATCGTTGTCGGATTCTAGAGCGGTTCAGCTTTTAACGGAAGCGCAGAACCGCTCTATCCTTTTGTTTTTACGCAGTTCCGGACGGAAAACCGCTTCGCACTTTTCCTGGAATTGCTCTAAGCGCCGGGACAGACCGGCATGTCGATCAGAGCCTGCCGGCGTTCAAATTCGGGCCGGAACGAACGATATTGCCAGAGACCTTCCGGGCTTTCCCGCCGGTATACGGTCTCGAGCCAGAACACTGAGTCATCGATCGGCAAGACAGGATGCCACGCATACCATTCCGACCAGATTTTTCCCGCTGGGTCGCTGTCCATGATCGCCACTCGCCTCCTCATCGTCAGCGCAACTCGAACATCCGCGCGGCACTAGAGCCGCTGTCGTCACGAAACCGGATTTCGGCATCGGTCACGATCAGGTCCCGGGATCGATGGTCTCGATTTCCTGGAGTCGAGAGACACCGATCGCGAGGGGTCCGATTTCTGCTTGCTGTGATCCCAGTGTGCCTTCGGTAAATGTTCTATAATACAGAATAACGGTGAAAGAATATTCTTCAATAGAGATCATTTTCTCGTATTGCGCGAAGTCTTCCTTGTCCCCCGTCGGGAGATGTTTCAGGTTGTAAAATGTGGCTCTGTTGACGAATGATTTTCGTCGGTGGATACAATCGCATCGATTGGGTACCGGCGATAAGCTGCGGTGTTCAATCGCCACTGATCTGTTTACGTGATGGTTGGATGCTTAGCCGATCGAACGCAGCCCGAGGTAGGCTGCCAGACTGACGGCGGAGAGAGCGATCATCAGCCTGGGTCTCGCATCGTCGAACATGGCTGCCAGCGCAAGGCCGAGCATCAGGATGACGGATTTTGCCCAGAGATTCTGATCGGAGACTGTGAAAGCGATTGCCGCCAGAAAGACGGTGCTTGCGACGATTGTCACAGGAGCAGATTTCTCGGCGAGATCGCCGCCTGGGAAATACGGCATTAGAAAACGGCGCATGCTCAAGCCTGAAGCGACGCTCAGAAGAAGACAGGTAAAGACAAGTTGCAACATTGAGGTCGTCGCCGATCGATCTGCAGATAGCCTTGCGGATGCAAACCTCATGCCAGCCTCAAACCCTCAAAACGTCATCCGACAGAGGCAATGTCGCGGCTTGCATGGCTATTTCCTCGGCGTCGCGACCCTTTTTTCGGCAATCGCTCGTCTGCTTGGGCTCATGTTTTTCGGCCGATGCCGAAACCGGCTTGAGCTGGGGCAATGATTTTTATATAGAGAATTATCTGTCGTCTTAATTCCGGAAACGAGATCTTTTCATTGGACCTTTCATCGATCCAGATATTTCTTGCCGTTGCCAGCGACCGCAGCGTTACCAAGGCTGCCAAGGCCGTAGGGCGGGCGCCGTCGAATGTGACGACGCGCGTCCAGCAATTGGAGGAGGACCTCGGCGTTTCCCTCTTCAGCCGTGACGGCAAGAAGATGACGTTGACACGCGAGGGCGAGACGTTTCTCGCCTATGCCAACCGGCTTACGGCGCTTGCGCTCGAAGCGCGCCAGGCTGTGCGACCTCTCGCCCCATCGGGGACATTGCGGGTCGGCACCATGGAGAGCACGGCGGCAAGCAGGCTGCCGGCGGCGCTGACGCAATTCAATCAGATGTGGCCTGATGTGTCGCTTCATCTGACGATGGGGGCGTCCCGCGATCTGACCCACGACGTTCTCTCTGATGTCCTGGATTGCGCGCTGATTGCCCGTCCACCGAAGACGATGCGCGAGGAAGACTCAAGCTTCGATGCCGAACTCAAGGCGCTTGAGATGGAGCCGGTCTTCGTCGAAGACCTGTTGATCGTGTTGCCGTCCGGGCATCCCTCCATCAAATCCGCCGCCGACCTTCGTGTCGGATCACTCGCAGCTCTGGAACCCGGCTGCACCTATCGCCGGATCGCCGAAAACTGGGCGCGCAAATCGAGCGCCCTGCCGACGAGCGAACTCGGCTCCTACCA
Source organism: Rhizobium brockwellii (assembly GCF_000769405.2). Taxonomy (NCBI): domain Bacteria; kingdom Pseudomonadati; phylum Pseudomonadota; class Alphaproteobacteria; order Hyphomicrobiales; family Rhizobiaceae; genus Rhizobium; species Rhizobium brockwellii. Next base: position 825,989 of record NZ_CP053440.1, read on the forward strand.
CGCGATCCTGGCGACTGTTGCGACGGGGAATACGGCGGGTGTCATGCCGCGATCCGTTCTTGACCTCATGCACTGGCCGACGCCTGTCCAGACCCATCAGTTGGGACCCGTCGAGACGCTGCTCGTCTATCGCAAGAATGATCGCCCCAGCGCGTTCAACGCGTTCCACGAAGTTCTCAGCGCGACAAAGGGCAGAGATGTCAGGCTGACAACAAACTAGTTCGCACGCCTCTCTCCTTCACCGCCAGATAATCCTCGCTTAAAATTGGTCTTGTCATGCAGTATCCCGTTTCCCCGAAGGTGGGATCGAGCCGCCTCCGCCGCTTCCGTTTGTTCTCACCCATATTGGCGGGAGCGACCTTACGAGAGCGATTGATTGCATGTCTCGGCGCTTTGCTGGCTATTGGTTTCACCGGAGTCATCAGCGGCTATCTGTTCGGCCAGGGGCCGCATCTCCCCTTGATCGTCGCGCCGATGGGGGCGTCCGCGGTGCTTCTTTTCGCGGTGCCGGCAAGCCCGCTGGCGCAGCCATGGTCGATCATTGGCGGCAATACCATTTCCGCGCTGATGGGGATCATTGCCGCCTACTTCATTCGAGATCCGATTATCGCGACCGGCGTCGGCGTTTCGCTTGCCATCGGCGCGATGTCCTTCACGCGCTGTCTTCATCCACCGGGAGGAGCCGCAGCACTCACCGCCGTGCTCGGCGGTCCTGTCGTTGCCGGCTGGGGATTCCTCTTTCCTTTCGTGCCCGTCGCTTTGAACTCCTGCATTCTCGTCGGCCTTGGCCTGCTGTTCCACAAGCTCTCCAAGCGGAATTATCCGCACGTCGTTCCAAAACCCGCGGAGAACACCCATCAGACGATCGACCTGCCATCAGCGGTGCGGGTGGGTTTTCGCGAGGAGGATGTCGATGCGGCCCTCCAAGCGCTCGACGAAACCTTCGATATCGACCGGGCAGACCTCGGCCGGCTGTTGCAACAGGTCGAGCTGCAAGCGGCCATCCGCTCAAACGGCAAGATCAGCTGTGCCGATATCATGTCGCGTGACGTGATCGCCATTGGCGAAGCTTCGGAACCGGATGCCGCACGGCATCTTCTTTTGAAGCACAATATCCGCACCTTGCCGGTGAAGGACCCGGAGGGCCGTCTCGTCGGCGCTGTCGGCTTGCGGGAATTGTCGATGAGCACCGAGACCATCGCGCATGCGATCGCGAGGCCTGCGGTAGCGAGACCTTCGGATCCTGCTCTGTCGCTGTTGCCCGTTCTGACGGACGGGCGCACGCATGCCGTCATCATTGTCGATGACGACTACCGCATTCTTGGCCTGATATCGCAAACGGATCTCCTGAGCGCAGTGGCGCGGCTGCTGCCAAAGGAGGACAATGCGATTCCGGCGGTGGTCTGAGCCGGTTTGTCATCGATATGTGAAGCGGTGGGAGAATAAGCCGGTGTTGATCGAGCGTGATGCAAATGGGGATTTCATCCTGGAGTCATCAGAACTTGCGGAGCGGTTTGGACTGTCGCTCGCCGCGCTCCGCCGTCACATGCGACATGGCTCCGTCATCAGTACGGTGGAAATCGGCACGGCTGAACATGAGGGCACCAAGCGGGTGTCGCTTCGGCTCGGCAACAGGCTTTGGCGCGCGGTGCTAAACGACGCGAACGAAGTGCAGCACGAGCACATGACCGTTCTTCGGGGAAAAACATCCTGATGGCGTCCGGCTGAGATCATGATTATCGAGGTATCGTGAGGCGCAACTGAAGCGGTTCCGTTTCTCGGCTAGGTATCTGAATGATCCCTATTGCGCGAAGTCTGGCTTTTCAGCAATTATCCGACCGATGACCTGAAACGGATGGGAAATGCGCTTGTCGTCGATTTCCTTCACCTGAGAGCGGCAGGAATATCCCGTTGCCATGAGGATATCGCCTTCGCCTGCCGCATCCAGCTCTGGCTTCCAGCTCATCGCATAGAGGCGCTCGGAAATCGCCCGGTTACTGGCCTCGTGGCCGAAGGTACCTGCCATTCCGCAACAACCCGTCTGGGCTGTCTGAAGATCGATGCCGAGGCTCGCGAATACCTGTTTCCATTGCGCAACGGAGGCCGGCGCATTGGTGCGCTCGGTGCAATGGGCCATCAATCGGAAGCTCTTACCTTTGATGGCGGAGGGTGACGTGGCAAGCCGTCTGAGGTTGGCGACAAGCCATTCCTGCGGAAGGAGAATGGTCGCCTTCAGCACCCCCTTGTATTCGCTGCGGAACGCAAGCGTCATCGACGGATCGAGCCCGACAAGCGCCACGCCCGCATCATCCAGCCGCTGAAGATAGTGCGCGGTCCGCTCGGCCGCAGCCTCGAAGCGTCCGAGATAGCCATGAACGTGCAGGGCTTTGCCATTGACGTGGGACGCGGCGAGGAAGGGCGAAAGCCCCATATTCCGCGCGAGCCCTATAGCGGCGAGGGCGACCGCAGGATCGAAATAGGCGGTAAACGCATCGGCGACGAAGATGACGCTCCGCTGCCTCTCACTCGGCGACAAGGCCTCGATCCGCTGAGGGGTCGCCAGCGGCACGCCGAGGCGGGCGGCTTCTTTCGCCAGAGAGATCCGCGGCAGGCGAGGCAGGGACGTCAGGCCGGCAATGCGCATCATCATCCTGCCGGCGTGCGTGCCGACGACCAAGTTGTAAGCCGGCCGTATCCGGTGGACCAGCGGCAGGGTGGTCTCGATGGCTGCGACGAGCGGATCCTTCAGCGGACGGAGGTAGCGTCCGTAGTAAAGCTCCAGGAATTTGGAGCGGAAAGCCGGGACGCTGACTTTCACCGGACATTGTCCCGCGCAGGCCTTGCACGCCAGACAGGTGTCCATCGAAGCGCGGACCTCGTGGGAAAAGTCGCCGCGATTTTGAGGGTTCAGCGAGTTGAAGACGCGCCGAGCGAAGCTCGCGAGCGGAACGCTCTGCCGCAGGCGTTTTGCCTCCTGGCGGGGATCGATGCCTTTCTCGGCAAGCAGCCTCAGCCATTCCCGCATCAGAGCGGCGCGGCCTTTGGGCGAAAAACGCCGGTCGCGTGTCGCCTTGTAGGAGGGGCACATGGGGCTCGTTTCGTCGAAATCGAAACAGGCGCCGTTGCCGTTGCAATAGGCGGCGTTGTCGAAGGCTGCGCGGATCTCGTTGCCGATGATGCGGTCGGTATCTCCCCGCAGCGGAACCTCGTCGATCTTCAGCAGCGCTTGGCCGGAAGGACTTGCGATCTTGCCGGGGTTAAGACGGTTTTCCGGATCGAAAGCCCGTTTGATCTCCTGCAGGCTGGGATAGAGATCGCCGAAGAATTCCGGGACGTATTCGGAACGCACCCCCTTGCCGTGTTCCCCCCAGAGCACACCGCCATATCTACGCGTCAGCGCCACGACGGCGTCGCTGACCTCCCGGACCAGCCGGACATGGTCATTGCGGGTGAGATCGAGGGCAGGCCGCACGTGCAGGACGCCGGCATCGACATGGCCGAACATGCCGTAGGAAAGGCCGGCGCCATCAAGCAATGCGCGGAACTCGCGGATATAGGCCGCGAGGTTTTCCGGCGGCACGGCGGTGTCCTCGACGAAGGCGACGGGCCTGACCGGCCCATCCACATTGCCGAGCAGGCCGACCGCCCGTTTGCGCATCGACCAGATCGCCTCGACGTCGGCATGATCCCGCGCAATCGTATAACCCAAGTGACGCGCATTTGCGCCCGTGGCAAGCGCGGTGGTCACCTCGGCCAGTTTGCGTTCGAGTTCGGCTTCATCGTCGGCGAGCACTTCGGCGATATTGATGCCGTTCATGGTTCCGCCTGCATCGTCGGGAAAAAAGCGGGCAATGCCCGTCCAGACGATATCGCCCCTGGCAAGGCCTAGAACTTTCTCATCGACCGTTTCCACCGAGGCGACCTTGAGCGCCACAAGCGTGCGGGCATCTTCCAATGCGGTGTTGAAGTCCCCGTAACGGATGTTGATCAGCGCCGCATGGGCGGGAATCGGCAGAAGGTTGAGTTCGGCTTCGGCGATTATCGCCAGCGTTCCCTCCGAGCCGCAGAGAATGACATTGAGGTCGAAGCGTCCGTCGCCGCGCCGGATGTGAGCGAGGTCGTAACCGGTCATATAGCGGTTGAGTTTCGGAAAAATCTCGGCGATCCGGTCGCGATTTTCCCGCGCGATCCGTTCGACCGTCCTGTGGATCTCACCGACGCAGTCTTGGCGCCCGACGATCTCTTCGAGCGCCGTTTCATCGAGTGGGCGCGACCACCAGTCGGTCCCATCCGCGAGCACGATGCGCAATCCCAGCACGTGGTTGCTGGTCTTGCCGTAGAGGCATGAACCCTGGCCGCAGGCATCGGTGGAGACCATGCCGCCGATGGTGGCGCGATTGGAGGTGGAAAGTTCCGGCGCAAAAAACAGCCCGTAGGGCTTCAACGCCTGGTTCAGCTGATCCTTGACCACGCCCGCCTGGACCCGCGCAATTCTCCTGATCGGGTCGATCTCGAGAATGGAATTCATGTGTCGCGAGCAGTCGACGACGATGCCTGAGGTGAGGGATTGACCGTTCGTGCCGGTCCCGCCGCCGCGCGGCGCGACAGTGATCCCCCGAAAAGCCGGCTCCGCCAGAACGGCCGCCGTGATCTGCAGGTCTTCAACGCCCCGCGGGAAAAGAATGCCGGCCGGCTCGACCTGGTAGATGGAATTGTCGGTCGAAAACACGGTCCGGCTTGCCGGACCGGTCTCGATGTCACCCTCGAATCCTGCCTCAACGAGCCGTTGGAAGAAATCCGCGGGGGGAACAGGGATTGAAGCGTTCGGTCGGAGACGGGGAATCATTCTCTCAGAAATGCACAAAAGATCTGATCCTTGTCAATTCCACCGGCTAGCTGACTAAGGCCGGCGCGGTCGGGCGTGCGGCCCGAGCCGGTCTAGAGGCGAAATGGCGTCTGACGTCATCGAGGCGGAACTCTTATATCAGCCACGAAAACGTTATTCGCAGCAGATGCTAAATCTATGTCGGAGTCACTCCGTCGCGGCGAGGTGTGCGCGAGCGGGTCGAAAGGCTGCGCGAAATGGGCTGAGGGTCTACGCTGTCGGACGAAGCCGACGCCCTCCACGTACTGTCACGCGAAAGCGGCTATCAGGGCTGATGCGTTCGACGCCGCTGAATTCGGTGCAGCCCTTGCACATCGCTTCGATCATCTCGAATGCCAAAGGGCTTCCCGTCTTCGTCGACGTCGCCAGGATAGAGGTCTTCCCGACACACCAGGCGACCGGCGGCGACAGCATGGTCAAATTTCCTGAGCAGTAGGCGGGCGCTCGCTCGTTTCGAAAAGGCCGCGGGCCGCTTCGAGCATCGACATCAGGTGATCGGGGTCGCACACGCCCTGTCGGTAGAGCTCGATGATGATGCTCGCCGTTCGTTCGGCTTCGTCGCTGTCCTTTTCCACCTGGTATTCGGATCTGATCTTGTCGAAGACCCGCTGGCAGATTTCAAGATCGCGGGAGTCCAGCGGTACCTGCGATCGGTTTTTGATCGTTTGAACCATCTCTATTCCCTCAGATAGGGCCCGCCCAGCGAGGCCGGCGGGCCGGCAAACGCCTTAGAAGTCCATGCCGGGGCCGGCGGGCATTGGCGGCGGCGCGTCCTTCTTGGGTTTCTCGGCGATCATGGCTTCCGTCGTGACGAGAAGACCGGCGATGGAGGCCGCATCCTGCAGCGCGGTTCGAACCACCTTGGCTGGATCGATGACGCCCTGTGCATAGAGGTCGCCATACTCGCCCGTCTGAGCGTTCCAGCCGTAAGAGAATTCGCTTTTCTCGCGCAGCTTGCCGACAATGACCGAGCCTTCCGCTCCGGCGTTTTCGGCGATCTGGCGAGCCGGCGCCTCGACCGCGCGGCGAACGATGTCGACACCGACGCGCTGGTCAGTATTGGCGGTCTTGACATTGTCGAGCGCCTTGACGGCGCGCAGCAGCGCCACGCCGCCGCCCGGCAGGATGCCTTCCTCGACCGCCGCTCGGGTTGCATGCAGCGCGTCGTCGACGCGGTCCTTCTTTTCCTTCACTTCGACTTCCGTCGAGCCGCCGACGCGGATGACGGCAACGCCGCCGGCAAGCTTGGCAAGGCGTTCCTGCAGTTTCTCGCGGTCATAGTCCGAGGTGGTTTCTTCGATCTGGGCCTTGATCTGGGCAACGCGGCCTTCGATGTCGGACTTGGCGCCTGACCCATCGACGATCGTGGTGGTTTCCTTCTCGATCGAAACCTTCTTGGCACGGCCGAGCATGTCGAGCGTGACGGATTCGAGCTTGATGCCGAGATCTTCGGAGATGACGGTGCCGGCGGTCAGGATGGCAATGTCTTCGAGCATGGCCTTGCGGCGGTCGCCGAAGCCGGGCGCCTTGACGGCGGCGATCTTCAGGCCCCCGCGCAGCTTGTTGACGACGAGCGTAGCAAGAGCTTCGCCTTCGACGTCTTCAGCGATGATGAGGAGCGGCTTGCTGGATTGGACGACGGCTTCGAGAACCGGCAGCATCGATTGCAGGTTCGACAGCTTCTTCTCATGGATGAGGATATAAGGGTCTTCGAACTCCACCCGCATCTTGTCGGCATTGGTGACGAAGTAGGGGCTGAGATAGCCGCGGTCGAACTGCATGCCTTCGACGACTTCGAGTTCGGTCTCCGCAGTCTTTGCTTCTTCGACGGTGATCACGCCATCATTGCCGACCTTTTCCATGGCTTCCGCCAAAAAGTGGCCGATTTCGGCATCGCCATTGGCGGATATGGTGCCGACCTGGGCGATTTCGGAATTGTTGGAGATCTTGCGGGCGTTGGCCTTCAGTTCCGCGACGATGGCGGCGACCGCAAGATCGATGCCGCGTTTCAGGTCCATCGGGTTCATACCCGACGTGACCGCCTTGGCGCCCTCCTTGACGATTGCCTGGGCCAGTACCGTTGCCGTCGTGGTGCCGTCGCCGGCGACGTCGCTGGTCTTCGAAGCAACTTCGCGGACCATCTGGGCGCCCATGTTTTCGAACTTGTCTTCGAGTTCGATTTCCTTGGCGACCGAAACGCCGTCCTTGGTGATGCGCGGGGCGCCGAAAGATCTTTCGATCACGACGTTGCGGCCTTTCGGGCCGAGGGTCGCCTTTACGGCGTTGGCCAGGATGTCGACGCCACGCAGCATCTTCTCGCGGGCTTCGGTGCTGAATTTAATTTCTTTAGCAGCCATGTCCTCACTCCTTCATAGGCAGCCAGAGTAATTCCAGGAAAAGTGCGACGCGGTTTTCCTTTCGGAATTGCGTCAGAAATAAAAGGTTGGAGCGGTTCTGCGTTTCCATGAAAGGCTGAAACGTTCCAGCATTGACTGATGTCCGCAGGGATCTCAGGCGGCCTGCTTCTTTTCGCCCTGCGGTTCGATGATCCCCATCACGTCGCTTTCCTTCATGATCAGCAGGTCTTCGCCATTGATCTTGATCTCGGTGCCCGACCATTTGCCAAACAGGATGCGATCGCCAGTCTTGACGTCGAGCGCCTGGATTTGGCCGGCGTCGTTGCGCGCGCCGGGGCCAACGGCAATGACCTCGCCTTCCTGCGGTTTTTCCTTGGCGGTGTCGGGAATGATGATGCCGCCCTTGGTCTTTTCCTCTGAAACGACCCGGCGGACGAGAATGCGGTCGTGAAGCGGTCGGAACGACATGTCTTCCTCCATCGACAAACAGTGATGACGTTGTCTTTAGCCGGACCGGATGACCAATCCGGGCGGGTGCTCGCGCGCGAGCCTCGTGAGAATGATTTGGTTCGATGGTTTTGCAATTCAAGAGGTGATGGAAGAAAAATTGGCACTCCCTGCTCGTGAGTGCTAACGCCCGGTAGGGAACAGAAAATTGCCTCCCGCGTTCGAACAATGAAGGCGACGGCGTGGTGCCGGAGGCGACTTCGAGCTGCATTGAGGCTTGAATCGGGATTTCGGCATTCCCAACTCTTTGGTGATCGAGGCTTGCTTAAGCTCGGTCATCGTCCCACGTCTTTTTGGAGTGAGTGACATGGAAGAACAGACCAATATCATCAAAGACCTCAGTGTCGAGGAACGCGAGGAAATTCTCGTCGATATCGCCCGTACGCTGGAGGACACGGCACGTGAGGCCTATGTCGAAGGCAATACGCAGTTTGCCGCACTTTCCAACAACATGGCCGAAGCGATCCGCGTCAATGCCGATGAACTCGCCCGTGATGATCCAGAAAATGCCGAGCTCGTATTTCAGCAGGCGACGGCGATGATCTCCCAATTCGAGGCCGTACACCCCTATCGAATGGTGAGTATGGCCGTCCATTGATCGCCGGATGCGTGGCCCCGCCTCGATCCCCCGCTCAAATCAATCGCCCACCACGCGGAACTCTCACTGCTTGCGAAGGTTATGGGATCACAACTCGAAAGGTGATCCATGACGACTTTCAAATCCAGCGTGCCGCCCGAGAGCGGCACAGATGACGCGCGTTCCGCCGATACAGAACGGGCCGAGACCGATCGCAAAAGGGCATTGGAAACAGCCCGACGCAACGCCAGCTCGGCATTAAATCGTGATAGCGGCACCGAAACCGAAACCCCAAGCCTGAAGCTTGCAAAAGAATATCTCAGCCTCGGCGGCCACCGTCGATCCATGATCGACGACAATATCACCGATGTTCGCCAATGGGACGAGGATCCGCCGGAAGCCGAACGGTTCTGGAAGGAGCGGGTGGAGACGCTTCCAAAGGATCAACGCAAACAGGTGGAGGATTTTCTTCCAACCATCAACACGCCCTGAGGCGGCTGGGCCCGTTCGTCGAACGGCTCATTCCAATGCGCTTGGAGGAGATCATGGCTATAGACAAGCACGAGCAGATACGCCAGCGCGCCTACGAAATCTGGGAGGCCGAGGGCCGCCCGGATGGCGCCGACCAGCGCCATTGGCTTCAAGCCTGCGACGAACTGTCGGGCGAGGATGAGAATGAGACGCTGCAGAATCTGCTCGATGAAGACGACAGGGATGACGCAGCGCTTCTTCAAGGCGCCGGTGAGAGCGGCGATTTCGATCGGCCACGAGCGAGGGCTGTTCAGGCATCCAAGGCTCCGGTGGCTGACATCGAAATGACGACGGGCGAAAAGTCTTCCCGGCGGAAGATCAGGAAGACCGAGGGACCGTGATCGCTATGCAGCATCTCGACCATGCCATCCAGATCGCTCTTACAGCCCACGAAGGTAAGGCGGACAAAACCGGCCGGCCGTTCTTCGAACACTGCCAGAGAGTAGCCCTTCTCGTTTCCGGCGACGAGACTCGAACGGTCGCTTACCTTCATGACGTCGTCGAAAAGGGAAGCGGCTGGACGCTCGACAGGCTGAGGGAAGAAGGCTTTCCGCCGGCGATCATCTCGGCGGTGAATGCTCTGACACGGCGGCCGGACGAGCCGGATGACGACTTCGTCAGACGTGCAGCATCAAACCCGCTGGCCTTGCCAGTCAAACGGGCCGATCTTGAAGACAATCTCCGGCAGGCCGAACAAGCTGGCAAGAAAACGGAAAAATACCAGCGCGGCCTGGATCTCCTGCGTGACATCAGGAACGGACAATAGGAACGCGGACAAATTTGCGCAGTTCGCCTGCAACTGCCACCAAGGTCGGCAATCGGCGCAAGAGCGAACTGCTCGGCGTGTCATGTGAGCGAGCGCAACCTGGAGTCCGCTGTGCAGCGGCGGAGGCCGTTTGGCCTTATTTCATGCTTTGTTGGTGAACCACACCGTCGGCGCGCCGAGCACTCCTCCCGTGCGCATCGCCGTCTTCAGCTCGTCCAGCTTGCTGAACGTTTGCGCCGCTTCAAGCGTGGCAAAATCGTGGGTGACGGTAATATCGTTCGGATTGTCGATGGCTCGATAAACGGCTTGCGCCGTCACCCCATTGGCCTTCTGCACCGGCGAAAACGCATCATATATCTTGCGCCAGGCGGCGTAATCGGAGACCTCGTGCCTTACGAATAACGTCGTCATATCATCCTCCCGCGTTGCATTTTCAGGTTTGGTTGAGACGCCTGTTACGATTGCACGAGGAACACCAGGGTCTCGGGCAAGACGCCGTCATGCGCCATCGCATCGGCCGCTGCCTTGGTCTGCATGAAGGCCATCAATTTATCCATATCAGCAACGTCCATGACCAGGCCGACGCGGTTCGACGGCTGAGGGTCTGTAAACGTGCGAATGTTCGTGACGCCGATCGGTTCGAATATCTGCTTACGCATTGGTGAAGCGAGCCAGTGTTTCGTGTCTTTGACATTGTGATGGACCATTATGGTAGGCATTGCATCCTCCTCCAGCCTTGAAAAAAGAAAGGCCAGTACATCACTACGCTTTGCTCAACGTTAGTTCAACAATATTACGATTAAGGGATGTTTTGCTGTTTTTGCCGAATATATAAATATAATTATTTGGAGTAATCCGAAAATATTATGGTTGTCCACCGCTTTTGGCGCGTGTTATTTTTCCGGCAATGGCTTTGAGCTACGGATGAAGGGCGAATGCCGGCACTCTTACGCCTTTGTTGCGAAAGAGCCGCTCCAGCTCGTCGAGGCGGGGGCAGGCGGGCGGATTATCGAGCGCTTTTGCCCAAATCTCGCGACTGGGCAGGGCCATTGCCGCAGTTGCGAGCACGGTGGTTCCGGGACCGATGTCACCGCGCAGCTGCGGCAGCAGGGTCTTGGCGTGGATGAGATTGGTGTTCGGGATCGGGCTCATCGCATGGCCGGCCCTTCGATCGGGCGATAGATCGACGATGCCGCTGACGTCGGTCTGTCCATACCAGACGGCCCGGCCATCGCTTGCATCGGAGCGGTCGGCATTGAAATCCGCGCGCTCGATCGCAAAACCGCCCTCGATGGTGCTGAGGGCGCGTGGCGTGGCGATGCGGTGCAGGCGGATGTGCCACGGATTTGCAGGAAGCAGCCAGGTTTCGATAACGACATCGTTCCACGGGCGCCAGCGCGAATAGAGCAGGTCGCCTGTGATCAGCGCCTCTTCGAGGGTTTCCCGCATGCGGAAATGGACGCCGTCGTCGGAGAGGCCGAGCATGCCGTCGAAACTTGCGGCGGAGAAATTCCGGTCGTCGGCTTCGATGTTGAAGGCGTAGCGCGTGGAGTAGACGAACTTCGAATATTTCTCGTTTGCGCCGAGCATCTTGTCGTGCTGCTGCCCCGAGGAGAGCACGACCACATTTCCCGGCGTGTGCATGGCGACCATTCCCGCTTGTTTCAGCGCAACCGGCTCCGGAAATTCCGGCTGCGGGGACTCCTCGGAGGTCCAGAATGGATGATCCCCTACAAGGGCGAGCGGCAGAAAGAATTTCAGCGCCCAGTAGGGCGAGCCGGGAGAGTTGTAACTCTCGCTCATGAAGAGGTTCGGATAGCCGTAGCCGACGGAAAGAATGCCGTCGCGGTCGGCAATCGGCATGGCGGACCACCAGCGGATATGGCGTATGTAATAGCCCTTGATCTCCGCCCAGGGCAGCGCTTCGACGCCGGCAAAGGCAAGCGCGCCCCAGAAACCGCCGGCCGCAAAGCGGTAGGTCTGGCTGCGGCCGAAGGCAAGGGCAGCGCCATCCGGGCCGAACCAGTGACGGATATCGCTGGCGAAGATCTCGGCGCGATCGCGGAAGCGATCCTTGCGCGCCTCGTCGCCCTTGGCCAGCACCGCATAGATCAGGCCGTAGTAATGCATGGCGAAGGGAATGTAGTGATCGACCCGCCGGACCGGCCCGTCGCGATACCAGCCTTCCCCGAGGTCGAAAGCCTCCGCTTCGTCGAGATAGGCAAGGGTTTTCCGGTGATCGAACGCCACGCTCACGCGTTCCAGCCCGAGATCGATGAGCACACGGAAGAATTTCCAGTTATTGTCGATGAATTCCAGCTCGCGTGCTCTGAGAAGATAGGCAGCGACCGTCTTCTTTTCGCTGTCGTCGAGCGGTTCCCAGATGTGCTCGGGCACGAGCGCCAGGGCGAAACCGACGGCGGCGAGCTCGACCAGCCGCTGATTGCGGTCGGCAAGATCGCCCCAATATTCGGGGTGAGCAGGATTGGTGCCGTTTGCGAGCCCGCGCCGATAGAGGTCCCAATGCGGAAACGCGCCGCCGCCCGCAGCGAGAGGAACGATCCCCCAGAGCGGCCGCGCAAATCCCTCCAGATCCGCCGCCGCCCGGTCGAAGATCGCGCCGGCTGCACCGAGGCGCACACGGGCGCCGCCTTCGGAAAAATACGGCAGCAGCGGCTCGAAGAGATCGATGACGGCCTTGGCGAGGTCGTCGCGTGTCTTCAGGGGATTGCCGAAAAGCGGATTGGCCCGGGCGGGATCATATATCATTGTCAGGCTCGAAATTCATGAAAAACAGGATCGGCCGCGGGCAGATATTGCCCGCGGCCGTCGACATTTCTGGACGCTTACTTGATGGCCTTCACGCCTTCGGTCATTTCCTTCAGCCCGTCATCGACGGAGGTGCTGTCGGTCATGATCGCGTCATGCACCCGGTTGAGCACGACCTCGATCTTGGCGGCGTTCGGGTTGACCGCCATCTCCAGGTAGGTTTTCGACGGCTTCAGCGCCTCCTTGCTGGCGGCATCCTCAGGAAAGCCGGGTGTTGCCGCGATCTTGGCGCTGACGTCATCCGTCTTGAGCGCAGGGAAGGTACCCGTCGACGCGATGACTGCTGCGCCCTCAGGACCGGTGACGAACTTGATGAAATCGAGCGCGGCATCCTTGTGGTCGGAATTGGCGTTGACCGCCAGGCCCGAGATCTGCGCAGCGGTCGTGCCGGTTGCCACACCGTCGGGATGCGGGAACTTGACGATGCCCCAGTTCTTGCTCTTCGATTCACCAGATTTCACCTTGGTGATCTGGGTGCCGACGAACCAGGTTCCCATCGGCAGCATGCCGATCGTGCCGTTGAAGAAGAGCGCCGAATAATGTGTGTTCGACGTCTTCAGAAAGGCATAGGAGGGAATTGCGCCATCCTTCTGCAGGGTCAGCGCCCTCTCGTACCAGGGCTTCAGGAAGCCGTAGTCGCCGTCAACAAGCGTGTGTTTTCCGTCGAGGATGCCGGGCAGCTGAACGGCGGACCGCCAGGTATGCAGAAGCGCGCCGTAGGTCTTGTTGGTGCCCATGCCGCCCGAAAGCTTCTCGGCGGTCTCGTCGAACTGCGCCCAGGTCATGTCATTGGTGGGGTAGGGGACGCCTGCCTTGTCGAATATATCCTTGTTGTAATAGACGACCCAGAAGTCGGAGCGGAACGGCAGGGAGTAGATCTTGCCATCGATGGTCAGTTCCTCGATCAGGCCGCCAAAGGGAGCCGGGTCGATCTTCTGATCCTTCACGAAGCCGCTGAGATCGGCGATGTTACCAGCGCGCACCAGATTGGTGTAGCCCGGCACATCCTTGATGGTGACGATGTCGATGTCCTTGGAGCCGCCGGTCAGCTGCGTCGAGATCATCTGCTGGTAGTCTTGCGAGCCGAGGTCCATCGGCTCAAACTTCACGTTGGGGTGTTTGGCCTGATAGGCCTCGATCAGCGGCTTGTAATAGGCGGTCTTGTCCCAGTCCCACAAAGCCCATTTGAGCGTCACGGCGTCCTGAGCAAGCGCTGCGCCGGCCGTCGTCGCGGCCAAGGTGAAACCTGCCAAGGCAAGTTTCATCGTCCTCCCGAATTTATCCAAATACATTCCCGTTCTCCTTCCCTGGATCATCTCTGAATCAGTTATTTTATGAAGCGTCTCGTCTATGCGGTTCGCGGTGCGGCTGTGTTGCGTTTGGCAGTTGTAGAACCGTCACCGCCGCCCGATGAACGCCGAATGCGACGGCGAACATTCCGAGTGAAAAATTGAAGGTTGCCGGCATGAACACCGAAACCGGATAGAAGAGGATATGCGCCAGCCACAGGCTGGCAGCGAAGGCGAGCGCGCCAAGCGCCGGGAGCGGACGGATGATGGAGGCGAGCGCGGCGAGGCGCAGCAACCTCAGAGCCGGCAGATCGCGCATCACCAGCAGAACGATGAGATGGCAGGCGAGAACCGCGATGAAAGCGGTGGCAACGAGCGCGATCGTCAGCGGTGCGCTGAGCAACAGATTGTCGCGTGCGCCCGCGGCATAGGTGACGATCGCATAGAGGCCGATTGCAAGCGCACCGCCCAACGCCAGGCCCCAGCCGGTGGCGCGCCAGAAGTAGCGCAGAAAAGCTTCCGTGAAGTCCCTGAGCAGATAGGTGTTGCGATCTTCCACCACGGCGACCGAGACCCGGGCCATGGCGGCGAGCGCTGCCGGCAGCGTCACGACGAAGAGGCCTAACAGGATGAAGAGGATGTTCAGCTTGACCATCTCCCACCATTCGCGGACGAGGATCTCTGCGAACAGGGCAAGGCCGGTCCTCTTCGGCGCATCCTTCGGAATGCCCGGCCCCTCCCTCGTCCACATGTCCCGCAACCACTGCATAGCCGTCTCCCGCAGGCGTCTCAGTATAGAATCGAGCGTTCCGTTTCCTTGTCGAACAGCTGCGCATTGGTCATATCGGCGACCAGCGTCGCCTCCTCGCCGATATCAGGCCGGTAGCGCGGCGAGACGCGGGCGATCAGATTGCGACCGCCTGCCACCATGTTCAGGTGCACTTCCGATCCCATCGGTTCGGCAAGTTCGACGACCGCCTTGAGAAGCGCCAGGTTCTCGGGCGCGATATCGGCCGGCGGCAGCTCGTGGAAATTCTCCGGACGGATGCCAAGCACCAGTTCGCGGCCCTCGTAGGGGGCGATCCTGCTTTTGTCGAAATCGGCAGGCAGCGGCAGTTCCCGGCCGTCGAAGACGGCGACGTAGCCGTCGCCCCGGCGCAGAATGGTCGAGGGCAGCATGTTCATCTGCGGCGCGCCGATGAAGCCGGCAACGAACATATTGACGGGGCGGTCATAGAGGTTCTGCGGCGTATCCACCTGCTGGATGTGCCCGTCCTTCATGACGACGATCCGATCCGCCATGGTCATGGCCTCGACCTGGTCATGGGTGACGTAGATGAAGGTGGCGTTGAGGCGCTTGTGCAGCTTGGTGATTTCGGAGCGCATGGTGCCGCGCAGCTTGGCGTCGAGATTGGAAAGCGGCTCGTCGAGAAGGAAGACCGCCGGATTGCGCACCATGGCGCGGCCGAGCGCGACGCGCTGGCGCTGCCCGCCCGAAAGCGCCTTCGGCTTGCGGTTCAGCAGATGAGAGATGTCGAGGATCCTGGCGGCGTCCTGCACCTGCGCGTCGATGAAGTCGCGCGACACCTTCCTGAGCTGCAGGCCGAAAGCCATGTTCTTGTAGACGGTCATATGCGGATAGAGCGCATAGTTCTGGAAAACCATCGCGATATCCCGATCCTTGGAAGGGACGTCGTTCATGACGTCGCCGCCGATCTTGAGCTCTCCTCCCGATATTTCCTCGAGGCCGGCGATCATCCGCAGCGTCGTCGATTTGCCGCAGCCCGACGGGCCGACCAGAATGATGAATTCCTTGTCTGCGATCTCGAGGTCGATGTCGTGGACGACGGTGAGCGCACCGTAGCTCTTGTTCAGCTCTTTAAGCGAAATGCTGGCCATCGAGTTCTCCTGAATTCACCAATAGGAAGACCAGCTGCGCGAAAGGCGCGTCAAAGCTTCCATGTAATAATAATCTCCCCAGGAGACGCACTCATCGACACCCTCGCCGCGGCAGGTGTTGAACGGCGATTTCTTCGAATAGGTGGCGTGCAGCACCAGGCCGTTGGAGACGGTAGGGTCCTTGACCGCATAATGATCCGCAAGGCTCTTCATCATGCGGCGCGCCAGCGTACGATAGCGTGCGGCCGGTTCCGGCTCGACGAGATCGGCCATTTCCAGAAGGCCGCAGGCGGTGATCGACGCCGACGAGCTGTCGCGCGGCTCGCCGTCGCCGTCCGAAAAGACGAGGTCCCAATAAGGCACCATGTTGGCCGGCAGCCGGTTGAGATAGAAGGCGAGCAGCCGGTCGAAGGTTTGGCGATATTCCTCGAGCCGTTCATAGCGATAGGAGAGCGCCATTCCAGCGATTGCCCAAGCCTGTCCGCGCGCCCAGGCGCTATCGTCTTTGTAACCCTGTTTGGTGGCGCCGCGCACCGGCGCTCCGGTGACCGGGTCCATGTAGAAGGTGTGATAGGTGGAATCATCCGGCCGCACCGAGTTGGCGAGTGTGGTGCGGGCGTGAATGAGCGCGATCTCGCGGTATTTAGGATCGCCGGTTTCGCGGCTCGCCCAGTAGAGAAGCGGCAGGTTTAAGAGGCAGTCGATGATGTAGCGGTATTCTTCCGCCACTCCCTTGCGGCCCCAGGCCTGGATGAACTGGCCGATGGGCTGGAAACGCTCGATCAGCTGGTCGGCGGCGAGCAAGGCGGCCCTGCGGCCATCCTCATCTCCGACGAGCTTCCAGGCGGCAATGCAGGAGGGTGAATAGAGAAAGCCCATGTCGTGATGGTCGGTCTCGATGCGGTTCACGATCCGATGCAGGAACGACTGGACCTGGATCTGCGCGGCGTCGCGGAAAACCGCCTCGCCGCTATGCTCGAAAGCGAGCCACAGCTCTCCGGGCCAGAAACCCGCGGTCCATTGGTCGTTCGCCACGGCGGGATAGAAATTTCCGACGCTCGAATGGTTCTGCGAGGCATGGGTGAACTGGGGGAGGTTGCGCCTGATCTGCTCGACGGCAAGATCAAGCGCGGCTTTGACCTCCTGGTCGGTGATCGGCTGCGGGGCGACGGACGAGACGGCGTTCATGGATTTAACCCTTCAGTCCCGTCGAGGCGATGCCCTCGACGAAGAACCGCTGGAGAGAGAGGAAAACGACGAGAACCGGAATGAGGGCGACGACGGAGGCCGCCATGATCAGCCCGTATTCGGCCGAATATTGCGAGATGAACATGCGCAGGCCGATCTGCACGGTCTTCAGCTCGGTCTTGGTCAGGTAGATCATCGGCCCGAGAAAATCGTTCCAGGTGGTGACGAAGGTGAAGATCGTCAGCGTCGAGAGCGCGGGCTTCGACAGCGGCAGCATGATGCGCGCCCAGATCTGATACTCGTTCATACCGTCGATGCGGGCCGCCTCGCAGAGTTCGGTCGGGATCGACATGTAGAACTGCCGCATCAGGAAGACGCCGAAGGCGGTGAAAGCCTGCAGGCAGATCAGCGCCAGATGGGTGTTGTTGAGGCCGAATTCGCGCATCAGCAGGAATTGCGGCACCATATAGACCTGCCAGGGCATGGCGATGGTGGCGATGTAGCCGAGGAACAGGGTGTTCTTGTAGGGGAAATTCAGCTTGGCGAAGGCGTAGGCCGCAAAGCTGGAGGTCAAAAGCTGCAGCAGCGTGACGATGATGGTCAGCTTCGACGTGTTGTAGATGAACAGCGCGAGCGGGATCTTCGTCCAGATATCGACGTAGTTATGCCATTGCGGCTCGGACGGTATCCACTCGATCGGGAAGGCGAAGACGTCGCGGCTGAGCTTCAGCGATGCCGAAAGCATCCAGGCAAACGGCATCAGCATGATCAGCGTGACGGCGATGACGATGGCGTAGATCGCGACCGATCTGACGGTCACCTTGCGTCCTGCGATCCTCATTCACCATCCTCCCTCTGGCGCCGGAACTGGAAGACCGTGACGGCGAGCACGAGGAAGAACAGAACGAGCGCAACCATGCTCGAATAGCCAAGATCCCAGGAAATGAAGGCCTCGTTGTAGATGTGGTAGACGAGGACGAGCGTCGAGGTGCCAGGCCCACCCTGGGTGATCATGTAGATCTGGTCGAACACCTTGAAGGACTGGATCGTCAGCATGACGGTGACGAAGAAGGTTGTCGGCCCGAGCTGCGGGACGGTGACATGGATGAACTTCTGCCAGGAATTGGCGCCATCGAGATCGGCGGCCTCATAGAGTTCCGAATTGATGCCCTGCAGACCGGCCAGATAGATGACCATGTAGTAGCCCATGTTCTTCCAGATGCCGAAGAGGATCACCGTCACCATCGCCCAGTGGCGATCGGCCGCCCATCCCGGCATGTTCTTGGGATCGAGGCCGAGCGTGTAGAGGATCATGTTCACCGGTCCCATTTCGGGATTGAAGATCATGTTCCAGACGACCGCGACGGCCACCAGCGAGGCGACATAGGGGAAGAACATCGCCGTGCGGAAGAAATCGCGCCCCGCGATCTTCTGGTTAAGAAGAACGGCGAGGCCGAGCGCGCATATCAGCGTCGCCGGCACGGAAGCGACCGTATAGATGACCGTGTTCCAGAACGCCGCGATAAAGGCCTTGTCGTCGAAGAGCCGCCAGAAATTGTCGAGGCCGGCGAAGGTGATCGCATTCGAGCCGTCCCAATGCATGAAGGCGAGCACAAAGGCGAACAGGATCGGGCCGAGCGTGAAGACGGCAAAGCCGATGAAGTTCGGCGCGATGAAGGAATAGGCGACGAGCGCGCTGCGTATCCTGCGCTGGCGCTTGGACAGGACCGCGACCTTCCGACCGGAGGTTGCCAGAGCGCCATCCGTCGCGATGACCGAATTCGATAGGGACACCGATGCCTCCTCTTCCTCCCGCAACGACATAGCACATATCCGGTATTGGTCAAACAAGTTCTGAATAGGTCATACGAATTCTATGGAAAGCGAAAAATACATATGATAGGTGAGCATGCAGACCAAACGGCCATCGATGCTTTTCCGGTACGGGGAGAGACATGTTCAGCGAGATTTCAGCAAAGCTGCCGGATGTGCTGGGCGATTTCACGCCCGGGGCGGTCTGCTCCGATCGCGCCGGATGGAGCGCTGTGCCGCAAGCGGTACGGGATCTGGTCATGCGCGAGGCCGAAGAGACGCTTGCGCGCGCCTGGCCGCTGATAACGGCGTCGGATTACCGGGAGTTCACCGCAACGGGCAACCGCGCGCGCTTCGAGGAGCTTTATTTCACGCGGCGGCGGATGCTCAACAATCTGGTGCTCGGCGAACTCATCGAAGGCGGCGCACGCTTCCTGCCGAAGATCGTCGACGGCATCTTCCTGATAGCGGAGGAAAGCGGCTGGCAGCTTCCAGCGCATAACGCCTATGAACGAAGCGGCGCGCGGCTGCGGCTTCCCGACAATTCGCAGCCTGTCGTCGATCTCTTCGCCGCCGAAACGGCGGCGCTGCTTGCCACCATAGTCGCATTGCTTGGCGACGAGCTCGACGGCATCAGCCCCGAGATTTCGGCGCGCATAGAGCGCGAGATCGAAACCCGCATCCTTTCGCCCTATCTCGGCCGGCATTTCTGGTGGATGGGCCGCGGTGAGGAGCGGATGAACAACTGGACGGCATGGATAAGCCAGAACGTCCTGTTGACGGTCTTCTCCCTGAACACCGATCAGCCCACGCGTCACGCCGTCGTTAGAAAGGCGCTCGGCAGCCTCGACGCCTTCCTGAAGGATTATGCCGAGGACGGGGCCTGCGAGGAGGGTGTGCTCTACTACCGCCACGCCGCGCTCTGCTTGCATGGCGCCTTGACCATCCTGAATGCCGTGGCACCGGGCCTATTCGCCGGGGTCTGGCAGCAACCGAAGATCCGCAACATGGCCGAATATATCGCTCATATGCATGTGGCCGGCCGCTACTATTTCAACTTCGCGGATTCTTCCGCTGTGGTCGAACCCTGTGGCGCGCGGGAATACCTGTTCGGACGTGCGATCGGCTCTGAGATGCTGGCTGAGTTCGCTGCATCCGACAGGGCCGCTTCCGACAATCCCCACCTGTCCAGGGAATGGAACCTGTGGTATCGCGTGCAGGAACTGCTGGTCGGCCCGACGCCTCTCGCTGCCGCCCCGCCGCATCCTGCATCCCAGCGCGATATCTTCTATCCTGGCATCGGACTGTTCATCGCCCGCGACGAGCAGTTTTCGCTTGCCGTCAAGGGCGGCAACAATGGCGAGGGCCACAATCACAACGATGTCGGGAGCGTGACGCTCTACAAGAGCGGACGTCCGTTCCTGATCGATGTCGGCGTCGAGACCTATACTGCAAAGACCTTTTCGGCCCGGCGCTACGAGATATGGACGATGCAGTCGGCTTTCCACAACCTGCCGACATTCGCAGGCATCATGCAGTCGGCCGGCGAAGCCTATGGCGCCCGCGATGTCGAGGTCGAGTTCGATGAGGAGCACGCGCGCATATCGCTCGATATATCAAGCGCCTATCCCCCCGAAGCGCAGCTGCACAGCTACCGCCGCGTCGTTTCCCTGTTGCGCGGGCGCGATGTCGAGATCGTCGACACCTATGACGGGGGCAAGCCGGCGGTCCTGTCGCTGATGACATGCCTGGCGCCGACCGTCAGCCCGGACAGGATCGATCTCGCCGATCTGGGCAGCATTTTCGTCGAGGGCGCCGGTGAGATCGAAATCGACGAAATCGGCGTGGACGACGCCCGGCTGAGATCGGCCTGGCCCGAGAAAATCTACCGGCTGCACGTGCCGTTCGCCGGCAGGCTCCTGAGATTGCGGATCGTCTAGAACAGGATGATTTAGGCCGGGTCGGCCTAAAATCTGAATCCTGTTCTAAATTAAACAGTTAGAGCAGGATGTCGTCCGAAAATCGCTCACACTTTTCGGCATCATTCTCTGGGGAGGACGAGCATGGAATTGACGCTGAAGATCGTGGATGCCGATGGAGCAGTGTTGGCAAGTTCCACAGGCTGGGACGAGACGTTCCTGGTCTATCGCCAGAGCTATCGCGAAGGCGATCGCGTGGTCGTGGAGGTCTCCGGGCCCGGGCATGTTTTTCTCTCCCTTGATGGCGCGATTCAACCCGGCCTGGTCTATATGAAGGAATGCGTCTATTCACTCGCCGTGCCCTTCGGCGACAAACGCAAGCCCTATTCGCCGAATGCCTTCAGGGGCGATATCCACCGACTTTCAGCGCGAAGCACGCGTCCTGACGAGATTGTCCATCGGCGCAATCTCGCCCTGAACCCCTGGGACGATCACGCCAATCGGGCTCTGTTTCCGCATGCGCGCGCCAATGTCGAGACCCGCGGCGAAGCGGTCTTTGCCGCGCGCAACGCGATTGACGGCGAAAAGGCCAACGATGATCACGGCTTCTGGCCCTATACGAGCTGGGGCATCAATCGCGATCCGCAAGCAGCACTGACGGTGGAATTCGGCAGGCCGGTCAGGATCGACGAGATCGTTTTCTATCTCCGGGCCGACTTTCCGCATGATTCCTGGTGGGAGCAGGCCAGCGTCACCTTCTCGAACGGCAAGACCTCCTGCTTTCCGCTGGCAAAATCGGGTGCCGCGCAGGGCTTTGCCATAGAACCCTGCATCGTCGAATGGGTGGAACTGCACGGTCTGATCAAGGCCGAAGACGCCTCGCCCTATCCGGCGCTGACCCAGATCGAAATCTGGGGAACCGAGGTACAGGAAGCCGGCCTCAAGCCGTCCGCCCTTGCTCTTGCGCTATGAGCCTGTAGATAGCCTCGACCGCGCCGCACTCGGCGGGCCGTCATTCAGACGGTTCCAGGCGCGGCGGAGCTGCCGCGCCGAGCCGAAGCCGGCGCGCATCGCGACAGCCTCCATGTCCAGCCGTGAACCGGCGAGCATCTCGCGGGCAAGAGCCACGCGCATACGGTTGACGAAATCCGTCACGCTCATGCCCGTCTGCTCGTTGAACAGCCGTGAAAGGTTGCGCGGGCTGGCGCCGCTGAGGCGGGCGAGCGACGCCACCGACCAGTCCTCAGACGGGTTGGCGGCCACGGCATCCTGTGCGCGGTGAATGACCGGGTGGATATGGTTGCGACCTTCGAGCCAGGGCGAAAGCTGCGGATCCGAGCCGCCGCGCCTGAGATAGACGACAAGATATCGCGCCACCGCAAGCGCACACGCGTGCCCCGCCGCTTCGGCAACGATATGCAGCATGAGGTCTATGCCGGCAGTGATGCCGGCACTCGTGAGGCGATCTCCATCCTCGACATAGAGCCGGTTGTTCCGGACGCGCGCGGTGGGAGCGAGCCTCGCCAGATCCTCTATGCAGCCGTGATGGGTGGTGCAATCGCGGCCATCGAGCATGCCTGCCTCGGCAGCGAGCAATGCGCCCGAGCAGATCGAGACCAGACGAACTCCCGGGCGAATGGCGTGCTTCAGCCATGCGACGATGGCAGCCTGGTCGGCGCGCTCCTGTTCGTTCCCCGGGCGGCTGTTTTTCATCGGGGCATCGGCGCTGCCGGCAATGATGACAAGTGCGGTATCGGGCAGGCGCTCCGGCAATGCGGCAACGCCCGTAACGGCAAGACCGATCGAGCTGCCGACCGTCACGGATGGACCGATATAGGTGACGGTAAAGCGCACCGTGCGCTGTTCGAGATTCGCCTTGCGCAGCACTTCGATCGGGCCGGCGACGTCAAGCAGCAGCACGCGCGGCGGCACGACGACGAAGACCGGAATATCGAAGGGCTGAGCGGCGTCCGTCATGCGGCGAGCGACTTTCCACGCCCCGCCAGGGCCTGGTCGACGGTCGCGATCCGAGCAAAGCGGCCCGACAGGACCAGTTCGGTCCGGTCCCGGATTTCCTTGGCCCTCCAGGTGCGCCCTGTGGCGTCGGTCATCGGGAAAGTCAGCGTCGCTTCGCCGACATAGTCGACTTGATAGCCGAGATCGGAGGCATGGCGGGTTGTGGTCTCGCAGCACTGTTCGGTGCGGATGCCGGAGACGAGGATACGACGGACGCCGTTCTCGGTCAGCCACACGTCGAGACCGGAACCGACCAGGGCGCTATGGCGCCTCTTCCTGAATGTCGCCTTGGGGGCGATCCTGAGCGGGGCGAGTGTGCTGACGAACCCGGATGCTTCCGAAAACGGCCCGTTTTCATCGACATGGAAGATTTGGATGACGGGTATTCCATCGGCTTCCGCACCGTCGATCAGAGCCTGCTGACGATCGATATAGGCGGAAGCGAAGTTTTCATCCCAGTAATCGCGGTGTCTGAAAGACTCCTGGGCGTCGATAACGAGAAGGACAGTATCATGGCCGGACATTTTTTGCTCCATCCAGGTTGATCATGAGGTCATATTCGGCAATTTGAAGACAGAGGAAAATGCGCGCGCCGGACAAATAACGGACAATTCGCGCCATGGATGCCAGGCGTAAGCGGAGGAAATCGGGTCACGCTTCCGCCAGACCGTCCGCACATGCTAAGGAGGTCGGATGAGACTGCTTGTGGTGGAGGACAACAAGGATCTGGCGGCCTGGCTGGGCAAAGCCCTGCGACAGGCGCAGTATGCTATCGACATTGCTCACGACGGCGAGGACGCTGAGCATTTGCTCAAGGTGGCTGAGTATTCGGCGATGATCTTGGACCTGGCGCTGCCCAAACTTGACGGATTGACGCTTTTGAAGCGATTGCGGCAGTCCGGGAGCAAGCTGCCGGTCATCATCTTGACCGCCAATGCCAGCCTGGACGGCCGTGTTGCAGGGCTTGACAGCGGTGCCGACGACTATCTCGCCAAACCCTTCGAAATCGCCGAACTCGAAGCGAGAATCCGTGCAGTGATCCGCCGTGGCCAGGACCGGGCATCGTCGGAAATCACCGTCGGCAACCTGCGCTTCTCCGGTGGGACGCGGCAGTTTTTCGTCGCAGGCGAGCCGCTGCAACTGACGCCGCGCGAATATGCGGTTCTTGAACAGCTCGTCATGAAGCTTGGCTACACCGTCTCGAAGGCCGCCCTTTCTGAAAGCGTGTTCGGGTTCGACGACGAAGCGGATCCGAGCGCCATCGAAATCTACGTCCACAGGCTGCGAAAGAAGCTCGAGAGCAGTTCGGTTCAAATCGCCACATTGCGCGGACTTGGTTATCTCCTCAGACATGTCCAGTAGCCTCGTCACCAAGGTGGGCGCGACGATCGCGCGGCTCAGCCAGAGCCTGAGGGTGCAGTTGCTCTGCTGGGTGCTGCTGACCCTGTTCGGCGCGATCGGCTTCAATCTCTACGACAGCTTCTGGACGGCGGACGCAACAGCAAAGCTGGTGACGGATCGAACACTTCTGGCATCGGCGCGTGTTATTGCCGAAGCCGTCCGCGTCGACGAGGGCGGCAATGTTCAGGTGGACGTGCCGCCTTCAGCGCTGGAGATGTTTGACACGGGCTTCGGCGACCGGGTGTCCTATCAGGTCATCACCGCATGGGGCAGTCTGGTCAGCGGCTTTCCCGACCTGCCGTTGCCGGCCGTCCATCTGACCGGTGAGGATCGCGCGTTCCACGGTGCCGATGTGCGCGTCCTGATGCTCGATCATCCTGTCGTCGGCCTTCCCGATGACGGCGCGATCTCCGTGACCGTCGCCGTTACGCATAACAGCCAGTATGCGATGCGAAGGCAGTTGTGGCTCTCAGACTTTTCGAAGCAGTTCGTGCTCGTCTTCGTCGCAAGCCTGGTGACCATCCTTGGCCTTCAGCGGGGTCTGGCCCCTGCTCTGAGACTGCGGGGCGCCCTGCGCCAGCGCGGGCGCAACCGTCTCGATCCGCTGCCGCCGGAGATGGTGCAGAGCGAGTTGCAGCCGCTCGTTCACGCCCTGAACGACTACATGGAGCGTGTCCAGAACCAGATGGCCGCGCAGCGACGATTCGTATCGAATGCTGCGCACCAATTGCGAACACCGCTGGCGCTGATTTCGACGCAGGCGAGCGTGGCGTCCCGCGAAGCCGATGCGGCCCGCCGCGACGAGGCGCTTTTCGCCCTTCGCAGCAGCACGAAGCAGATTTCGCGTCTGGCCAGCCAGCTCCTCACCTTGTCGCGGGCCGAGCCGGGAAGCCGGCGCCCGCGCAGCGATGCGACCGACCTTACGAAGGCTGCCCGCGAGATCCTGGAAGCGCTTGCCGAAGAGGCGCTGAGGCGCAACATCGACGTCGGCTTGGAGGCGGTCCGCCCGGTCATTGTCGACGGCGACGCGACGATGTTGCGCGAGATGTTGGTCAACCTCATAGACAATGCGCTCCGCTATACCCGCCCGAATGGACGTGTGACCGTCGCTGTCGAGCAGGCGGACGGCAACGCCGTGGTAACCGTCGAGGACAACTGGCCGGGTATTCCGAGCGGGGAGCGCGAGCAGGTTTTCGAACGATTCTACCGGGTCATGGGGACCGAAGGCGAGGGGAGCGGTCTAGGGCTTGCGATCGTTCGGGAAGTCGTCGAAGGCGCCGGAGGTTCGGTCTCGCTCGATGATGCGGAAGGTGGTGGGCTTATCGTGACCGTGCGGCTGCCGCTCATGTGAACCCGAATCCAAAGCAACGCACATTTCAAGATTGACTGCATCAAATGAAGAAGGCCGGGAATGTGCCCGGCCTTCTGTTCGATCTGCCTTACAGCGCCGCGCGTCTTTTCAGACGCGCAAAGGACGCTGTAACACTTTGAATCGCTGCATAATTTTATCCTGAAATCGATTCCGATTTAAGGAACTATGCAGTAGGAGGAGGTCGATTTGATCACTGGGTATCGAGGTGCTGCTGCGGGCGCCATTTTGCCAGGCGGTTCTCGATCAATGTCATGATGTATTCGGCAAAAAGCGTGACGACCATGACGAGGAGGATTGCCGCGAACATGCCGGCGGCATCGAACGTACCCTTGGCGATCGAGATGAGCTGGCCGATGCCGAAGCGGGCGCCGACGAATTCGCCCACGATTGCGCCGATGATCGCGAAACCGAAGGACACGTGCAGACTGGCGAAGATCCAGCTCATTGCCGACGGGATGACCACCGTGCGGGTGACCTGCCAATCCGAGGCGCCGAGAATGCGGGCATTGGCGATCATATTGCGGTCGGCCTCGCGCACTCCCTGGAAGGCGTTTGCAAAGACCACGAAGAACACCATGATGAAGGCGAGAGCAACCTTGGAGGGCAGACCGAGACCCATGATCATGATGAAGATGGGGGCGAGAACGACGCGCGGTATCGAGTTGATCGCCTTGATATAGACGGAGAAAATGTCCGACAGGAAGCGGTTGCGGCCAAGACCAATGCCGACGAAGACGCCGGTGATCGAACCCGCGAAGAAGCCGATCAAGGCCTCCTCCATCGTCACCCATAGATTATACCAGAGCGAACCCTCCGTGGTGCCTTCGGTTGCCCATTCGTAGAGGCGCTGAATGACGCCGCTTGGGCTCGAATAGAAGAACGGATCGATCCATTGCATGTTGGAAGACAGCTCCCACATGCCGATCACGAAGACCAGGATGGCGATCTGCCAGAAGCGCACCAGCGTCTTGCGCCGGCGCATTGCCTTCAGCGCCGACGCCTCGATTTCCGTGTCCGACGTGCCCGGCCGAAACATGGTGGCCGAACCGGCCTCAAGTGTGGTGTGTGCCATGATATCCTCCCTCAGGCCGCTTCGCTCGCGCGGCGGTAGCTGGTCTCCACTTCCTCGCGGAGGTCCTCCCAGATCGTCTTGCAGTAGTCGATGAAGCTCTGCTCGTAGCGGATTTCCGACACGACGCGCGGGCGGGGGAGATCGATCGTGTAGACCGACTTTACCGTCGCGGGACCGGCGGTCAGGACATAGACCTTGTCGGCAAGGGCGACAGCCTCTTCGAGGTCGTGGGTCACGAACACCACCGAGGCCTTGCGTTCCGCCCACAGTTTCAAGAGCTCTTCATGCATGACGGTGCGGGTCTGGACGTCGAGGGCCGAGAAAGGCTCGTCCATCAGCAGGATTTCCGGCTCGTTGATGAAGGTCTGGGCCAGGGAGACGCGCTTGCGCATGCCGCCAGAAAGCTGGTGGGGGTAATGATGGAGAAATTTCGAAAGGCCGACGCGGGCCAGCCAGTCGCGCGCGCTCTTTTCCGCCTCAGTGCGCGACTTGCCGCGAAACAGCGGACCGGCCATGACGTTGTCGATCACGTTCTTCCAGGGAAAGAGTGCGTCGGTCTGGAATACGAAGCCGACACGCCGGTCAATGCCGGTGATCGGACCGCCCATCAGCCGGACTTCACCGGCACTCGGGCGTGCGAGACCCGTCACAAGGTTGAGCGTCGTCGATTTGCCGCATCCGGTAGGGCCGACGACGGCAACGAACTCTCCGCGGGCGACCGTCATGTTGAAATCGCGCAAGGCCGTAAGGGACTTGCCGGTGGGTGAGACGAAGCGGCGGCTGACGTTGATCAGCTCGATCGCCGGGATCTGGTTCTTGTCATGTTGCATGATGATACCTGAGGCGTGCTTTGGGCGCGTGCACGCAATGCCCATGGATCGATCGGGAGGTCGCTTCCGGTTGGGACCGGAAGCGACACGACGCCTTACTTGACGTTCTTGACGAATTCCGTCGTGTAGGTCTTGGAAAGGTCGATCTGCTTACCTTTGACGTTCTTGGAGAACTCCGAGAGCACGGCAAGCACGGTCTTCGGACCGTCTTCCGGCATGACGCCATCCGGTGTGAACATGCCCTTGCCGTCGTCGAGAGCCTTGATGTAGCCGTCCTTGTCGCCGACGTAGAAGTCCTTCGGCATCTTGTCCGCGATCTCGGCGGCGGAATGCGTGTTGATGTAGCGCAGCGTCTTGACGAAGGCGTTGGCGAGCTTCTGTGCCTCTTCCTTGTGCGCGTCGACCCAGGAGGCTTCCATGTAGAGCGAGGCGGCCGGATAGGTGCCACCGAGCGCCTGGCGGGTCGACTCGACCGTGCGCATATCGACAAGCACGCTTGCCTCGCCGGTCTTGATCATGCGCGAGATCGTCGGCTCGGTCGTCATGCCGGCCTGGATCTGATCCTGTTGCATGGCCGCGATGAAGGTGCCGCCGGCGCCGACTGGAACCGTCACGACGTCACCGGGCTTCAGGCCAGCCTTCGAGGCCATGAAGAGGGTCAGGAAGTTGGTGGACGAGCCGAGACCGGTGACGCCGAGGGTCTTACCTTTGAAGTCGGCCGGAGATTTGATGTCAGGATGTTTGCTCGAAACCATCTCGACTTCGCCCGGCGCCTGGCTGAACTGGACGATGGATTCGACGAATTTGCCTTTGGCCTGCAGGTCCACACAGTGGTCGTAGAAGCCGACCACGCCCTGGACGGCGCCGGCCAGAAGCTGGTTTTCGGCATCGACGCCGGCAGCTTCGTTCAGCAGCTCGACGTCGAGACCCTCGTCCTTGAAGTATCCGAGCGATTCGGCAAGCTTGGCGGGCAGATAGATCTGCTTCTCATAACCGCCGACCATGATGGTGATCTTATCGGCCGCATGTGCGGCGCTGGTAGTGAAAGATGCTGCGGCGAGAAGCGTCGAAAAAGCGACGGTGTGAAAAAGGCTGCGTGAAGAACGCATTGAAATCTCCTCCTGTGGTTGGCTGGCATCGTCGTCTCGCCACCTTGACCGTGTCTCCTCCACGATGCCGCCCTTTCCTATGACGTCGAAGCTTTCAACTAGCTTTCAGTCGCGGATGGGCAGGCAGCCCGTCTCATCCCGCTCATGCACCACCCGTCGCAGAGCGCGGGAGCAATGAGCGCACCTGCATTTCTTAAGCCGGATGCGCTGTCCCTTCCACACACATATGCCGCAGACATATCTTTTCTTTCCGAGCGCATCGCCAGCGTTCAGCCTTTTCGGTAGCCGCTCCAACAAGAAAATCGTGAGACGATATGTCCGCGGCCGTCATGGTCATCTGATGATCGGCTGGAACGTGTGAGCTCTTGGATCGGATGTCAGCTCGTAAAGCTTCGCAGATCTCTCAGCAGGTTGCGGTACCTGGCCTGGCTGCCGACCAGATGCTCGCGCATGGCGTTGCGGGCGGCCTGATCGTCCCTGTCCGAGATGGCGACGACGATCGCCTCGTGCTCTCTGTGGATCAGCTTTCGGTAGGCGGTCTGTTCGGCTGTCCTCGATTCCGGGACGAGCCTCGACTGCGGGATGATCGCCGAACCCTGGGACTCCAGGAACTGCCTGAACAGCGGATTGTTCGTGGCTTCCGCGATCGCGGCATGGAGATCGAGATCCGCATCGCGAATGGATTGATCACTCTCGATGCATTGAAGGATTTTCCGGTGGCATTCGAATATCGCCTCCTCCTGTGCTGGCGAGCGGCGCAGGGCCGCGAGGCCTGCCGCTTCGATTTCGACAGGTGTTCTGATCTCGAGTACTTCAAGATCGGAGGCGACGCGGGCCTTGTCGACTTTCCGCGCGGAGAGAGCCGGATCGGCGCCGAGTACGAAAATCCCGGCCCCCTGGCGCACCTCGACAAGGCCGTCGGAGCGAAGTGCGGCCACGGCCTCGCGCACGACGGTGCGGCTGACGCCATGTGTTTCGGTCAACTCGTGTTCACTCGGAAGCTTGTCGCCAACGGAATATTGGCCGCTCAATATGGCTTGTCGGAGACTTTCGCCGACCTGTGTGACCAGCGACCCGGAGCCTTTGCTGCGATCCTTTACCTGCATAGCCTCGTCTGACCCCCGCATCGGCTTTGATCCGAATGCCGCCCAAACCCTCAGCATTCCGACTTCACGATTCATCACACATGTATGACAAATTTCTTCATCGTTCAATGGATGAACGACCGGCCGCTGTTTCTTGATTGATTTTGCATATGACCAGTGTTGGTAGGTATGATCGGGGAACGATGACGGGGAAGCTTCGATGGGGACCGATTTGCCGGCCACACATGTTCCGCTGCCGCCTGCGCAGAAACAGCGCCGGCGTTTGACGCTAGAGGCGCTCGCCGAAGTGGACGAGGGAAATGCCGTCGATCACCAGTCGGTCCAGGCTTGGGCCGATAGCCTCGACGGCGACAGGCCGGTCTCGTTGCCTCGGTGATGAAGTTCAGGCAAGCACTCACAGCCGCCTGGTCGACTCCCCGCGTACGAATCTCGGCGTCAGGATGAAATCCTCAGGCGGTGCCACGCTTGGCTTTGCCATCTACCAGAAGGGCTTCACCAATTTCCAGATGGGCTATGCCTCGGCTCTCGCCTGGGTGATGTTCGTCATGATCATGGCGCTCACCATCCTGCAGTTCCACATGCAGCGCAAATGGGTGCATTATGACGACTGATCCGACTTCACGGCATCCGCATTCCGTGTCCCAGCATCGTCACCGCATATTGCGGCGCGTCGGCACCTTCGTCAGCTACACGGCACTTTCGCTGATCGCGCTGCTTTTTCTCTTCCCCTTCTTCTGGATGGTGTCGAACGCGGTGCGCTCCAATGCCGAGGTGATGGCTGTGCCGGTCCGCATCTTCCCTGAGGAGTATCATTGGGGAACATTCGTCGAAGCCCTGGTTTCCCTGCCGTTCGGAACCTTCCTGTTGAATTCCTTCGTGGTCGCCTGCGGCGTTACGGCGATCGTGATTGCAGTATCCTGCCTTTCTGCCTACGCCTTCGCCCGCCTGAGGTTTCCCGGCCGGGAGGGGCTGCTGCTTACCTATCTCAGCACGCTGATGATCCCGCAGGTGATGCTGGTCATCCCGCTCTTCGTCATCGTCAGCAAGCTCGGCTGGATCAACACCTATCACGGCATGATCCTGCCGGTCGCCTTCAGCTCCTTCGGCACGTTTCTGCTGCGGCAGTTCATCCTCGGAATCCCTAAGGATCTCGACGAGGCGGCGATGATGGACGGGGCTTCACGCCTGCGTATCCTGGTCATGATCATCGTTCCGCTTGCCATGCCGGCCATCGGCCTCTTGTCGCTGTTCACCTTCATCGCGCAGTGGAAGAGCTTCCTCTGGCCGCTGATCGCCACCAGCGGCGTCGAAATGGCCACGCTGCCGCTCGGGCTGACCCTGTTCCAGACACAGCAGGGCACCGCGTGGAATTACATCATGGCTGGTGCGACGATCTCCATGGTGCCCGGCGTCATCCTGGCCATCGTGCTGCAGAGGGTGATCTACAAGGGTATCACCGTCAGCTCCGGCTTTGGTGGGCGCTAATCTTCATAAGAACAAAGACTTGAAGCGCATCGCATCAAGTTTGCTGTGATGCGCTTCAAGCCCGGTCGATCGCCACCGAAGAAGGCGCGCCTGCCGCCGCAAGATCATACCCTCGCGCTTAACTTTTGCTTCCGGAAGAAAAGTAAAATTTAACCAAAATTTGAAATAACCGTTTTCATATCCGAATTGTGCAGGGGAATTCATGAAAACGGCCACGCTTGCATCCATCGCCCTGGCGATATCGATCTCTGCTGCCCATGCCCAGACGATCGGGGTTTCGATGTCCGGTCTCGACAAATTCAGAACAGCACTTCTGAACGGCGTTGTCTCGCATGGGCAGACGATATCCGGCCTCAAACTCGTCACCGAGAATGCCAATGGCGACAAGGAGCTCCAGAAGCAGCAGGTGCAGAAGCTCATTGCCGACAAGGTCGACGCGATCATCCTTGCCGTCTCCGATGGCGACCTCGGGCCGCAAATGACCAAGATGGCGGCAGATGCCGGCATTCCGCTGGTCTACATCAACAACGTTCCTTCCAACCTCATGGACCTGCCTGACAATCAGGTGGTGGTCGCCTCCAACGAGAAGGAATCCGGAACACTGGAGACCAAGCAGGTCTGCGCGCTCCTTAAAGGCAAAGGCCGTGTCGCCGTGCTGATGGGGGAACCTTTCCACGCCGCCGCCCGCGCCCGTACCCAGGACATCTCCGACGTCATCGCCACGCCGGATTGCAAGGGTCTTCAGATTGTTGAGCGGCAGGCGGCCTATTGGTCGAGCGATTATGCCGACCAGCAGATGCAGGAATGGCTGTCGGCCGGCGTCAAGTTCGACGCGGTCATCGCCAATAATGACGAGATGGCGCTCGGCGCGATCCGCGCCATGAAGAAGAACAATATCCCGATGAAGGACGTCGTCGTTGCCGGTGTCGACGCGACCGACGACGCGCTCGCCGCGATGGTAGCCGGCGATCTCGATGTCACCATTCTCCAGAGCGCCGTCGGGCAGGGCGCTGCCGCTGTCGATGCCGCCGTCAAGCTGATCCGCAAAGAGAAGGTGCCGCGCGAAAACAACGTTCCCTTCGAACTCGTCACACCTGAGAACATTGCCACCTATCTGCCGAAGAGCCAGTGAGCATAAGAGGACTATGATGTTGCATTTCTGGAATAAATTCGGCATTCGCGCGCAGATCACCTCCGGCTTCGTGCCGCTGATCCTGTTGATGAGCCTGCTCACGGTCAGCGCGATCTCGGGCATGAACGGGCTCGCCTCCATCTTCGCGTCCTATCGCGCCACGGCTGGTCAAAGTCTCGCCATCTCGGACTACAGCGACCAGTTGAACGAGATACAGATGTCGGCGGAAGCCTTCCGCTCCACGCCGACGCAGGATGTCGTCGATCGCTTCCGCGCCGGCGTGAAAGCGTTCGACGCCGACGACCCGCGTTTTGCCGGCGACAAGGATCTGCAGTCCGGCCTTGCGGCGATCCGCCAGGACATTGCCGCCTACGGCAAGGCTTTCGAGCAGATCGTCTCCCTTCAGGCCAGGCGTGACGCCTTGATTTCCAAGGTCACCGAATTCGGGCCCTGGACCAGCATTGCGCTCAACGATGTCGTCCGCAGCGCCTGGCGCCAGAATGATGTGGCCCTGCTGCAGATGACAGCGGCGACGCTGGAGGCTTTGAACCGCAGCCTCTATTTCTCCGAGCGCTTCGTGCATTCCAACGATTTTGCGGCCTATGACACCGCGCAGGCGGCACTGGCCGAAGCGGTCACGCTCAACGAAGCCGCCGCCAAGGCCGCGAAGAACGAGTTGCAGAAGAAGCGCCTGATGGGCGCCGGCCAGCTCATGCAGAACTACACCGCCCGTCTCGGCGACATGAAGGACGTTTTGCAGGCCTCAGGCAATATCCGCCAGACGCAGCTCAGCGTGCTCGCACCGAAAATATCAGGCGGCTTCAAGGACCTGCAGGCCACCGTCACGGGCGCGCAGAAGACCCTTGATGGTTCGGTAGACGCAACGGTTGCCTCTGCGACCAGCACGACGCTTGTCATCAGCGGGCTGCTGATTGTCATCGGCCTCGTGCTTTCCTACTTCGTCGGCCGGCTGATTTCCTCGGCAGTGCGTAACATGGCGCAGTCGATGGAGCAGCTTGCCCGCGGCGAGGAAAGAATCGTGATCACGGGCGTCGAGCACCGCCACGAACTGGGGGCCATGGCGCGTTCGCTGAAGGTTTTCCAGGAAACGGGGCGCGCCAAGCTGATTGCGGAAGCCAATGCCGAACGCGCCCGCCTGGCGGCCGAAGAAGAGCGGCTGCGCCAGGAGGCCGAGCGGCTCAGCGACGGGCAGGTGATGGAGCATGCCTTCCGCCAGATCTCTGTCGGGCTGGACGCACTCTCGAAGGGCGACCTCACTGTCCGCGTCGGCGAAGTCGACCATCGCTATGTCAGGATCCGGGATCATTTCAACAATTCGGTTGCGAGCCTCGAAGAGGCTGTTGACGCCGTCATTCGCGCGGTCGGCACCATCCGCTCCGGCCTTGCGGAAATCTCCACCGCCTCCAACGATCTCGCCCGCCGCACCGAGCAGCAGGCAGCCTCGCTGGAGGAGACCGTCGCGGCGCTGGGTGAGGTGACCCGCGGCGTCAATGGAACGGCGGAGGGCGCAAGCCGCGCCCAGGGTGTTGTGGCAACCGCCCGCACCAATGCCGAAAAGGGCGGCGAGATCGTTGCCCGCGCCATCGATGCGATGACGGAAATTCAAAATTCATCGTCCAAGATCGGCAACATCATCAGCGTCATCGACGAGATTGCCTTCCAGACCAACCTGCTGGCGCTGAATGCCGGCGTGGAAGCGGCGCGCGCCGGCGAGGCAGGCAAGGGCTTTGCCGTCGTCGCCCAGGAAGTCCGCGAACTCGCCCAGCGCTCCGCCAACGCGGCAAGGGAGATCAAGCAGCTGATCTCAACCTCCTCGGCGCAGGTCAAGACCGGCGTCCAGTTGGTGGGTGAATCCGGCCTCTCGCTCGAACAGATCGTCGAGCAGGTCACCGCCATGAATGCGACCGTGGCCGAGATCGCCGTTGCCGCCCGCGAGCAGGCGACGAGCCTGCGCGAGGTCTCGGCTGCCGGCGACCAGATGGACAGGGTGACGCAGCAGAACGCCGCGATGGTCGAAGAGACCACGGCGGCCGCCCAGAGCCTGACACATGAAACCGAAAGCCTCGCCGAGCTGCTGCGGCGGTTCAGGACGGGCAGCGGCCGGGCGTCGGAGCATCGCCACTACGCAATGGCATCCTGACGTTCTGCCGATACAGGCAAGCAAACGCCGCCGCCTCGAAAGGGCGGCGGTGAGCGAATGTCTGGCGTCGCTTCAGTGGCTTCCGGATGCTGGACCGGCGGAGTGGCCGGCAATGCTCTTGCGAACGTGACGAACTGCTGTCCAGACGGCAAAGAGCACGAGCGGGATGGCGCCGAGAACGGCGAGCTTCGCCACGTGGGGATCGACACCCAGTTCGGAAATACTTTCGAGGCAGATCTTCGCCAGGCCGACGGTGTAATAGGTGATGGCGATGACGGAGAAGCCTTCGACCGCCTGCTGGATATGCACCTGGATGCGCGCCCGTTCTTCCATCGACGTCAGCAGCGACGCGTTCTGATCTTCGAGCTGAACCTGCACGGTGGTTCTAAGGAGATCTCCGGCGAGACTCACGCGTTCGGCCAGTTCATCGAGGCGGCGTTCGGCGGCTTCGACCGAGCGGACGGCTGGTTGAAACCGCCGATCGATAAAGGTGCCGAGCCTCTGGCGCTGTTCGACGCGTTCCTCGCGAAGCTCCGACACTCTGCTCGCGACAATTTCGGCATAGGCTTTCGTCGCGCCGAAGCGGTGGCGGGCGAGCGCCGAGAAGTTGAGAACGTCCGATGAGAGCCTTGTCACCTCGGAAAGCAGTGCCTTGTCGACCTTGATCGCACTCTGCATATGCGCGATCAGCAGGTCGAGGCGCCGATCGAAGACGGAGAGCTTCGAGACCGTCTCGCGCGCCATCGGCAACGCCAGCAGCGCCATCATCCGGTATGTCTCGATCTCCAGGAAACGCCTGACCATGCGGCCGGTGCGATAGGCATTGAGGTTGCGGTTGAAGAACAGAAATTCGACGAAACCGCTGTCGGTCAGCCGGAAGTTCGAATGCACTTCCGCATCGCCGCCGCCGACCTGAGAGGCGACATAGTCGAGCCTCGGTTTTTCCGGACGCTGCCCGTCCTTCTCGTCCCGCACCAGCACCCGAACGGCCGCGATGATCTCCCCGTCGATCTGGCGGCAGCAGGCCTGAAAGGCTTCCGGCGGATTGCTGCCGGGTTCGGCCGACGCGGGAACGACGAAGGTCAGGGTGAGGAACTCGGTATGCGCCTCCCACTTCAGCCGGCCGTCGCCGATGCGGCCGATGCCGTGGTTGCCCTCGCGGGTCGTGGAGACATCCTCCAGTCCCGGCAGGGAATTCGGTATCTGAGGAGGGGCATTTTCTCCGACGATAGCGACGTGCCACACATCCGTGTCGCCATCGAAGTAAAGCGACGGCCGCGCGTGGAGCTCGTTGTGAAGTTCCCTTCGCAGCGGATGCTCAGAGCCCATCGGCATGGAAATGCACCTCTATACGGTAGACAGTCGCTGGGTCGCCTGATGTAACCGGGTTGCCGGCATATGTGAGTTGACCATGGCGCCTGCGAGCCGGCGAAGGCCGACAACGCCTATAGCCTCTCGCGAACCGCATGTCACCATGCCTTCGCCATCGGGTGCGAAGGCCGGCATTCGCCCGACCGTACACCACGGCAGCGGCTCCATGCCATCGACAATTCGAAACTGGTCGAAGTGTCCATGGGAAAAGGAAAAGCCACGGCCCTGTTGCGAGGCCGTGGCTGCGGCATGCGCGCATTGTGCTGGACAACGCGTGACCGGTTACTTGGCGGCGAGCGCCTCGTTGACCTTGTCGACGTCGGCACTCATTGCCTTGAAGGTCTCGTCGAGGGAGAGTTCGCCGACGATCAGCTGGCTCATCCTCTGGACGATGAGCTGATAGATGGCGGAGGATCCCTTGAGACGTTCCAGGTCCCGGGCTGCCTGCGGCACGCTATTGCGGCTTCCGAGGAAGACGGCCATGGCCTCCTTGGCATTCTTGCTCTCGAGCTTGTATTGCGGGTCCTTGATGTCGGCGCCCGTCAGGATGACGTAGTTTTCAGCGATTTCACGCTGGACCTTTTCAGAGCCGAGGAATTCGATGAACGCGGCCACGGCCTCCGGAGACTTGGTGCGCTTGAAGCCAACGATCGCGGTGCCACCCGGCATCGCATAGCAGCCGGCATCGCCGCACGGCGCGCTGATCGCCGTCCAGTCGAAGGCGTCGCCGATCTTCTTCTGGAACGGATTGACCATCCAGTTGCCGGCGAGATAGGTCACGACGTTGCCGTTGACGAACTCGTCACCCATGTTCTTGTACTGGGTTCCGCCGGCAGCACCCCACATTTCCTTCGGGAAGGCGCCGTCCTTCGTCCAGCCGTAGAGATCCGTGACATAGCGCTTGGCGGCATCGTCGGGGAAGAAGAACTTGCCGTCCTTGACGTAGTTCGAGCCGTAGGAGAATGCCGCGCCGGAGAAGCGATGGCCCGAGCGATCCATCGTGAAGGGGATCTGAGCGCCGGTCGCCTTGGCGACGCGCGCCGAGGCTTCGACAATGTCCTTCAGCGTAGCGGTGGGCTTCGGAAGCGGTTCGCCGGCCTGTTCGAACAGCGTCTTGTTGACGAAGGGCAGGTTGAAGGTCTGCGACGCGATATAGCCGTTGATCGACTGCGGATCGTTGACGCCGGGGAAACGAAGCGTGTTCAGGCTGTCGCCGTGCAACTTGGCGAAGCCATCCGGGTCCTTCATGTAGGGACGCATGTCGAGGTAGTAGGGGGCAAGCTGCCAGTCGGTGATCTTGGCGATGTCAGGGCCTTCGCCGACCGCAAGCTGCACCGGCAGCTGCTTGGCGACCGCATCATAGCCCGAAGAGACGAAATTGACTTTGACGTCGGGATGCGCCGCCTCGAATTCCTTGCTGAGCGCTTCCATCCGCTCGACGTAAGCCTGGTCGTCGTCGGTGAACAGAAAGGTGATTGTCCTGGTTTCCGCCATGGCCGCGCCGGCCCAGGCGAAAGAAACGGTAGCCAGCGCCAGTGCGAGGGCTCCTGAGAGATAGGTTTTCATTTTCATCCTCCCATGAAAACATTTTCATCAATCGCGGCGTCAGCCATCGATAAATGAATTTCATATACTTGACATTCGTTCCGTCAAGCTATTTTCTGCGGCAATAGCGATGTTTTTGGGCAATTTGCAAAAGTAGCGCGCACAAAGACCTAATGAAAATATTTTCATAGGATTGCGGAGGAGGCGGTCTGTGAAAACGGAATTCATAAAGCAGCGGGACGATACGGCGCCAGCCTACAGCGTGGCCGGGGGCCAGACGATCACGGCATGGGCCGTTTCCGGCCTCATCGCCAGCTATTTTCCCGGTGAACCCGCGCCGGCCGAAGACCGCGTGAACTATCGTTTCATCAACGGTTTCGTCGATGTCGGCGACCTGCCCTGCCGCAAGGCCTTCTGGTCAACCATGGTCGGGCGGCCGCTACTGCCCGACACGGCCTGGCCGACCGAAAGCCTCAATCTTCCCGGCTCGAACCGTCGCGTCGAGTTCACCGGCTTCTGGCACGTGCCGACGCACCTCAGGCGATGGCTGAAGGGCACGTTCAGGACGGAGACCGCGCGAACGCTCAATCTCAGGCTGAAGACCTGCGGCGGCGTTCGCATATGGGTCAATGGACAGGAGCAAGTGCGCTTCGAACCCTTCAAGCGCAACGTCGAGAGCGCAACCGACATCAGCCTGCCGCTTAAAGCCGGCGACAACCAGATTCTCGTCCATACCGAAGACCTCGCCGAGCGCGACACGACGTGGTTCTTTGAACTTGAGATGCTGGACGGCGAGCCGCTCTGCGTACTGCTCCCCGTATCGCTGGACCAGGATGAGGTCCGCGAGTTGGAAGCCCTTGCCCGCGGCGTGCGCCCGGCCCGCGACGTCTTCGTCAATCAGCCGCTGGAGATCATCTTCGGAACGGCGCCCGAACGCGACCTGCCGTTGGAACTCAAGGTCGTCGGCCATGGTCATGAGCGGCCCGTTCTCGCGCATTCCCGATTGACGCTGCGCGCCCATCAGAACAGCCTCACGGCCGACGATGTCTGCGGCATTGCGGACGGTTATCACGGCGTCCACATGACGATCGGCAGCGGCACGGGTTCGGTTACCCGCGTCATCGATGCCGCCTTCATGAGCAGCATTTCGCCGTTGCCATCAGAGGTGTCGCTTGCCGCCCGCAAGCGGCAGGCGCTGCAATACAGCGCCCGCTTCGGCGCCAACCGCGTCGGGCGCCTCATCGCGATGATGGAAACCGGTCACCACGACCAGGAAAGCTTCGAACGCATTATCGAGGCGACGCTCGCCTCCATCGATGCGCGGGAGGATTGCTCGGATTTCATCATGGTGCCGCTCTTGTGGCTGCTCGGCGCCTATGCCGACCGGATGCCCGATGCCGTGGTCGATCGCATTCGGCATTCCGTCTGCTCCTATCGTTACTGGGTGGACGAGCCGGGCAACGACGCGATGTGGTTCTGGAGCGAGAACCATGTGCTCTGCTTTCATACGAGCCAGCTGCTGGCCGGACTTCTTTTGCCCGACGAGGTGTTTTCAGCCTCGGGCAGGACAGGCCGGCAGCAGGCAGAACTTGGCCGCGAGCGGCTTGGGCGCTGGTTCGACAGCGTCGAAGCCCATGGGTTGGCGGAGTGGAACTCGGCGGCCTATTACCCGATCGACTTCATCGGTCTGCTGGCGCTGGAGCGCTGGGCCGAGACGGCGATATCGGAGCGCGCCCGCGCCCAGATCGATCTCATCTTCCGCATGATCGCCCTTCATACGCTCGCAGGCGTTCCGGCCGGATCGCAGGGCCGCGCTTACGACAAGGAGTTGCGCGCCGGCCCGCTGACCGAGCTCGCGCCCTTCGCCCAGGTCGCCTTCGGAACCGGCTGGCTGAACAATGGTGTGGCGGCATTGACCATGTTCTGCGCCGGCGGCTACGAGCCGCCCGCCGATCTGGCCGAGCTTGCGGCGCTGTCGCGGGCAAGGAGCGTCGAGGCGCGTTACAGTCAGGGCCTCGAGAGCGGAAAACTCGTGCTGTTCAAAAACGAGGCGGCGCAGCTTTCGACGGTCGTCGATCACAAGACCGGCCAGAAGGGGCATCAGCAGCATGTCCTCGACATCCGGCTGGCAGGCCACCCCCTGGCGAGACTGTGGGTCAACCATCCCGGCGAGGATGATCCCTGGGGCAACCAAAGACCGTCCTATTGGGCCGGCAACGGCATCCTGCCGCGCGTTGCCCAGCATCGCGACGTCGCCCTGCTGATCGAGGACACAAGCGACGCACGGCACGCGTGGACGCACGCCTATATCGGCCGCGACGGTCTGGACGATCTCATCATCGAAGACAAGTGGCTCATCGCGCGATCAGGCAGGGGATTTTCCGCCATCTGGGCATCGAATGGCCTGGAGCTGATCACCGACGGCCCGACCGCCGGTCGCGAGGCGCGCTCCTACGGACCGCTTTGCGGCTGGGCTGGTATCGTCGGATGCGGCAATGGCGACGCCTTCAAGGCGTTCATCGAGCGCCTATGCCAGACGACGGTTTCCTTCGATCCCGGGCTTCGACGTCTCTCCCTGACACCGCCGGGCGGCCCGGCGATCGACCTCTCCTATGCCGACGGTCTTTCGATTGGCGGCGAGGCGAGGCCCTTCACCCACGATCAGCCGCACCCGATCCTCACCCACGACAGTGCAGCCTCCGGCGCCGGCACTGACGGGCCGTTCTACTCCTGAAACATAGGTCTCCAGCATGAACACAACATCTGTCGATAACGCCGCGCTCCTGACGACGATCGATCGCGTGGCAACGGCTTTCAGCCGGCTCAGGGGCATCAAGGAAGGTCTCGTGACGGGAAATTCCGCCTCCGGAATCCAGTTTGACGAATGGGACTGGGAAGTCGGCGTCGGTCTCTACGGCTTCCTACGGCGCGCCATTTCCACCAATGATCAGAAAGCGATTCAGGAGCTCGTCGCCTGGTATGCCGGCCAGATCGAACGCGGCCTGCCGCCACGCCAGATCAACAGCACGGCGCCGATGCTGCCGCTTGCGATCCTCGTTCAGCATGTCGACCGTCCCGATTTTCGTGCTCTCGTCGAGGACTGGGCCGAATGGCTCGTCAAGGAACTGCCCAAGACCGAAGACGGCGGCTTTCAGCACGTCGTCAAGGAGCGTCTCAACGACGGCGAATTGTGGGACGATACGCTTTTCATGGCCTGCCTGTTTCTCGCCCGGGCCGGCGTGCTCTGCGAGCGCAGCGAATGGATCGACGAGGCTGTCTATCAATTCGTGATCCACACCCGCTACCTTTCCGATCCGGTCAGTGGGCTCTGGTATCACGGCTGGACATTCAACGGGCGGCACAATTTCGCCAATGCCTTCTGGGCGCGCGGCAATGCCTGGATCACGGTCGCCATCCCCGAGCTCTTCGACCTCGTTCCGACGCTCGGCGAGAAGGATCGGCGTTTCCTGTCGAACGTTCTCGTCAGCCAGGTGCGCTCCTTGAAAGCATACCAGCGGCCGGACGGCATGTTCACGACGCTTCTGGACGACCCGTCTTCGCCGCTGGAAACCTCGGCCACGGCAGGCATTGCCTATGGCATATTGCGGGCCATCGATGCCGGCATTCTCGACAAGGACGACAGGGCCTATGCCGAGCGCGCGCTTGCGGCGGTGCTGGCGCAGATCGATGAAGAAGGCGTCGTCCACGGCGTCTCGGACGGCACGCCGATGGGTCATGACCTCGATTTCTACAGGCGCATCCCCAACGTGCCGACGCCTTATGGCCAGGCGCTGACCATGCTGCTCCTGACCGAAGTCTTTCTCGAGAACGGCGAGCGCCAATGAGCCCCGTGTCTCTTGTCGCGATCGAGCCGGCGCAGAGCGACGACACAGTCCGCCTGCAGTCGGCCATCGACGGCCTCTCGGCTTCCGGCGGCGGACGCTTGGAGCTGATGGCGGGCATCCATGTCTGCCGCGGGCTCCAGCTCAAATCCGGCGTCGACCTTCATCTGGCCGCCGGCGCGATCCTGCGTCCTGTTCCGGATTACGAGGCCTATGCGCATACGACTGTTTCGGTGATCGCCGAAAAGTCGGACCGCGGCATGATCGTCGCGAGCGGTGCACGGCGGATCAGCCTGACCGGGGCGGGTCGCATCGAAGCGGGTTGTGACAGCTTCATTGTGGGAGACGACGAGACGGTGGGAACCTTCATCCCGGCCGAGTTTCGGCCCCGTGTCGTCGTTTTCGAGGGCTGCGATGAGATCGAGATCAGCTCCGTCCATATCAGCCGCTCGCCGATGTGGACGTTGCACCTCGTCAACTGCACCGATGTCGCGGTCAGGAATGTGACCATCGACAATAACCGCCGCCTTCCCAACACGGACGGTATCGTTCTGGATGCCTGCCGCGGCGCCGTTATCGAGGACTGCCGGATATCGACGGCCGACGACGGCATATGCTTGAAGACGAGCATCGGTCCTGACCGTGTCGCCATCGGGCGTTGCGAAAACATTCTCGTTCGTCGATGCTCCGTTCAGAGCCTTAGCTGCGCGCTGAAGATCGGCACGGAAACGCATGGCGACGTCACCAATGTCGTGTTCGAGGATTGCAGCGTCTCATCTTCCAACAGGGCGCTCGGCGTATTCTCCCGCGACGGCGGCCGGATATCGAACGTGAGGTTCTCACGAATTGCGGTAGAGTGCCGCGAGACCCCCGATGGTTTCTGGGGCTCGGGGGAAGCGCTGACCGTCAATGTCGTCGACCGTGTTACGGAACGCCCGGCAGGCGCCATCGACAATCTCATCGTCGAGGACATCACCGGGCGGATGGAGGGGGCGATCACCGTCATATCGACCTCGTCGGCCGGCATCAGGAACGCATCGCTGGCGCGCATCGCCATCGATCAGCAGCCCGGGCAGCTCGGCACGGCGCGGTCCTACGACCTGCGTCCGACAAACGCGGACCTTTCCCCGACAGCCGATGGCGGCGGCCGCGCCAATGCCTGGACCCG
Organism: Rhizobium brockwellii; assembly: GCF_000769405.2. Lineage (NCBI taxonomy): Bacteria > Pseudomonadati > Pseudomonadota > Alphaproteobacteria > Hyphomicrobiales > Rhizobiaceae > Rhizobium > Rhizobium brockwellii. The sequence continues at coordinate 868,158 of NZ_CP053440.1, forward strand.
CGGGTCGGACGGGCGGGTGATCGGTCTTGAGCACTATCCGGGAGGAATGCCGGCCGTCTACGTGGCTGATGTCACCGGGATCTTGATGAACGAGGTGCGGATCACGAGGCCGACACCGCTGCCGCAAGGCTGGAACAAAAACGACGCCGTCTTCGAAACGGCGGCACCTGATGGGAGTGGGACATGGCAGAACTGAAACTTTCCAACGTCAACAAGTCGTATGGCACGGTCAAAGTCCTGCATGACGTAGAACTCGATATCAAGGATGGCGAGTTCGTCGTCTTCGTCGGTCCGTCGGGATGCGGCAAGTCGACCCTGCTGCGCGTCATTGCCGGCCTCGAAGAGGTCACGGAGGGCGCAATCGCGATCGGGGGCCGCGACGTCAGCGCGCTCTCGCCGGCAGAGCGCAAGATCGCAATGGTCTTCCAGTCCTACGCGCTCTATCCCCATATGAGCGTTCGCAAGAACCTCGCTTTCGGCCTGGAGAATTTGAAGTTCAAGCGCGCCGAGATCGAAGCGCGGATTGCCGAAGCTGCCAGGATGCTGGCGATTGAACCCTATCTGGACCGGCGCCCGAAGCAGCTTTCGGGCGGCCAGCGCCAACGCGTGGCGATCGGCCGGGCCATCGTGCGCGAACCGGACATTTTCCTGTTCGACGAGCCGCTGTCGAATCTCGACGCGGCGCTGCGCGTCCAGACCCGCGCCGAGATCACCAAGCTCCACCGCGAGATCAAGACGACGATGATCTATGTCACGCATGACCAGGTCGAGGCGATGACGATGGCCGACAAGATCGTCGTGCTACGCGCCGGGCGGGTCGAGCAGGTCGGAGCGCCCCTGGACCTGTTCGACAGTCCGCGCAATCTCTTCGTCGCCGGCTTCCTCGGCTCGCCGCGCATGAACATCATCAAGGGCAAGGTCGCTGGCATCGAGGAAAGCGGCGTCGTCATCGATGTCGGCAATGGTGGCAAGGTCGTCAGCGATGTCGATCCCGCCGGCATTGCGGTCGGACAGGCCGTTCTCGCCGGCATTCGGCCCGCGCATTTTTCACGCTCCAGCGAGCAAGGCCTGCCGTTCATCGTCCAGTATCACGAGGGCCTCGGCACAGAGACCTATGTCTACGGCAACCTTGCAGGCCATGACGAGCAGATCATCATTCATGAGGCCGGCCATTTCGCGCCGGCGCCCGGTGATCACATCCTGATCGACGCCGCCCCGGGGCGGGTTCATCTGTTCGATCCCGAAAGCGGCCTGGCTTTTGCCAGGCGGCCCGGACAGGGGAGGCGCTGAACATGGCGGCGTTCAAGGCAGGTGCATTGCTGTCCCAGGCAGGGGAAACGGCGATGAGAGTGGTCGAAGCCCCGATAAATGTGATCGAGCGCATCTTCGGCCGCAAGCGTATGCCATGGCTGTTCCTGGCACCGAACCTCGTTCTGTTCGCCATCTTCACGTTCCTTCCGATCGCGATCGCCGTCGGTTACGCCTTTACCGGCGGTACCAATCTCTTCGTCTCGGAGCGGCCCTTCGTCGGCCTAGACAATTTCCGGACGCTGCTTTCCTGCGGCAATTATCTGCAGCCGGGAACCTGCCAGGAATCGCTGTTCTGGACGGCTGTGTGGAACACGCTCTGGTTCGTGGCCTTCAATGTCGTCGCCACATTGCTGGTGGCGCTGATCACGGCGCTGATCCTCAATCGGGCGATCGTCGCGCGTGGTTTCTTCAGGGCGATGTTTTTCTATCCCGTCTTGCTGTCTCCCGTCGTCATCGGCCTGATCTGGAAATGGTTCCTCGATCGCAACGGGCTGCTGAACGCCTTCTTCCAGATGATCGGCGTTCCCCCAGAAATCTTCCTGCTCGATGTCGGCTGGTCGCGCTTCTTCGTCGTCGTGGTGTCCGTCTGGTTTCACATGGGCTTTTACACGCTCATTCTGCTCGCCGGCCTCCAGGCCATCCCCAAGGAGCTTTACGAGGCTGCCTCCATCGATGCCGCCTCGCCACGCCGCACGCTGTTCAGGATCACACTTCCCCTGCTGGCCCCGAACCTCTTGGTCGTGTTCATCCTTTTGATGATCAAATCCGTCCAGATCTTCGACGAGGCCTGGGTGCTGACCAATGGCGGCGGTCCGGGCACGGCCAACAGCTTCATCGTCCAATATATCTACCAGATGGCATTCGGCAGCGATCTTCGCCTCTTCGGTCTCGCATCCGCGGCATCGGTTCTCATGGGGCTGGTGCTCCTGGTTCTCACCCTCATACAGCTGCGCATCGGCAAGCGAATGGAGTCCTGAGATGAACCCGATCAGCTTTTTCACGCGCACACGCCGGGCCGGACGCATCGATATAACCGACATATTGTCATGGGTCTGGCTGATCGGCGGAACCTTCGTGGTGTTGCTTCCAGTCCTCTGGGCGGGCCTCTCCTCGCTGAAGCCGGCCGCCGAGATCACCCGGTTTCCGCCGACGCTGCTTCCCCGGGCCGCCGTCGAACAGACCGTGCCCGGCTTCGACAAGCCGCTCAGCCTCTGGCAGGTCACCGTCGACGGCCAGCAACGTGAAATGGCCATGGTCCGCCGCATCGGCCTCAAGGCCCAGATGGTCGACCCCGCAAATCCGGGACCGCCCGTCAGCGTCGACGTCAAGGGGATGACGCCGGTGCAGAAGCTGACGGTCGCCACGCAGAATTACACCGATCCGCTGACGCGCTTCAACTTCCTGACCTTCCTCAAGAATTCGGTATTCGTCACCTTCGTCGCAACGCTTCTGACGCTGATCGTCAACGCCATGGCGGCCTTCGCCCTGTCGAAATACAAATTTGCTGGTGATACGACGGTCTTCGTCATCATCATTTCGACGCTGATGATCCCACTCGCCGTAGTCATGGTGCCGGCCTATCTCGTCATCGTCGGGGTCGGGCTTGCCGACAATCTCTGGGGCGTCATCCTGCCGACGGTCGCCTCTCCGACGGCCGTCTTCCTGCTGCGGCAATATATGCTGACCATACCCGACGAGCTGATAGAGGCGGCGCGCGTCGATGCGGCGAGCGAATTCTGCATCTTCTGGCGCATCATCCTGCCGCTGACGGCGCCGGCTCTCGCGGTGCTGGCGATCTTTTCCGTGCTCTGGCGATGGAACGACTTCCTCTGGCCGCTCATCGTCCTCAACAGCCGCGAGAATTTCACCCTGCAGGTCGGCCTGAATGCATTCCAGGGAGAGTTCTCGGTGCAGTGGCACTATATCCTGGCGATGACGTTCCTCAGCCTGCTGCCTGTCACCGTCGTGTTCCTGTTCCTGCAGAAGTACATCACCACGGGCATTGCCGGAACAGGCATGAAGTGAACGGCGAGGCGTGGAGATAGGCCTCCTCGCAATCGCCGAAGAATCCACACCACGTCTTCCTCCCGGCTGAGGCGCGTCGCATTGAACCTGGTTCATGCGGCGCGTTTCGGTCGTTGTCTTTGTGCATGACTCCCAAGGCCGTCGCTCATTTTGAGGGCGGTATGCGTGGCGGCGAGCGTAGCGCTTGCCATCGAGGCTGGCGGCCTCCGCGATCTGATGGGTGGCCGTTTTAGGCTATGTTGACGTCGATTTCAGAATGCTACGGCGTCCTACACATATCACAAAACGGTTTCGAAGAGCGGGATCAGGGCCGCGCCGATTGCACCGGGACCATCCGTTATCTGTGCCACGGCAAGCCTGGGGACGTCGCGTAGAACGCCATGCCGAGGCAGATTGTTGAATTCGGTCCGTTCGATCAGCATCCTCGCGAGTGAGTGCGGAAGCTCGCCGCCGAGGACGATCAATGCCGGGTCAAATATTGCGCAGATCGCATTGATGGCTCGATTGTGGGCCGGCGTGACGCGGTCAACCCACTCCCCAACGCCATCCCAGTCCAGCAGGTCCTCGTACTTCAGGTCCCTCAGGGTCAAGTTCATGCGCCCTTTGGAACGAAGATGTTCAAGCAGGACGCCGAGTGCAGGGCGTTCCTCGTAGTCCTGACGCCCGAAGAGAACGGAAAATTCGCCGGCGTTGCCGAAATTGCCGCGAAACGGCATGCCTCCGGAAACCAGGCCGCCGCCATAGCCATGAAGATGGGCGATATAGGCGAAATCTGCGACATCGCGGCCAACGCCGAAAATGGCTTCCGCCAAGGCTGCGGTCCTGGCGACATTGTCTGCCCAGACCGGCAGCCCAAGTTGCTCTCCAAGCAAGGGTGCCAGGTCGATCAACGACCAATGAGCGAGCGGCAAGGGGCAATTGAATGCCGTCTCCAGCATGCGGTGGCCGGAGACCGCCAGGCCGACGCCGAGGACGTCACGCCGTTTGGCGCCCCGGCGGGCAAGAAGTTCTTCGACCGCCGCGTCGATCCGATCTATTTCATCGGATAGCGACGAGCCCGCCTGTGGAATTTCCATGTTTTCCATGGGTTCGCCGAAACCCATGAGGCAAAGGCCGATCGAACCGACATTTACGGAGATGCCCAGGGTTAAACACCAGTCTTTGCGAAGCGTCAGCTTCGGACTGGGCGGTCCGGGGCGCCGGGTTTCCGAATGGGAAAAGACGAGCATTCCTCGCTCATGAAGCCGCGCGACGATCCTGTGCAACGATTGCTGGGTGAGATCGAGCGGCTCCGTCAGGTCGGAGCGTTCGATCCCCGGAGACTTCCAGATCAGCCGCAACAGGTCGCGCTCGTTGCGGGAAGCAACGCGCATCGGTTGTGTGTCTCGCAAGAAATGCGCGGCAACATGGTCTAGCGGATCATACTTCATTTTCGGTTCGTTTTGATTTACACTGTGAGTGTGAACCACATTGGGAGGGCATTCTGCTTCTGTCAAACAAGGAATTCGATCCCCGGTTTGCCGGCTCTGCTTACCTCATCGAGATTGGCCAAGCCAGTCAGGCCGACGGCCTTTCAAAGGGATCGTGTCGGAGCGTTTGGAAGGTACGATATTGGCGTTGCGGCGATCTCAAACGAGATGGAGCGCTTGAGGCGGTTAGCCGGTCGGGGTGTGGAAAGGGAAACAACCAAGTTGCAGATATCGTTGAGATCCGAAAATACGGCGCGTGCTCCCGAGCGTGAGGCATACGGGTTTGCGCCAACGCATGAAGGCACTGACTTCGAGTCGATGGTTCGAGCCTATTCGGCGGGCTACGGGGTGTTTGGCGCCAAGCCGCTGAGCAACGATCGGGCCTTTGCCTGGGCCGCGGACTTGCGAACAAGTGAGGCATTTACGGTGCTTCATTCGGTTTACCAGAGTTCCTGGACAATCCGGACGCTCGATGAGACGCCGCAACACCTTGCGTTTTACATTCCGCACTCGGGATCCTTCCGGCTGTCCATTGGAAAGACGGTGGTTGAAAGTGGGCCAGGTCGTCTCCTCATGGCCAACAACCACGAGGCTGGCGATCGTCTCATCCAAGGCGGCCCGCACTGCTCGGACGCCCTCTTTCTGGACTGGAAAGTTGTGAGGCGAATGCTCGTTTCACTGGTGGAAATGCCGATCCTCGACTCGCTTGACCTTGAGCCGGTTGTGGATCTCGCAACGCCGTCGGGCCAGCTTATCAGCAGCCTGGTGCAGACGATCGTGCAGGGCATGCGCAATGGCGGTCCACTTCTGTCTTCACCTCTGGCCTTGGCGGCGATGAGCGAAACGCTTGCTAACCTCGTGATCCGTTTTGGCCGCCACCGTCTTTCCGACCATTTGGAAAAACAGAAAGTGTGTTTGGTCGCGCCGTGGCATGTCCGGCGTGCTATCGACTATATGCACGCCAATATCGCAGAGCCCCTCACCATGACGATGGTTGCCGATGGTGTCGGTGTTTCACTTCGCGCGCTGCAAACGGGTTTTAGGGCCTTCCGGGGAATTTCACCGGGCGGTTACTTGCGCACGATCAGGCTGCAAGCAGCCCGAGACCAACTGCGGGACCCGATGAATCAGCGATCCGTCCGCGAAATCTGCGCGATGTGGGGTTTTTCTCATGCCGGCAGGTTCTCTATCGTCTACCGCAGCGCCTTTGGAGAAAGCCCGCGCGATACGCGCCTGCAGGCCGAGCGCTTGCGCTAGAACAGGAAGTAGATTTTAGGCCGGCTCGGCCAGATGTCGTCCGAAAACCGCCTACACTTTTCGCATCTTGCTCTAGGAGCGCGGCGCCGCGATACTGCCGCGCAGCACGAGATGGCATCCGAGTTCCAGGCGATGGGCCGGCCGCTGCGAATCGTTGGCGATCAGCCTCTGTTCGATGAGCGCCAAAGCGGCAGCGCCGAGCCTGTCTGTGGGAACGCTGACCGTCGAAAGTGGCGGGCGGCTGAATTCGCCGGGGACGATGTCGTCGAATCCCAGCACCGATATCGCTTCCGGCACGCGGATGTCGCGATCGGCCAATGCCTTCAGGCAGCCGAGCGCCAGATTGTCGGCGGCGCAGAAGACGGCGGTCGCGCCTTTCATCGTGGGATCGCGGTCGAGCAGCGCGTTGATGGCTGCCTCGCCGTGCCTCGGCTCATATCCCTCGGCCTCGACGATCATGCCATCCGGCACCGGTAGCTGCGCGGCGAAGTAAGCATCGGAGAAGCCGTCATATCGGCGTTGGATCGTCGTGCGGCCCTTCCAGGTCAGGTGCAGGATACGGCGATGCCCAAGCGCCAGTAGGTGCTCGATGCCGAGCCGCGCCCCGAAGCGGTTTTCCGGGGTGACCGTATCGACCAGCATGGCGGGGTCTTCGCCATTGACGATGACAACAGGCATATCGGGCGAGGCGAGGCTTCGGATCAGTTCCGGCTGATCGTCGTTCAGAACCACGATGCCGTCGGCACGTTCCGACAGCGCGATCTGCCTGACCTGAGCGCCGTCAATGCGCCGGCCGGTGCTGACGAAGGGTACGATCCTGATGCCGCGGCGTTCACACTCCCTGCGAAGACCGTTGAGGATCGTCCAGCTCACCAGATTGAGGTCGCTCTCGGGCGCGGCATCGTCGGGAATGGCAAGAAGCAGGACGCGCAAGGTCGCGATCGTCGCCTTCTTCCTCCGGCGATCGAGGTAACCCAGGCGTTTTGCCGAATCCAGAACCCTTTCGCGCACCTCGATCGTCAGCGGCGCGGTTCCGTTGAGCGCGTGCGAGGCCGTGCTTAGCGACACGTCAGCATCGCGCGCGACATCCTTGAGATTGACTTTGCGTTCCACTTTTTCCGTCACGAATTGAGGCCGCGCCTTCGAGGACGCAGCTAACTCAATGTTTTTACATAAAAACTTGAGAAAATCTACGTGCCTGGCGCGGTATTTTTCGTCATTCGGCGATCAGTTCTTGGCAAGCAGGCCATTGAGTAGCAGGTCGAAATAGGCCCGTAGGAAGGCCTCCTTGTTGGGAGTGGGCACGCGGCGGTCGTCGAATATCAGCCGCAGAACCGTCGTCGTCAGGATGGGCGCGACCACGATTTCCGAGAATTCCACCGGAATTTCGCGAAACTCCCCCGACGCCACACCCTCCAGAATGAGAGCGTCGACCTTGGCGATGATCGGCTCGATGAACTGATCGTGGTGGCGGTCGATCAGGTCGGGGAACCGGTGTCCTTCGGCAATGACGAGCCGCGTCAGCTCGCGGGTCGTGCGATCCTCGGCGATTTGTTCGTAGAGCAGGCCGAGAATGGAAAGCAGCCGGTCGTTGGCGCTGCCGCTGAGGCCCTCGGTGATCCCCAGCAGTTCCTGAAACGGCACGGAGAAGTGGTTGATCATGGCTTCGAAAAGCTTCTCCTTCGTCTCGAAGTAGACATACACCGTACCCTTGGTGACGCCGACCCTGTCGGCGATGTCTTCGACGCGCGTGCCGGTGAAACCGCTCCTCACGAATTCCTCGAAGGCGGCATCCAGGATCTGGATGGGCCGCAGCGCTTTCTGTTCCGCGCGGGTGATCTTCTTCTGAGCTGCCATTTTGCCTCGCCTCCCTTGTTGCGCACGCCCTCGTTCCTGCGGCACAAAGTTTCATTGACTAATGCGTCAGTCAATTATATAGGAGCTGCCGTTGAGAGCAAGAGGTCAACTATGAGAACCATTCTGGTCGCCACAGCGATCGTATGCGCCGTCGGTCTCGGATCATGCAGCGATGAGCGCGGGCCGACTGAGCCAACCCCACGGCAGGTCGGCGTCGTCGTCGCCAAGCCTGAGCCGCTGGTCCAAGGTGGCGCGATCACCGGCGAAGTCCGCGCCCGTGTCCAGACCGATCTGTCCTTCCGCGTCAGCGGCAAGATCATCGAGCGACTGGTGGAAGTCGGACAATCCGTGAAGGCGGGGCAACTCCTCGCGCGCATCGATCCGGAAGAGCAAAAGGCTGACCTGGATGTGGCGGCAGCCAATCTTCAGTCGGCTGAGGCGCAGCAGACCCAGGCGCAGCTCGCATATGACCGCCAGCAGAGCCTGTTTCGAACGCAGGTGACGACGCGTGCCGCACTCGACCAGGCGCAGGAGGCGCTTCTGACCGCGCAGGCATCGACGAAGTCGGCGCAGGCGCTGTTCGAAACCGCCCAGGATACCCTGTCTTATACCGAGCTGAAGGCGGACGCCGATGGGGTGATCACCGCCCGCAATGCCGAGGTCGGGCAGGTGGCGCAGGCCGCCCAGGTCATCTTTACCCTTGCCCATGACGGCGACCGGGATGCCGTCTTCGAGGTGGTCGAAAGCGCGTTCCTGCGCCCGATCGACGGCGACGGAACCGTGACCCTTCTGTCGAACCCCTCGCAGAAGATCGTGGCGAAGGTGCGCGAGATTTCGCCGACGATCGATTCCTCCACCGGAACCATCAAGGTCAAGGTCGCGATATCGAGCGACGCTCCGATCCCTCTCGGCGCTCCCGTCGTCGGAAGATTCAATTACGTCTCGCAGGACGTCATCCAGCTTCCCTGGTCGGCCATGACGTCCAAGGGCGGCAAGCCGGCGGTCTGGATAGTCGATCCCGCATCGTCTGCGGTTTCGGCAAGGGCAGTGGATGTCGCCGGCTACGAGACCGGCAGCTTCATCGTGAAGTCAGGCGTGTCGGAAGGAGATGTCGTGGTGACCGACGGGAGCAAATTCCTCAGGGCGGGTGAAATCGTGTCTTATGTCAAGGAAGCTTCCAAGTGAATATTCGTTTCAACATAGTCGCACTGATGGTGGGCACGGCCCTGATTTCCTCCTGCGCGCCGCAGGAGGAAAGCAAGGAGGAAGCACCCCGTCCCGTGCTGTCGATGACAGTCAAGCAGACGGCCGCAACGAGCCTGGGCCTGACCGGTACGATCGAACCGACGATCGAGACCGAACTCGGTTTCCGGATTCTCGGCCGGATGATCGCCCGCAAAGTCAATGTCGGAGATCTCGTCAAGAAGGATGACGTCGTTGCCGCCATTGATCCGCTGGCGCTGGAACTTGCCGTGCGCAACGCCCAGTCGGACGTGGAAAACAGCGACGCCCAACTCAGAAACGCGGTAACGACGGAGCAGCGCCAGCGCGCGCTGCTGGAGTCGCGCTCCGGCACCGAAGCCTCGCTCGAAGAGGCTGAGCAGGCAAGGCGAACCGCCGCAGCCGCCGTCGCCAAGGCGCAGGCCAATCTCGACAAGGCCAGGGAGCAGCTCGGTTATGCGCAGCTTCGGGCGGAATTCGATGGCGTTGTGACGGCGACCTCGGCCGAGGTCGGCCAGGTGGTGTCGGCCGGCCAGACTGTCGTGACCATCGCCCGGCCGGACAAGCGCGATGCTGTGGTCGACGTGCCCCAGGCCGCCGCCCAGAAACTGAGAATCGGCGCGCCCTTCGAGGTGACGCTGCAGCTCGATCCGTCGATCCGAACGTCGGGAGTCGTGCGCGAGATCGCTCCGGAGGCGGAGACCGCCACCCGTACGAGCAGAACCAAGATCGCGCTCAGCGATCCACCTGAAGCCTTCAGGCTCGGCTCCGTCATCTCAGCCTCGGCGACCATTGCCGCCGACCTGCAGACCGTCCTGCCTTCCTCGGCAATCCTTGTAGGCAGCGACGGCCCGAGTGTCTGGATCGTCGATGCGCCTGCCAGGAAGGTATCGCTTCGCCGCGTGAAGATCGACGGCGACCTCGAAGACGGCGGCACCGTTCGCGTCACCGAAGGGCTCTCCCCCGGAGAAAGGGTAGTGGTGGCAGGCGTGCATAAACTTGAAGATGGCCAGGCCGTCAGGATCGACCAGGAGATCAGCCAGTGAAGTCCTTCAATCTTTCCGACTGGGCGCTCGAACACCGTTCGCTCGTCTGGTACTTCATGATCGTCTTCATTCTCGCAGGCGTCTTCTCCTACGTGAAACTCGGCCGCGAGGAAGATCCGAACTTCACGATCAAGACGATGGTGATCACCGCCCAGTGGCCCGGCGCCTCCGCCGAAGAGGTGACGCGGCAGGTGACCGACAGGATCGAGAAAAAGCTACAGGAACTGGAATCGCTCGACTACACCAAGAGCGAGACTGTTGCCGGCCAGACGACCGTCTTCGTCGAGCTGCTGCCAACGACCAAGGCAAAGGATGTCGCGCCGACCTGGCTGCGCATCCGCAACATGATCGCCGACATCAAGGGCGATTTCCCCACCGGCGTTGTCGGTCCCTTCTTCAACGATCGCTTCGGCGATGTCTTCGGAAACATCTACGCCTTCACCAGCGACGGCCTTACCCAGCGCCAGCTTCGCGATCTCGTGGAAGATGCCCGTTCCAAGGTTCTAGCCGTGCCCAACGTCGGCAAGGTCGATGTGGTCGGCGCCCAGGACGAGGCGATCTATCTCGAATTCTCCACGCGCCAGATCGCCGCCCTCGGGATCGACCAGCAGTCGGTCATCCAGACCCTGCAGGCTCAGAATGCCGTCACGCAGTCCGGCTTCGTTGACGCCGGGCCGGAGCGCATCGCATTGCGGGTCAGCGGACAATTCACCTCCGAGGACAGTCTGAGGTCGATCAATCTCCGGATAAACGACCGCTTCTTTCCGCTGAGCGACGTCGCCACGATCAAACGCGGCTACGTGGATCCGCCCTCGGCGCTGTTCCGGTTCAACGGCCAGCCGGCGATCGGGCTTGCCATCGGCATGAAGCAGGGCGCCAATCTTCTCGAGTTCGGCGAGGGGCTCGACGCGCAGATGAAACGTGTCGTCGCCGACCTTCCGATCGGCATGGACGTCCACCGCGTTTCCGATCAACCGGCCGTGGTCGACGAAGCTGTGTCGGGATTTACCCGCGCGCTCTTCGAAGCGATCGTCATCGTCCTGATCATCAGCTTCATCAGCCTCGGTCTTCGCGCCGGCATGGTGGTGGCGATCTCCATTCCGCTCGTCCTGGCGATCACCTTCGTGGTGATGGAATATTCCGGCATTTCGCTTCAGCGTATCTCGCTCGGTGCGCTCATCATCGCGCTCGGGCTGCTTGTCGACGACGCCATGATCGCCGTTGAGATGATGGTGGCCCGCCTGGAAGCGGGCGACGATCTCAGGAAGGCCGCCACCTACGTTTATACATCGACCGCCTTCCCGATGCTGACGGGAACGCTCGTCACCGTTGCCGGCTTCATTCCGGTCGGCCTCAACAACAGTGCTGCCGGTGAATTCACCTTCACGCTTTTCGTGGTCATCGCAGTTTCGCTGATCGTGTCCTGGGTGGTGGCGGTGCTGTTCACGCCGCTTCTTGGCGTTACGATCCTGCCGAAGACGATGAAATCGCATCACGAGAAGAAGGGCCGCTTCGCTTCCATCTTTTCCTGGCTTCTGGGGCTGGCGATGCGCTGGCGCTGGGTCACCATCATCCTCACGGTTGGTGTCTTCGGGCTTTCGATCGGCGGCATGGGGCTGGTGCAGCAGCAGTTCTTCCCCAGCTCGGACAGGACCGAGCTCGTCATCGACTGGAACCTCCCGCACAACAGTTCTATCGCCGAAACCAACAGGCAGATGGCCAGGTTCGAAAAGGAGATGCTGGCCGGCAACAAGGATATCGATCATTGGACGACCTATGTCGGCCAGGGTGCGCCACGCTTCATCTTGTCCTTTGACGTGCAGACGCCCGACGTGTCGTTCGGACAGACGATCATCGTCACCAAAGGGCTCGACGTGCGTGACAAGGTGCGGGCGGAACTGCAGGCCTATCTGACGAAAACCTTCCCCGGCACCGACGCCTTCGTCAAGCTTCTCGACATCGGTCCGCCGGTGGGCAAGCCGGTGCAGTACCGGATCAGCGGCCCCGATATTCAAAAGGTCCGCGATCTCTCGCAGCAGTTTGCCGGCGTCATGGGATCACACCCGCTTCTGGCAAACATGGTCCTGGACTGGAACGAGCCGTCCCGCGTGGTGAAGGTCGATGTCCTGCAGGACAAGGCGCGCCAGCTCGGCGTATCCTCCGAAGACATCGCTACCGCGCTCAACGGCATCGTCGAAGGCTCGACGGCCACCCAGGTTCGAGACGACATTTACCTGGTCAACGTCATTGGCCGCGCCAGGGCATCCGAGCGCGATTCGATCCAGACGCTTGAGAATCTGCAGCTCTCAACCTCCAACGGCAAGGTCGTGCCTCTCTCCGCCGTGGCGAATTTCCGCTACGAACTCGAGCAGCCGACGATCTGGCGTCGCGACAGGCAACCCACCATAACGGTCAAGGCAGCCGTCGTCGGTCCGACGCAACCGGCCACGATCGTCGACCAGCTGAAGCCCAAGGTGGAAGAGTTCCAGAAAAACCTTCCCGTGGGATACAAGGTGGAGGTGGGCGGCGCGGTCGAATCCAGCGCCGAGGCGCAGGGGCCGATTGCAGCGGTCGCTCCGCTGATGCTGTTTGCGATGGCGACGATCCTGATGATCCAGCTGCAAAGCTTCAGCCGCCTCTTCCTGGTGTTCGCCGTCGCGCCGACGGCCCTGATCGGCGTGGTCGCGGCGCTGCTGCTGAGCAATTCCCCTATGGGCTTCGTCGCGATCCTCGGCGTGCTTGCGCTCATCGGCATCCTGATCCGCAACTCCGTCATCCTGGTCGTCCAGATCGAACATCTGCGCAGTGAAGGAATGGCGCCCTGGCAAGCGGTCATCGAGGCCACCGAACACCGCATGCGGCCGATCATGCTGACGGCCGCGGCAGCCACGCTGGCGCTGATTCCGATCTCGCGCGAGATCTTCTGGGGCCCGATGGCCTACGCCATGATGGGCGGCATCGTCGTCGGAACCGCGCTCACCTTGCTGTTCCTGCCTGCGCTCTACGTCGCGTGGTTCAGGATCCCGAGGGATAAAGGCGGTGAGGCCGCTGCCGTGGCAGAAGCGTGAGCACCGGCTTCGACATCAATCGCATGCGGCCGCCGTGGCGGCCGCTGCAGGTCCTGGCTTCCAAGGAGAGAACTCGATGACGGAACAGCGTTTGAAAGAGTTTCCGATGGGGGCCAAGGCGATGCTGGTCGCGATCGGCCTGGCGATGCTCGCCGGTTGCGCCACGAGGCCGTCGCCCGAAGTGTTGAACCCGGTCCATCTGCCGGTCCATCAGCCGGTTCATCTCAATGCATCGCTTCACTCCGAGGAAGCCGCCCCAAGCGGGGTGAATGTGCTCGCCGCGACGAACAGGAGCCTCGACACCGCACGCGGCGGGTTCGGGAGCGCCTGGGCTGACAATCTCACCTACGAGCAATATGCGTTTTCGGTCCCTCCCAACCGAAAGGACACCGCGATCACATATCCGACCTCAAGGCCGGATCCCGAACGCCAATTTGCCGTCATCGGGCGCAAGCAGCTTCCAAGGGATGCATTCGTAGAGGAGGCGCTCCGCTCCACGCAGTCCGACGGTACCGTCGGCATCTTCGTCCATGGCTACAACTATAGTTATCAGGAGGCGCTGTTTCGCACTGCGCAGATCGCTGCGGACGCCAATATTCCGGGCTCTCCGATTCTGTTTTCGTGGCCTTCGGCCGCCGCCGTCGCCGGCTATGTCGCCGACCGCGATGCGGCGCTGTCCTCGCGCGGCGACCTCGACTCGCTTGTTACCTCGCTCTCGGCTTCAGGAAAGGTGAAACGCATCATCCTTTTCGGACACAGCATGGGCGGATTCTTGGTCATGGAAACAGTGCGCCAGCTCGAACTGCAGCATCGCGACGACGTCATCGGCAAACTGGCGGTGATCCTTGCCGCGCCTGATATCGACGTCGATGTTTTCCGGTCCCAGCTGAAGGATATCGGGCGAATGCCGGTCCCGATATCTCTTCTCGTTTCGAAGGACGACCGGGCGCTGGTGGCCTCGAGCTTCATAGCGGGAGAGCGGGCGCGCGTCGGACGCATCGATATCGACGATCCCGTCATCAGGGAGGCCGCCTTGAAGGAAAGGCTTCGGGTCATCGACATCACGTCGATCCAGGCGTCCGACGGGTTAGGGCACGACCGCTACGCATCGCTTGCCAAGTTCGGCGCCCAGCTTGCCTCCTTCGAAAGCGGGAGACGGTCCAGCGCCGGCGACGTTGGCGCCTATGTCTTCGATGCCGCCGGCGCCGCAGTCGCAAGTCCGTTTCGTCTGGCCGGGCGTGTCGTCGGCTCGCAATGAACAGACTGAGGTAAGAGCGGCGATGGCTAATCCTCAGGCATCGTCAAGAGATGTGTACAATGTGACTATTAAATTGTCAGCTGCACAAATGAAGAGCAGACTTCCGCCTGTGGTCGATTTGGCCTCAAGGATAGGGGAGGGCATTCATGAGCGTACGAAATCCGTCTCCCTCGTTATACAACGAGGATCTTGCACCAGCCGAGGAGCGCAAATGGGGTGCATTCAGCATCTTTAACGTCTGGACATCAGACGTCCATAGCCTGTGGGGCTACTATCTGGCGGCGAGCCTGTTCCTGCTGTGTGGCAGCTTCGTCAATTTCGTCATCGCCATCGGCATCGGATCGCTGGTCATCTTCATTCTGATGAGCCTGGTCGGCAATGCCGGCGTGCGCACCGGCGTACCCTTTCCGGTTCTGGCGCGCGCCTCCTTCGGCACGTTCGGGGCGAACGTGCCGGCACTCGTCCGAGCGGTGGTCGCCTGCTTCTGGTATGGGGCGCAGACTGCCGCCGCATCCGGCGCCATCGTCGCCTTGCTGATCCGCAATGACAGCCTGCTTGCCTTTCACCAGAACAGCCACTTCCTCGGCCACTCGACACTCGAGGTCATCTGCTACGTCATCGTCTGGGGTCTGCAGTTGCTGATCATTCAGCGCGGGATGGAAACGGTTCGCAAGTTCCAGGATTGGGCCGGCCCGGCCGTCTGGATCATGATGCTGGTGCTCGCGGTCTATCTGGTCGTCAAGTCGGGCACTTTCTCCTTCGGGTCCGAAATCCCGCGCGACGTGCTGATCGAAAAGACCAAGGATGCGGGCGTGCCGGGTGAGCCTGGTTCGATTGCAGCGCTAGCTGCCGTGGCCGCCACCTGGATCACCTATTTCGCTGCACTTTACCTGAATTTCTGCGATTTTTCGCGCTACGCAACGAATGAAAAGGCGCTCAGGAAAGGCAACCTCTGGGGGCTCCCGATCAACCTCCTGGCCTTCTGCCTCGTTGCAGGCGTCACCACCACGGCCGCATTTACGGTCTACGGCGAGGTCTTGCTGCATCCCGAAATGATATCGGCAAAATTCGACAGCTGGTTCCTGGCGCTGCTTGCGGCGCTGACATTCGCCATCGCAACGCTTGGCATCAACGTTGTGGCGAACTTCGTGTCGCCGGCCTTCGACTTCGCCAATGTCTTCCCGCGCCAGATCAACTTCAAACGCGGCGGATATATCGCCGCATTGATCGCTCTCGTACTTTACCCGTTTGCTCCCTGGGAGACGGGTGCTGCGCATTTCGTCAATTTCATCGGATCGACGATGGGGCCGATCTTCGGCATCATGATGGTGGATTACTATCTGATCCGGAAGAGCCAGTTGAACGTCGAAGCGCTCTATCATGAGAATGGCGAATTCCGGTTCCAGAGCGGATGGCACGGCAATGCCTTCATCGCATTTGCGGTGGGTGTGCTGTTCTCCTCGATCCTGCCGACCTTCACCACCATCCTGCCGGACTGGTGGGGAACCTACGGCTGGTTCTTCGGCGTCGCCATCGGCGGGGCGATCTATTTCGTGTTGAGAATGGGCGCGCGGCGCAAACCGGCCTTCGCGTCCTGACCGAATAAAAATGCGCCCGGCAGTCGCCGGGCGCATTTTTATGTCGGGGTATCCTGTCGCCGCCCGTTTCAGCGACGAGCGGCAACTGCATGCATGGCTGCACGGGCCGTGGGCTGCGCCATCGTTCTCGCCGTCGAGCGAAGGGCCGAGGACTGACTGACCGCATCGTCGAGCCTGAACTGGGCGATGAGTTCGCGAAGCTTCTGGGCTTCCTGCGCGAGAGAATCGGACGCCGCGGTCGACTGTTGCACCATGGTCGCGTTCTGCTGCGTGGTCTGGTCCATCCGGTTGACCGCGACGTTGACTTCGCTGAGGCCGATGGACTGCTCTTTCGCAGAAGTGGCGATCGAATCCATATGGTGATTGATCTGGGTGATGAAGCCGCCGATGGTCTTCAAGGCCTGGCCGGTATCGCGCACCAGCTTGACCCCGCCTTCCACCTCCTTCGAGGAGTTCTGGATCAGGCCCTTGATTTCCTTGGCGGCACTTGCCGAGCGCTGGGCGAGTTCGCGCACTTCCTGGGCGACAACGGCGAAGCCCTTGCCGGCCTCGCCGGCTCTTGCCGCTTCCACGCCGGCATTGAGGGCGAGAAGGTTGGTCTGGAATGCAATTTCGTCGATGACGCTGATGATGTTGGAAATCTGCTGTGACGAGGTCTCGATGCGTTCCATAGCCTCTTCGGCGTGGGAAACGACCTCCGCGGAGACCCCGGCGCTGCGATTTGCCTCCGTGGCCACCGTGCGCGTCTCCTCGGTTCGCTTGCTGGAGTTCGACACATTCGCCGTGATCTCTTCCAGTGCAGCCGCCGTCTCTTCGAGAGAAGCCGCCTGCTGTTCCGTGCGCTTTGCAAGATCGCTCGCCCCGGAGGAGATTTCCCGCGTGCCTTCGTCGATCGTGCCGATGCTTTCGGAAATCGCTCTCAGCGTTGAGCCAAGTTGGGTGACGGACTGGTTGAAGTCATGACGTAGCGCCTCGAAGTCGGGAGCGAAAGTCTCGTTGAGCTGGAAGGCGAGATCGCCTCCGGCCAGCCGCTTCAAACCGGCGGCGAGACCCGAGGTGGCGATGCGCAGCCGCTCGGAGGCGTCAGCTTCCGCCTGCTGCTGGGCGGCAAGGCGATCGGCCTCCGCCCTGTTGCGGTTTTCGTCGGCTTCGATTGCCATTCGCTTGTTGGTGATCGCGGCCTGGCGAAAGATCTCCACCGCCCCCGCCATCGATCCGATTTCGTCGGCGCGGTCGGCAAACGGAATCTCCGAACCGGTGTCTCCCTCGGCCAGCCGCCGCATCGAGGCAGTGATGCCTGTAATCGGATTGGCGATGCCAGTCAGCACGAAGACGACGGCGCCGAGAACGAGCAATCCCGCAAAGCCGATCGCGGCAAACAGCTCGAATTCTATCGAGGCGAAGGTCTCCTTGCTGAGTTCGGCGGCCGTGTTGCTGCCGCTGACGTTCAGTTCGACCAGGGCCGCAGTTGCCTCCTTCAGCTTGTCCGAATAGGAGCGCATCTCGCCGCCCAGATATTGCCCCGCTTCTTCGGTCTTGTTGGCCCGGGAAAGGACGAGCAGCTGCGAGCTGCTGGCGATGTAACCACCAACACTCTCCTTGATCGTCTTGATCAGTTCGCGCTCGTGGTCGGATGATGCCAGCGGAAGATAGGCGTCCACCGCTTTGCCAACTGTATCCTCCGCGACTTTGATGGCTTCTTCGCGCGTTTTCTTTTCTGCATCCGACTGCGCGATGATGTGATCACGGTAGGCGAGGCGCAAATTCGTCATGGCGAGATTGATCGCCTGCGACGCCTGCACGCTAGGCAGCCAGTTGGTCGCAATTTCTTCGGTGGAGCCGTTCGTATTTCGAAGACCGTCGACCGCGAGATAAGCGACAAGCCCGAAAAGAAGAGCTATGCCGCTGAAAATCAACAGCAAACTCGATTTTATGTTTGGACGACGCATCGAAAATCCCCATCGAACGTCCGGCTTCATACCGGCTTGGCCAACGTCTTTTGTAACGAAAAAAATTTAACGATTTGTTCCATATGTAAAAACGCCGTTTACCAGTTTTCCCGAAAGCCATCGCCGTTTCCGCGCTCAGGCTCCCGATGAAGGCGCCTGGTCGGCCTCGCGCCGACGCGGTGATGCATGTTTTACGAAATAGCATTATGATCGGTTGAGCGCCTGACCGGCGGAGGGGCTGGCTGCGGATATGTGATCCGTGCGGAATGGAGGACGACGGGATTTGGAACGGCTGAAGGATCTGAATAGTGCTCTCGCGCCGGCTGGTGGCGGTTCCACATCGCCTCCGTATGAACGGCCCGGCGTCGTGGCTGCCGCTGTTTACCAGCATGGGCAACGCATTCGCGACATCAGGATAGAAGAGGCCGGCGAATGGCGAAGCCGGGAGAATGCCATCGTCTGGATCGGCCTGCACGAGCCGGATGAAGTGCTGCTCCATCAGGTCCAGGCCGAGTTCAATCTCCATGCCCTGGCGATCGAAGACGCGGCACAGCCGCACCAGCGCCCGAAGCTGGAGATTTACGGGGACGCGATGTTCATCGTCGCCCGGACCGCCCATATGAAAGATGACGAAATCATCTTCGGCGAAACGCATTTGTTCGTCGGTCGCGGTTATGTCGTCTCAGTTCGCCACGGAGACTCGTCCTCCTACCTCGCGGTGCGGCAGCGATGCGAGGCCACGCCGGCAGCATTGGCCCACGGCGAGAATTATATTCTCTATTCCATCCTCGATTTCATCGTCGACAACTACATGCCTGTCATCGAGGTCGTGCAGGAGGAGGTCGAGAAGCTCGAGGATCTCGTGCTGCGCGAACAGCTGGAAAAATCCGACATCGAGCGGCTTTACCTGCTGCGGCGCAAGCTGCTGCGGCTGCGCAATGCCGTGGTGCCGCTTGTGGACGTCTGCCGGCGGTACGAGCATATCGATCTTCCCGGCATGGATCCGACGCTGCAGTCGCTGTTTCGCGATGTGACCGATCACGTGCGCCGGGTTCAGGAAGATATCGATGCGTTGCGCGAGGTCCTTGCCTTCGCCTTCGAGGCCAGCGTGATGATCGGCCAGACGGAGCAGACGGCGATCGCCCGCAAGCTCGCCGCCTGGGCGGCAATCCTCGCCGTTCCCACCGCGATCGCCGGTATCTACGGGATGAACTTCAGCGATATGCCGGAACTGAAAACCCAGTACGGTTATTTCGTCGTGCTTGGCGTCATCGTCACCTTGTGCTTGGGCCTCTTCGGTTTCTTCCGTCGGAAGAAGTGGCTCTAGATATGGGGCGCGGAGGACATGTACGGGGTATGCGGGAAACCGGTTCGCGAGGCGCGTCAGCACAGAGCGCTTAGCAGTCGATCCCGATGCCTTCTGATATAGTCGATATCGCTCAAATACAGCCGTGCGTCTCCGGCAACCACGTCCTCCACGAATGTCTCATCTCCGGCCGCGGCATTTGCCAGCATGAAATCGACGAGCGCCTGAAGCCGCCGGCAGATCATGTCGGGGAGCTGGAGCCGATCTTCTCCTGTCGCCCCATATGCCGTGCAGAAGATTTCCGCTCGGCGCAGCTGTTCGTCGAGACCGAAGGTCACGTGCGGATTGGCGGGATCGGAAAGCGGCGCCCAGCGATAAACCGAATAGGCCAGATCCCATATGCGCGGCGCGGGATGGGCGGTGTCGAAATCGATGATCCCGACAGCCGCATGGTCTGCCGTGGCGACGTTATAGGGCGCGTAATCTCCGTGGCATACGATCTCGTACGGTTCCTGCGGCGGCAGCATCCAAGTCTGGACCTCGCGATCCGATTCCAGAAAGCCTTGAGATGCCGAATGAAAATTGCGCAGAAGATTGGCCGCGGAAAGCAGCATGCGCTCCGATCCGACAAACTGGTCGCTCAAGTCTTCGCAGACACGCCCGGCGACATAACTGACGACTTCCTGGTTCCCGGTTATTTCAATGGGATCAGGAGCTCCCGGAAAGCCTCTGCCTCTCAGATGGCCCAAGAACCGGTGCACCGTCGGCGTCCACGCGCCGGAAGGCCTGATCACGGTATCGCCGTCACGCCAGATCTGCCCGGCTCGTCCGCCCTCCAACAATTTCATTTTCCGGTCTCCAGACGTCCTCTATGCGAATTTCAGTTTTTCGAGATGGGCCTGAACCGTGGCGCCAAGGTTTGTCTCATGGCAGGTCCGGTAGAACGCCACCACGTCGGAAGGCATTCCGTCGGGGATGGGGACGAAGTCCTCAAGCCCCAGGCCGCTTGAACTGCCGAGTTGCGGATCGGCCAGCTGGCTCTCGCTCAAACTGCCGACACGATCGGCCAGGGCTTGGAAATAGGCGAGGTTCTCATCCACCGCCGAAGGGGAGTAAGTCCGGCCATGCGCTGGGATGATCAGTCTTGCATCCAGGTCACGTATCCGCTCAAGCGAGGAACGGATAAGGCGGAGATCATCAGCACTTTTGCTCCAGACTTCGGGAACGGGATACTCCACCGCGTCGACGGCCAGGCAGATGCGAAGTTCGGGAATCCATACGGCGATATGGTCGGGCGTGTGTCCCGGCGTATGAATGAGGTCCAGCGTCAGATCGCCGCCGTTGAGGGTCATCGAGCCTGTGAACGTGATATCGGGACCGATGAGGTCGACATTCTGAAACCTCGAATCCTGGCTCGCCTTGTCCCTCAGGACCTCGCGTGTGGAAGGGTCGCGTAAACGGTCAAGCGCGGCGGCATGCGCGATAATCGGCGCGCGCCCGGCGATGGCGGCATTCCCCCAGAAATGATCCCAATCCATGTGCGAATTGATGACGATCAGCGGACGGGTGTTCGTCTGTTCCTCGAGCAGGTCCAGCGCCGCCATGCAGAGTTCGGGCGTTCCGAGCGTATCGATCAGCACATTGAACCTTTCGGTCCGGACGAACATGGCATCAACCTCATCCCCCGCCCTGACGATCACGATCCGATCATCGAGTTCGGGATATGAGCACAATTCCACCGATGGATTCACGTCTGGTTGCCTCTATTTCAAACGCAGTGATTTCATTCGGATACATCAAGTCTCTTTCGGGCGCCTGATCTTTCAGAACGGTGCGGGCCGGCGGCGGGGCTTCCCGTCTAATTTGGCTTCCGCTCCACCGGAACATGTACATCCCAACGTCTCATCACGGCGTTCGGCACTGCGGCTGTGCATATCACCATGACGCTCAGTTTCGAGCGGCCATAGCTCTTCGGTGTCCACTGTGTTTCGAGCGGGACCGCGCATCGGGGAACCAGAATCTTCAGGTTCGGCTCCTGCACGTCCCATTGCTGCTGCCCCTTGGCGTTCTCGTGCGAAATGAAGCGCCTGGCCTCCTCGCGGATTTCGAACAGACCATGCGTGTGCTCGGTGGAGCGATCGGTGTCGATGCTCCAGGAGGCCAGGCACATCGCGCAAGCCGACAGGGCCGCGGTGAGGAGTGTCGATCGAAGCTGTGCGCCGTCAGCGGCCAAATGGGTCATCCTCCCGGGGAGGGGAAGACTACCCAAATACGGTATGCCTTCAAGGGTTCTCTTCAGAAACAAGCGCCTTTGATGCTCGAACGAAACGCGTCCCATCGATCCCGCGTCAATGCGGTCGACGATGTCCAGCGCATCGTGATTGGCAGTTTCGGTGGAACAACCTCCGCCAAGAAAAGTTTGCCTCTAAAGCAACTCGAGGCGGCGGACGATGTCATTTTCTGCGAACCAGGGTGTGTTGAGCACCCCACCCCGGATCTATTATGTCAATCCACTCCTTCTTCAGGGTGTCGATGCGTGGCGCGAGGTTTTCGACCATGCGGCGGATACGGGTTTCGACCGTGTGCTGACGGCGCCGCTCTTTGACCGGGGCGGGGAGCGTAGCGTCTTTGCCTTCCAGGATCTGGGCCGCCTCGATCCTCAACTGTCGCTCGGAAGCGCAGTCAAGGATGGGGTGGGACACCTGGCGGAGGCTGCCGGCAAGAGCGGCGTCTCCTTGATGATGGACCTGATGCTCGACGGTAAGGCCCGGGATCCCAAGGCGGGCTTTCATCCCGTCGATCCGAGGCGCTCGCCGTTGGACCCGGCGGAATCCATGACTGCTATGGGGGCGGAGTCTCAATCCAGGCTGTTGGAAGAATGGACCGAACGGCTGCGAGAACTGGCCGGTCTCGGTATCTCCGGCTACCGGGCGCTCGGGATCGATCGCATTGCGCCGGCGGTTTTCAAATCCCTGATTGCGGCGGCTCGCGAGAAGGCGGACGTCCATTTTTTCGCCTGGACGCCCGGCACTGATTTTGGCTCCAGGGCCGCGGTCAAGGATACAGGCTTCGACGGATGTTTTTCATCGATGGCTTGGTGGGATTTTGATGAGAGATGGTTCATCGAAGAACACCGCGTCCAGACGCAGCTTGGCTGGCAGATCGCTTTTCCGGAGCCGCCCTTCGCCAGGAGGATCGCCCACGGAACCGAGAGTCGCGAAATCCTCGAACGGCGCGCCATAAGGGCGCTGCGCCTGGCTGCCTCACTCGGCGGAGGCCTGATGGTTCCGATGGGCTTCGAATATGGCGCATCCGCGCCGCTCGATCCGACCCATGGGAATGGAGCCGGCTTGCGGGGGCTGCGCCATGATCTTACTTTCGATATCTCCTCCGAAATTCGCCTTGCGAACACCGAGATCGGTAAGAAACCCCATGTGCCGACCTCATCGCTTCGGCTCATCCGCAACGCCAACGGAACGGTCTCAGGGCTGCTGCAGGCTGAGGTGGAAGACCTTCGTAGCACTGAGAATGTGCGGTTCATCCTGCTCAACAGGGACCTTCGGAAAAGTGCGCCCGCTCCGGTGACCGCACTGCGCGAAGCGGCTTCCGGTTTTCTTCCCGCCGCAGCCGACGGCACGGCTCTGCGGCTGCGGGCAGGGGAGACCCTGGTGGTCGAAGGCAAGGCGCCGGCACCGATCACATCCCGACCGATCCTCGACGTCGCGCAGGCGATAGCATCACCGCGGCTCGCCATCGAAAACATCACGCCGCAAGTCGATCACGGGCGCTTTCCCGTCAAGCGGGTGGTCGGCGACATCCTCACCGTCGAGGCGGATATATTCGCCGACGGACATGACCCAATCGCCGCGGTCCTGCTCTGGCGGCCGCTCGATGCGGCGGATTGGAACGAGACGGAGATGCAATTGGTCGAAAACGACCGCTGGCGCGCCGAATTCCTGCTGGAACGCATCGGACGCTATGAATTTGCCATCGAGGCATGGAAGAATCCGTTTGCGATTTTTCGCTACGAGCTGACGAAGAAGAACGATGCCAGGCTGGACCTGAAGCTCGAACTCCAGGAGGGGATAAAGCTCGTCCGCTCGGCCGAGATGCATGCCGGCGCAACGCTCAGCGCCGAATTAAAAGCGCTGCTCGCCAATCTCGAAAGCGCCTCGGATGCCGAGCGAACGGCGATCCTGCTCGATGCCGGAACATCCGAGTTGATGAACAAGGCGGACAGGCGGCCGTTTCGGCTTCGCTCGACGGCAAGCGCCGTCGATGCCGAACGCAAGGAGGCTGCCTTTGCCAGCTGGTACCAGATCTTCCCGCGCTCGCAGAGCGGCGATCCGGACCGGCACGGCACTTTCGACGACGTCATCCTGCGACTGCCCGCCATCCGCGACATGGGCTTCGACGTGCTCTATTTCCCGCCGATTCATCCGATCGGCTCGACCAACCGGAAAGGCCGCAACAACAGCTTGAAAGCCGGGCCAGATGACCCCGGAAGTCCCTATGCCATCGGCTCCGAGGACGGCGGCCATGACGCCATCCATCCCGCGCTCGGCGAGTTCGAGGATTTCCGCCGGCTGGTCGAGGCGGCAGGCCGGCATGGCCTGGAGATCGCTCTCGACCTCGCGATCCAGGCGTCGCCGGATCACCCCTGGCTGAAGGAGCATCCCGGCTGGTTCGACTGGCGTCCCGACGGCACGATCAAATATGCCGAAAATCCGCCGAAGAAATACGAGGACATCGTCAACGTCGATTTCTACACGAAAGACGCGCTGCCTTCGCTGTGGGTGGAGCTCAGGGATGTCGTCCAGCTTTGGGTGGACCAGGGCGTCAAGCTGTTTCGCGTCGACAATCCGCACACGAAGCCCTTTCCGTTCTGGGAATGGCTGATCGGCGATATCAGGGGCCGTCATCCCGATGTTGTCTTCCTCTCGGAAGCCTTCACCAAGCCGAAGGTGATGTACCGGCTGGCAAAGATCGGCTTCTCCCAGTCCTACACTTACTTCACCTGGCGCAATGCCAAGTGGGAGCTCGAGCAATATATGCGGGAGCTGACCGAGACGGCGCCGAAAGAATTCTTCCGCCCGCATTTCTTCGTCAACACCCATGATATCAATCCGGATTTCCTGCAGAACGCGCCGCGCCCGGCCTTCCTGATCCGCGCAGCGCTTGCCGCTACTCTTTCGGGATTGTGGGGCGTCTATAATGGTTTCGAACTTTGCGAGGGGCGTCCCGATGCCAAGCGCAAGGAATATGCCGACAGCGAGAAATACGAGATCCGCGCCTGGGACTACGACCGGCCGGGCAATATCATTGCCGAAATCAGGACGCTCAATCGGATCCGGAACGAAAACGCCGCGCTGCATTCACATCTCGGGCTGACGCTGCTGAACGCGCGAAATGACAATATCCTGTTTTTCGAGAAGACAAGCCGCGCCCGCGACAATGTCCTACTGATCGCCATCAGCCTCGACCCCCACAATTTCCAGCAGAGCGAGGTCGAGCTGCCGCTTTGGCACTGGTCGCTCGGAGACGGCGGCACGTTGGATGCCGAAGATCTGATCGGCGGTCATCGTTTCAAGTGGACCGGCAAATGGCAGAGCATCAGTCTCAATCCTGAGGTCCTGCCCTATGCGATCTGGCGTATTCGCTCAACGGAGGCATGAATGGACACGATGAATGCAGATAGCGCGTCGCAGCCGCTCTGGTACAAGGATGCAATTATCTACCAGCTGCACATCAAGTCGTTCTACGACGCCAATGGTGACGGGGTTGGCGACTTTGCCGGCTTGCACCAGAAGCTCGATCACATCGCAGCCCTGGGCGTCAATGCCATTTGGCTTTTGCCTTTCTTTCCCTCTCCGCGTCGCGACGACGGCTACGACATCGCCGACTATGGCAGCGTCAGCCCCGATTACGGGACGGTGGAGGATTTCCGGGCTTTCGTCGACGCCGCCCACCAGCGCAATATCCGCGTCATCATCGAGCTCGTCATCAACCACACCTCCGATCAGCATCCCTGGTTCCAGCGCGCCCGCGAGGCGCCGGCAGGGTCGCCGGAGCGCGACTTCTATGTCTGGTCCGATACCGATCAGAAATTTCCGGAAACGCGCATTATTTTCATCGATACGGAAAAATCCAACTGGACATGGGACGCCGTCGCCGGCGCCTATTACTGGCACCGCTTCTATTCCCATCAACCCGACCTCAATTTCGACAGTCCCCTTGTCATGGAGGAATTGCTGAGGGTGATGCGCTTCTGGCTGGAAACCGGCATCGACGGTTTTCGTCTCGACGCGATCCCTTACCTCGTCGAGCGCGAGGGGACGATCAACGAAAACCTGCCGGAAACCCACGCGATCCTCAAACGCATACGCGCCGCGCTCGATGCAACCCATCCCGGCGTGATGCTGCTTGCCGAGGCCAATCAATGGCCAGAGGACACGCGCGAATATTTCGGAGAGGGTGATGAATGCCATATGGCCTTCCATTTCCCGCTAATGCCGCGCATGTATATGGCCATCGCCAAGGAGGATCGATTTCCGATCACCGATATCCTGCGCCAGACGCCGGAGATTCCAGACAATTGCCAATGGGCGATCTTCCTTCGCAACCACGACGAGCTGACGCTCGAAATGGTGACCGACGCCGAGCGGGATTATCTCTGGGAGACCTACGCATCCGATAAACGTGCCCGCATCAATCTCGGCATAAGGCGGCGCCTGGCGCCATTGATGGAGCGCGACCGCCGGCGGATCGAGCTGATGAACGCGCTTCTTCTCTCGATGCCGGGAACGCCGGTGATCTATTACGGTGACGAGATCGGCATGGGCGATAATATCTATCTCGGCGACCGGGATGGGGTGAGGACGCCGATGCAATGGTCTCCGGACCGCAATGGCGGTTTCTCCAGGGCAGATCCGGCGCGTCTCGTTCTGCCGCCTGTCGCCGACCCGCTGTATGGCTTTGAAGCCGTCAACGTCGAGGCACAGAGCACGGACGCGCATTCGCTGCTCAACTGGACGCGCAGAATGTTGGCGTTGCGCGGCAGGCATCCGGCCTTCGGGCGTGGCACGCTGCGGTTCCTTTCACCGGAAAATCGCAAGATCCTTGCCTATCTCAGGGAGTATGAAGGCGAGGTCTTGCTTTGTGTTGCCAGTCTCTCGCGGCTGCCCCAGGCCGTCGAACTCGACTTGTCGAGCTTCGAGGGGCGCGTTCCTATTGAACTGACCGGCATGTCGCCGTTTCCGCCGATCGGCCAGTTGACCTATCTCCTGACCTTGCCGCCCTACGGTTTCTTCTGGTTCCAGCTGACGGCTGATGCCGACCCGCCGGCGTGGCGCACTGCACCGCCGGAACAGCTTCCCGATCTGTTGACGATGGTCATCCGGCGTAGCCTGCTCGACCTCGTGGATGAACCGGGTCATGCACGCATCCTGAGCGGCGAAATCTTGCCCGCCTATCTCTCCAGGCGGCGATGGTTCGGGGCAAAGGACCAGCCGCTTCAGTCCGCCCGACTGGTCTCCGCGACACCCATCCCATTCGCCGACGGCGTCGTCCTCGGCGAGCTGGAGGTCGTGCTGCCGAACCACAGCGAATCCTACCAACTGCCGCTCACGGTCGCCTGGGACGATGCGCACCCTTCCGCGCTTGCCCAGCAGCTTGCGCTTGGGAGGATTCGCCAAGGTAGACGCGTTGGTTTCCTCACAGATGGATTTGCCGTGGAGGCAATGGCGCGCGGCATTCTGCACGGACTTCGCGACCGCTCGCGCACCACCGGCCGGACCGGCACGCTCGAATTTCTTGGGACAGAACAGCTCGACAGTCTCGATATTTCAGACGAGCTGCCGGTGCATTGGCTATCGGCTGAACAGTCCAACAGCTCGCTGCTCGTCGGCGACGTAGCGATGATCAAACTGATCAGGCACATCTTCCCGGGCATCCATCCGGAAGTCGAGATGACGCGCTATCTCACCCGCGCCGGCTATGACCACACGGCGCCTCTGCTCGGCGAGGTGGCGCATACCGATTCCAGCGGACGCCGGTCGACCTTGATCATCGTCCAGGGTGCGATCCGCAATCAGGGCGACGCCTGGAACTGGATGCTGAACAATCTGCGCCGCGGGGCCGACGAACTGGTTCTCAACGATCCGGCGGTCCAACCAGACGACGACGTTTTCCAGTCGCTGATCAGCTTCGTCGCGATGGTCGGCCTGAGGCTCGGCGAATTGCATGTCGTGCTCGCTGCGAAGACCGAGGACGAGGCCTTCAGCCCGGTGGTATCAGGCGACAAAGAGGTCGAGGCGATGAAGAAGGCCGTTTCCGGCGAAGTCGCCTATGCCATGTCGAAGCTTGACGAACGCGAGCAGAATGCCGACCCCGCAATCGACTTGCTCGCAAAGCCGCTTCTCGAGCGTCGTTCCGAACTCGCAGAGCTCGCCGGGACGATGGCGGAGAGCTGCCGCCATACGCTGATGACACGCACGCATGGCGACTTCCATCTTGGCCAGATCCTTGTCAGCGAGGGTGATGCCGTCATTATCGACTTCGAGGGCGAGCCGGCGAAAAACCTGAACGAGCGCCGCGCCAAGACAAATCCGCTGCGTGATGTCGCCGGGCTTTTGAGATCGCTGAGCTACCTCGTGGCCACCGCCCAGCTCGATAACGATGCGGTCATCGAACACGACAACGAGGTCCGCCGTGAGGCGATCGCCCGCTTCGGGCGCAATGCCGAGGAGGCCTTTCTGGATGCCTATTCGCAGGCGGTCTCCGTATCGAAGGAGCTTGACATGCCACCCGATCAAAGACGGAGCGTTCTCGATGCCTTTCTTCTCGAAAAGGCCGCCTACGAGATCGCCTATGAAGCCCGCAACAGACCGAAATGGCTTCCGATCCCGCTATCCGGCTTTACCGAAATCGTAGCGCGTCTGACGGGGGTCACGGCATGAATGTTGAGCGCTCGGAACTCCTGGCGGGCATCGGACAGGATGCGCTATGGGCCTTGATCGAGGGGCGCCACGGCGATCCCTTTTCGATCCTCGGTCCCCACCAAAGCGGCGGCATGACGATCGTGCGGGTGTATCTGCCCGGCTCCGAAGCGGTCGATCTCATCGATGCGACGAGCGGCCGGGTGGTGACGCCGTTCAGCATAGCCCATCCGTCCGGCCTGTTCGCGGCAGCAGCCGCGTCGAGGACGGGATACCGGCTGCGGATCACATGGCCGGATGCCGTGCAGATCACCGAGGACCCCTACAGTTTCGGCCTGCTGCTCGGAGAGCTCGACCTTCATCTGATATCGGAGGGCACCCACTATAGTCTGGGCCGGACGCTCGGCGCAGTTGATATGTCGATCGACGGGATATCGGGTGTTCGTTTCGCCGTCTGGGCCCCAAATGCCCGCCGCGTCTCGGTCGTCGGCGACTTCAACGCCTGGGATGGGCGGCGAAACCCGATGCGGCTGAGACCGTCGGCGGGCGTCTGGGAGCTGTTTATTCCGCGCCTCGCCCCCGGCGAAAGATACAAGTTCGAGATCGTCGATGCGCAAGGGACTTGTCTGCCGCAGAAGGCCGACCCGGTGGCGAGGGCGAGCGAGGCCGCCCCTTCGACCGCTTCCATTGTCGCATCGTCGACGCCGTTTCGATGGACCGATGACGGTTGGATGAAGGGACGGTCCCGGCAAGACAGGCTGGAGGGCGCGTTCTCCGTCTATGAGGTGCACGCCGGCTCCTGGCTTCGCGACCAAAAGGACGGCAACAGGTCGCTCGACTGGGTCGAACTCAGCCAGCGACTGGTTCCCTATGTCAGCGACATGGGCTTTACCCATATCGAGCTGATGCCAATCATGGAGTATCCGTTCGGTGGGTCCTGGGGCTATCAGCCACTCGGGCTGTTTGCCCCGACCGGCCGATATGGGACGCCTGAGGATTTCGCCTATTTCATCGACCGGTGCCATGGCGCCGGGCTCGGTGTCATCCTCGACTGGGTGCCGGCCCATTTTCCCACAGACGTCTGGGGGCTCGCCCGCTTCGACGGCAGCGCGCTCTACGAGCACGAAGATCCGCGCGAAGGCTTTCACCGCGACTGGAACACGCTGATCTACAATCTCGGCCGCAACGAGGTGAAAGGGTTCCTTATCGCCAGCGCGCTGGAATGGCTGGAGCGCTACCATATAGACGGTTTGCGGGTCGACGCCGTGGCTTCGATGCTTTACCGCGACTACAGCCGCAACGAGGGCGAGTGGATCCCGAACCAGTATGGCGGCCGCGAGAATCTGGAAGCGGTCGAATTCTTCAAGCACCTGAACAGCATCATTCACGAGCGCTGCCCGCACGCGATGACGATCGCCGAGGAATCGACGGCCTGGCCCGGGGTGACAAAGCCGCCGGAGCAGGGGGGGCTGGGCTTCGACATCAAATGGAACATGGGCTGGATGCATGACAGCCTGAGCTACATCGAGAAGGATCCGATTTACCGGAGCTACGCCCATGGCACGATGACCTTCGGCATGATCTATGCCTATTCCGAGCGCTTCATTCTGCCGATTTCACATGACGAGGTCGTCTACGGAAAGGGCTCGCTGCTGACGAAGATGCCGGGCGACGAATGGCAGAAATTCGCCAATCTGCGCAGCTATCTCGCGTTCATGTGGGGTCATCCCGGCAAGAAGCTCTTGTTCATGGGGAGCGAAGTCGCCCAGCCGGGCGAGTGGAACCATGATGGTTCGGTGACCTGGGATGTGCTGGACCGGCCCCAGCATGTGGGGATCCAGCGGCTGGTGAGGGATCTGAACGGCCTCTACGCAGACGAGCCGGCATTGCAATTCGGCGACTTTCATCCGGAGGGCTTCGAATGGGCGGCAGCCGACGACGCCGTCAATTCCGTGCTCGGGATGCTGCGTTATGCACGCGATCGCGCTTCGTCGATGCTGGTCATGTCGAATTTCACGCCGGTGCCGCGTTATGGCTACAGGATCGGCGTGCCCAGTGACGGTGTGTGGATCGAGAAGATGACGACAGATGCGCGGGAATATGGCGGCTCCGGCCTGGTCAACGGCGCGGTGTCGACCGAACCGGTGCCCGCCCATGGCAGACGGGTCTCCCTGTCACTGACGCTGCCGCCGCTATCGACGATCTTTCTGCAAGGGCCGTCGCCCTGACGGCGCGGCCGCGGAACGGTCATTTCGGTGACGGTTTCACCGTCACCTGAGACGACCGTAGACAGTCACCTGAGATAATGGATATGCGGGCGCGAATGATAGGGAGAGGTTTCGATGCGGGCCTCGACCGAGAAGACGTCACGCAGAAGCTCCTCGCTCAACACATCCTGCGGCGCGCCGGAGGCGACGATCCTGCCATGCTGCATGATGATCAGCTGATCGCAGAACATGGCGGCATGGTTGAGATCGTGCAGGGCGACGATGCTGGTTATCGGGAGGCCGGAGACGAGCCGCATCAAGCCGATCTGGTGTTGGATATCGAGATGGTTTGTCGGCTCGTCGAGGATCAGCTCCTGGGGCGACTGGGCGAGCGCTCTTGCGATATGGGTGCGCTGCTTTTCGCCGCCCGACAGGCTCTGCCAGCGATCGTCGCGTTTCTCCGCCATGCCGGCGCGCGCCAGCGCCTCTTCAACCGCTTCCTCGTCGGCATTCGTCCAGCCCGAAAACATCGACCGGTGCGGAAACCTTCCGAGCTTGACGACGTCGACCACTTTCAGGTTGGCATTTGTCGTCGCATGCTGCTCGACGAAGGCGATCCGCCGGGCAATCGAGCGGCGGCTGATCGTGCCGATGTCGCTCCGGTCGAGCGTGACGCGGCCGGAATGCGGCCGCTTCAGGCCGGTCAGAAGCCGCAGGAGCGAGGTCTTGCCCGAGCCGTTCGGCCCGAGCAGACCAAGCATCCGGCCGGGCTGCGCCTCCATGGAAACGCCATCGAGAATGGTCTTCCTGCCAATCTTCCAGATGAGGTTGTCGGCCTTGATGCTCATGATGCGCGCTGGAACCGGTAGAGGATGATCGAGAAGAAGGGGACGCCCACCAGGGCCGTGACGACGCCGATCGGCAGGATCTGGTTCGGAATGAGGGCGCGCGCGGCGATGTCGGCAAGCACCATGAAGATCGCCCCTGTTATGGCGCAGGCGGGCAGCAGGCGGACATGCAGCGGGCCGACGACAAAGCGGGCGACATGCGGCACGACGAGGCCGACGAAGCCGATCGATCCCACCATGCTGACGATCGTCGCCGTCATCATCGCCGTCAGCGCGAACAACACCATCCGCGCGCGGCCGACATTGACGCCGAGCGAGGAAGCCGCCTCGTCGCCGAAGGCAAAGGCGTCGAGCACGCGGGCGTAAAACAGGCAGCCGACGAGGCCGACGCCGACAACGATAGAAACCAGCGCGAATTCCGGCCAGCGCACGCCGCCGAAACTGCCGAGCAGCCAGAACATGACGTCGCGGGCCTGCTGCGCATTGGCCGAGGTGGTGACGATATAGGACGTTGTGGCATTGAAAAGCTGCGATGCGGCGACGCCGGCAAGGATGGTGCGATCCGTGCCGCCGCGCGTGCCGTTCGAGAGCAGCGCCACGAAGAAGAAGGCTGCGAAAGCGCCGGCGAAGGCGCCGGCCGAGAGCGACACCGCGCCCGAGCCGATCCCTAGGATGACAATCGCGACGGCGCCGGTAGAGGCGCCGGCGGAGATGCCGAGCACATAGGGCTCGGCAAGCGGATTGCGCAGCAGCGACTGCATGATCGCGCCCGATAGCGCCAGACCCGCGCCGCAGAAGGCGGCGACGAGTGCGCGGCTCAGGCGATAATCCCAGATGACGGTCTCATGGATGCGGTTCAGCTCGATCGCGGTCCATCCCAGCCGGTTGGTGACGGCCGAAAACGTGGTTGCAAGCGGGATCGGCAGGTCGCCGATCCCGACGCTGACGCCAATGGCGATAGCGATGAGGCAGAAAGAGGCGAGGAGCAGTGCGAGGACGGCTCCAAGCTGCCGGAAGATACGGCCCGCTTCCGTCACTTCAACAGACCGAGAGCCTTCAGCTGGCCAGCCACTTGCTCAGCGCCGTAGATCGTGCGGACGGTCGGGTTCATGGCCTGGCCGTCCATGATCACGATCGCCTTGTTTTTGACGGCAGGGATCTGGCTGACGGCCGGATCGGTGTTCAGGAAGTTGATCTTGGCCTCCGGCTTGTCGAGCTCCCAACGGTTACGGTCGAGACTGGCGACGACAATGACGTCGGGATTGGAGGCGATGATGCCTTCCCAGCCGAGCGTCGGCCATTCCGCTTCCGCTGATATCGCGTTGTGGCCGCCGAGCAGGTCGGCGATGAAGCCGGACGCGCTGTTCTTGCCGCCGAGATAGGCGTCAGCCGACGGGCTGGGGCTGGAGAACCAGAAGACGTAGGAAAGGTTCTTGCCGTCCTTCGAAACGCTGGAGCGAAGCTTGGCTTCGCGCGCCTTGAAGTCGGCGATCAGCGCCTGGCCGCGATCGGCGACGTCGAAAATCTCAGAGAGTTCATCGATCTCCCTGTAGAGAAGATCCATGTTCCACAGCTCGGCGCGGCTGCCATACTGGTCTTTGACGTCCTTGGTGCTGAGGCAGGTGCTGGGCGAGAGATAGGTCGCGACACCCACTTTGTCGAAATCTTCGCGCTTGGCGATCTTGCTGTTCGGCCCGACCAGGCTTGGCAGAGCCACCGCCACGAAGTCGGGATTTTCGGCGAGCATCGATTCGAAGGTCGGCATCTCGACGGTTAGAAGCTTGACCTTGGCATTGGCTTCGGCGAGCTGCGGCAGAACCTTGCTCGGCCAGAAGGCCGTGCCGGCCATCTTGTCCTGAAGGCCGAGCAGCAGCAGGATTTCAGCGCTGTTCTGGCCGAGGCCGATCGCCCGTTCTGGCGCCTTCTGGAAGGTCACCTGCGCGCCGCAGTTTTCCAGGGTCAGCGGGTAGGTCGTCGAACCGGCCAAAGACGGATTTGCGGCAAGACCGATCATGGCGGAGAGGCCGCAGGCGGCCAGAAGCAATTTGAGGCTGGTCACGAAGAAATTCCCGGTGCGTGAGTATATGCGGCCGCGTATAGCCTCAGAACCAGGCGGAAAACAAGACCAAATAAATCAACTTATCGGAAAATTGACAGCGTTGCGCTGCGGGGCAATGTGCCATCGCCGTCGAACTGCAGCTGCGTTTGCCGTCTAAACGGGGCCGACCGGTGACAACGACTTGCCGTAGACCTCGAGGATCGCGGCAATCTCCTTGAGGATGCCGGAGAGCGGAAGCGCGCCCTTTCTGTCGAACGTCATGTCGCTGCGTTCGAAAAGGGCGAGGCAGATCTCGCTGGAATCATGGCGCGATTGGTAGGCGAGGCCATCCGGGCGGTCGGCATGGTCCCAAAGCGCGTCCGTCCAAAGGCCGCATGGTCCGTAGGGGCCGGTGGAGATAGCATTATCAGTGCCGAGTGCCTGCAGGCCGGTTCCGTGCATGCGCACGATCCTCAGCGGTCTGCTACAGCTGAGCACGCTGATGGCGCGGGTGGTGATTTCGGTCATGGACACCATCAACCGCTGAGGATTGCGCAGGATGGTTTCCGCAAGCGCTCCCCTGCGGCTCATCCCGACATAGAGAATTCCGAAACGTCCGCTGGCGCTGTCGAAACGATTGGTGGCGGAAATCCCGGGGCCGGGTCCAAAGAAGATGGGATCGAGATGCGTCCGATGGACCCTATGGAGAACCTGCCCGGCCGGAATGAGGTCGATCGGCAATGACGAATGGGCGAGCCAAGGAGGCGGGGGCAGGGCAACTCCCGACGGCCCTCTGCCTGCATTTGCCGGCATCAGGCAAAGCCGTCGGAGGTTTCAATCCGGAGCAGACGCCGGACTGCTTCACGATCGCCGTCGCGGAGCGCCTGCAGGGGTGTCCGACCACCGAGAACCGTATCGGGAGCAAGTAGAAAATCCAATGCGATCCAGGGACCGGCGGCGGCAAAACCACGCACGACGTCGGAAATCCCCGCGATCACCTCACCTTGGTCCAACTGGCAGAGCGGATAGCGCCAGTCGCTGCCCTCGCGCACGGCAAGCAGCGTACCGGCTCGCCGCCTCTTGTCGACGGCCTGTCTGCTGATGCCGAGGATACGTCCGGCATCCTCGGCCGACATCGTTCCACCGGCCCGTTCGATGAGATTTTGCCGATGCTCGACGTTGCGCGCCAGTGCTGGAACCAGCGGATCGAGATCGTTTATCGCCGCGCCCACCATATCCGAGCGGCTGAGAAGCTGCGCCAACGATCCGGCGTCGGTCGGGGCTGAAAGCGCATCGGCCAAGTCCTTTGCCGACACATTTGCCGAAATGCGCTCCAGCGCCGACGTCGCGCGTCGCAGAAACGCGGTCCTGATGGAATTCGGCTCCTCCTGTGCGGTGACGGAAGTGGATGCGTGGCGGGCCATCGAGCGGCTCCTTGGTTGACAAGGTATTTATACGGCTCATGCCGATATGAAGTCAACCACATGTGTAGAGGCTACGCGCATTAACAAGCTTCCCCTGATTGCCCGGGAGAGAACATAGGGTTCTCGTCAGCGAAGCCTCGAAAATGTTCAGGTCATCTTCCCTACGAGCTTGGCATAGTCCGAAAACGTCAACCGTTCGCCTCTCCTGCCTGCCCCTTCGGCAAGCTGCAGCACGCGGATGGGGAACAGGATCGCGGCGCGGTTGGCATCCGACAGTTCATGGTCGTCGTCATCCTCGACTGCCTTCTTGGCTTTCGCGAGCGCGGCATTGAGTTCTCCGCTGGTCAGCAGTTCCTTCTCGACGATCGCATCACATATCGACGCCATTGCCATGATGAGGCCCTTGAGCTGGAGGTTGGCCGTATTCATGAGAACTCCAAGGTAACGAGGGACCTATGATGGTGACGTTCCGGCGCCTCGCCGATTGCGTCGGTAAATTGCTACGTCAGTCCGATTGAACCGGCCGGATCGTATCGACGGTGACGGCACCGTCGAGGATCCCGCGCGTGCCATCGCGCCTGTTCCGGTCGATCTCGATTACGGTGTAGAGCTTGTCGTCCCGAAAGGCGCTGGCATTGACCGTCGTCACATCCTCGGCGGGAGCCGCATCCACTTCCATGAAGTCGAGCTCACGAGCCGCGGCGACGATCCTGGCGTCACCGGCCGTTCTGGCGGCGACGACGACGGTACCGTGCCCGGGGGAATTGTCCCATCTCGGATCGTCGGGTGCGGCGATCGGCTCCAACCGGTAGATGTTGAGCATCTCGCCGCCGGCGTCGGGCGACGCTTGTGCCGCCGCATCCTCGATTTGCGCCTGGCTCTCGACAGACTTCCCGAAGGTGGTCTGGCTGGTCGCGTTGTTGATCTCTTCCTTGCCTGTCCTTGAGACGTTCGACATATCGCTCTCCATTGTCAGGACGGAAACGACAGCCGGCCGGCAAGTGTTCCCCCACGCACGAAAAACCGCAAATTCCGCTTGATGCCCTCAAAGACATCATCGCCGCCAATCAGTGCGCGAACCAGCGACCTGGCTCGACTGACGCAACCTTCTATGTCCCGGTGAAGTCGTCATCCTGGTGGCAGCGGCCGCTTTCGCGCGTCGGCTTGCGGACGAAACTTTTTGCTCCCGCAAAAGTTACCCGAATCCCATCCTAATTTCATCGAAGGCTTTCCCTTGACCAAAATGACGTTCGGCCCCGCGTTCACCGAAAAGGGCATCCTGTTTCGCCTCTGGGCTCCCTTGCATGAAAGTGTGTCGCTGAATCTCGAAGGCGCTGATCCGCGGCCGATGCAGGCGGTCGGGAACGGCTGGCACCACTATACGGTCGCGGATGCCAGTGTCGGTACGCGCTACCGCTTCGTCCTGCCGGATTGTCTCGAAATACCCGATCCCGCCTCGCGGTTTCAGCCGCAGGATGTGCACGGACCGAGCGAAGTGGTCGACCTTTCCCTCTATCGCTGGACGACGAGCGGTTGGACCGGACGGCCTTGGGAAGAGATGGTGATCTACGAGATGCATATCGGCTGCTTCACGCCGGAGGGTACTTTCAAGGCCGCGATCGAGCGGCTCGACCATCTGCAGGCGCTGGGCGTTACGGCACTGCAGATCATGCCGCTGAGTGAATTTCCCGGCCGTTACAGCTGGGGCTATGATGGCGTGCTTCCCTATGCTCCAGACAGCAGCTACGGCCGGCCGGAAGATTTCATGGCGTTGGTGGACGCAGCGCACCAGCGCGGCATCGCGGTTTTGCTGGACGTGGTCTACAATCACTTCGGGCCCGACGGAAACTATATCCCCTCCTATGCGCCGCTCTTTACCGACCATCACAAGACGCCCTGGGGCAACGGCATCAACTACGATGGCGACGGATCGGAGATGATCCGCGAGTTCATCATCGAGAACGCCATCTACTGGATCACCGAGTTCAGGCTCGACGGTTTCCGCTTCGATGCCGTCCATGCCATTAGGGACGACAGCGCCGAGCATCTGCTTCACGCGCTTGCCCGCCGCGTCAGGGCCGCGGCCGGCGACCGGCATGTTCATCTGATCGTCGAAAACGAGGAGAACGACAGCGACCTGTTGACGCGTGGCGAAAACGGGGAAGTGAAGCTGTTCACCGCCCAGTGGAACGACGACGTGCACCACGTGCTGCATATCACCGCCACCGGAGAAACCTTCGGCTATTATGCCGACTACGCCGGTGACGCCGGCAAGCTCGGCCGAGCGCTGGCGGAAGGCTTCGTCTTTCAGGGGGAACACATGCCGTATCGCGGCGCAAGCCGCGGCACGCCGAGCAGCCATCTCCCGCCCACCGCTTTCATCTCCTTCATCCAGAACCATGATCAGATCGGCAACAGGGCGCTGGGGGATCGGGTTCTGGCTTCGAGCCCTGCCGATGTCGGCAAGGCCGTCGCCGCCGTCTACCTGCTGGCGCCCGAGATTCCGATGCTGTTCATGGGGGAGGAATGGGGCGCCAGAGAACCTTTCCCCTTTTTCTGCGATTTCGACGAGGATCTGAACGAGAAGGTCAGGAAAGGACGTCGCGAGGAGCTTTCGCGTCTGCCAGGCTTCGACGCCGACGACCTTCTCGACCCGACGGCGCCATCGACCTTCGCCGCCGCCAAGCTGGACTGGTCGAAACTCGCCTCCTCCGATGTCTTCGATTTTTACAGGACGCTTCTCGACCTCCGACACCGGAGGATCGTGCCATTGCTCAAAGGCGCTGGCGCCGGAAAGGCGGTCTATCGCTCGGCGGGAAGCGCACTCGCGGTGGATTGGACCCTGGCGCAAAACCGGCGTCTGCATCTGCGCGCAAACCTCGGTACCGAGGCGGCGACGCTCGCCTCGCAGCAGGACGACGGCGAGACGATCTTCCGTCTCGGCGGTAGCGATGGCGGCAATCTCGCGCCCTGGACGGTGATCTGGAGCATCGGCGAGGCGTGACGGCGCGCTGACAGGAAGGCGATCGAACGATGAAATCTGCTGAGCTCGACAAGCTCGCCCGCCGGCACGGCATCATCCTGACCAGGCCCAGTCCCGACAATCGGGAGGTGGCGATCTCAGGCGAAACCAAGCGCAAGATCCTCTCGGCGCTGAAGATCGACTTGCAGGGAGCGACCGATCCCGAGACCGACGCGCTACGGCGGGAGCCCAAGCCGGCGGCCAAGAAGATCGCCAGATCATTTCTGCCGGACTTCCTTTCCGGCACGCGCGTCTGGGGCTTGAGCCTGCAGCTTTACGAGCTTCGTTCGGCGCGCAACTGGGGCATAGGAGACTTCGAAGATCTGTCCGATATAGCGGATCTCGCGGGGTCGCTGGGCGCCGATTTCATCGGCCTCACCCCGCTTCACGCGCCGTTTCTCGCCGATCCCGACCGTTGCAGCCCCTATGAACCCTCGAGCCGCCAGCATCTCAATCCGCTCTATATCGCGGTCGACCGGCTGCCGGGTTTTGCCTGCGGTCCCGAACTCGAACGGCAATTGGCAGGTCTTCGCCAAACCGATCTCGTCGATTACGCTGGCGTCGCACAGATCAAGCTGAGGGTCCTGCGCGATCTCTGGCCTGCCTGGCGACAGCGCAGCGTGATCGATGAGGCCTATGATCCGACCGATTTCGACGCCTTCGTCGTGCAAGGCGGTAACAGCCTGCGGCTGCATGCGCTTTTTGAATGCCTCTCATTTTCCATGGTCGAGCGCGGGGCGGGCGCCGGCTGGAAATGTTGGCCGGCCGATTTCCAGCGCTTCGACAGCGCCGCCGTCGCCGAATTCGAGCGCGAACACGCGGACGATGTCCGTTTCCACATGTGGCTGCAATGGCTTGCTCACCGGCAGCTGATGCAGGCGGCGGAGCGGGCGCGGAAGGCCGGCCTGCGGATCGGGCTCTATCTCGATCTTGCCGTCGGGGAGGCGGTTGATGGCTCGGCGACATGGAGCGAGCCGGATACCTATGTCTCTAAGGCCACGATCGGCAGCCCACCCGATCCATTCGCCGTGGACGGGCAGGACTGGCACCTTGCCGGATATCTGCCTTCCGCGATCGCGGCAGGAGAAATGTCGCCTTTCCGGCGCATGGTCAGCGCTGCCATGCGATATGCGGGCGCCATCCGCATCGACCACGCCGCAGCACTTCACCGCATCTTCCTGGTGCCATTGGGCAGCAGGCCGGACGGCGGTGCCTATGTCCGCTATCCCGCGGATCGGCTTCTGCAGATCCTCGCAGAAGTGTCCGCCGAGCATCGGTGCCTCGTCATCGGAGAAGACCTGGGACTGATCCCCAAGGGGTTGCAGGACGATCTGGCGGCGGCCCACATTCTCTCCTATCGCATCCTTTCTTATGAACAGGACGAGAAGGGCTTCAAGCCGGCGGACGTCTATCCCGCCCTGGCTTTGGCCTGCATTTCGACGCACGACCACCAGACCCTTGCCGGCTGGTGGCGCGGCGCCGACATTCAGGCCCGGTGCGACCACGGAATCGTGCCGCCCGATCTCACCGAGACACATCTCGAAGATCGCAAGCGCGAGCGGAGGAACCTGAAAGCGGCGCTGAAGGCTGCCGGCCTCGACTTGCCGGCCAGACTTTCCCAAGCGCGGGCAAGCGAGGAAACTCTGAGGGAATTGACCGTCAGCGCCTATCGCTTCATCGCCAGGACGCCGTCGCTTCTCGCCGTGGTCCGTCTCGCCGATCTCACCGACGAAAAAAGGCCAACCAATGTCCCAGGCACCAGCGACAGCTATCCGAACTGGAAGCCGAAACTATCGGTTTTGCTTCCGGATCTGATGTCGGGCCCGCTGCTTATGAGCGTGACGGCGGCGATGCGGGAGGAACGGCCGCGGGCGTGATTAAGGCCGGGAGAGCCGTCCGCTTCACCATTGTCGTTCGATAGGGCCTGCCGCGCAAAGGGAAATCGCTACCCGCAGGGAACGAATCGGAAGCCGGCGAATTTTGAAGGAATAAGGACAGGCATTGCCGAGATGAGGACCCGTCCGCTCTCGCTGCTTCAGATGTGGCGACCAATAGTGATGGAAAACAAGACCATGACGAGCGCATTCATCCTTATCGCATTGGCTCTGATCATCATCTACGCCGGCCCCACGCTGCTGTTCATCTGCATCGGATATGCCGATTATATGCTGGAGCGGCGAAGGCATATGGTGGCGTTGAAGCACGCCGTGAAGCGTCGCAGCGACGAGTTTTAGAGTCTTTCGCGGGAAAACCGCTTCGCACTTCTCCTGGAGTGACTAAAGCGCGAGGAGCGATCTTTCAGATTCGCTCCTCGCGCTTTAGGTCTCTGTTTTCGCGCATGTCGTTGTCGCAAAACCGCTGCGCACTTTGCGCGACATGCTTTAGAGGTGGTGGACATCTTTCGTTGGCTTGGATGTTGCTCCGCTTTCCCAGAAAAGGGGTGCAGAGGCAGGTCGGAAAAACCCGCCTCTGGCAGCCGGCGTTCGTGAAACACCTCTGCGAATGGTTAGTCGTTCGCCGTGACCTTGACGCCAAGCACCGAAGGAATGGTGTTCGGTGCGCCCATAGCCGCACCGATGATCATCGGGACGGGAACCGGCTTTTCCGGCACGGCGCTGATGGTCAGGCTTTTCGGTCGGTCGAGATAGGTGGTGACGGCAGCCGCCACCTGGTTTTGCAGCTCGGGCATGTTGAGCTGCGCCATCATCATCGGCACGAGACCTTTCAGCGATTGCGCCAGCTGGTCGCCCGTGACGCCCTGCTGCGAGCCGGCATAGTCGAGTGCCTTCTTGGTGATCGAGGCATCGTCGAAGCGGATCGAGGCGCTGTTGATCGTCAACTGCTGCATCAGCCCCAGCATCGCAAGGCCTACGGCCTGGTTGGCCTCTTCCTTGTTCGGATTGGCCTCGGCGGTCTTCACAGTCTCCTGCAGCGACTTGATGAAGCCCAGCGTGTAACCGGAGAAGTCGACGGCGAAATTCAGCCGGCCGATATTCTTGAAGTCGAAAGCATATTCGTCGACAGCGACCTTGCCGCTTTCGATTTCCCAGATGCCCTTCATGGTCACCGCGCCGTCGAGCGTGGTCAGGCCCAGTTTCTCGATGGCTTCCTTCGCATTCGCATCCTCGACCTGCGACAGGTCGGCCTTGAGACCGGCGACATTGGCGTCATAGGCAAAGCCGCCATCCTGGCGTTCGAGGTTCGACTCGATGCTCTCGATCGCGAGTACGTCCTTGCCTTTGATGTTGAGGGCGATGGGCCCGGTGCTGACGGTTTCATAGAGGAGGAAGTCGTTCAGCGTATCGCCCGTTGCATTGGCGGGAATCGTGAGGCCTGTGATCTGGATCTCGTTTGCGGAAAAACGTCCTTCCTCATGGCTGATATCGATATCCGGGAAGGAGACGGTCGTGGCGTGATAGCCACCGCCTTCGATTTCCTCAACACCCTCGAAGGTGAGATCGCCGATCTTCAAAGTGTCGCCGGGCAGGCTTGATGATCCCACCTGGACACCGGTCGCCGTTACCGTGTCGCCATCGGCTTCCGCCTTCTCGAAGGTGATGACCGTACCGCCGGCACTGGTTGCGGCATTGAGCTTCTTCATCATGTCCGTGCCATCAAGGGCAAGCGCCGGGCTGGCCAGCGTCAGGAACGCGGTGCTTGCCATCATCAGGTGGAGATTACGCAGATGCTTCATGGAGATGTCCTTATGTAGAAAATAGATGCGAGGATTTCGAAATTCCCAGATGTGCCAACTTCCGCTCTCAGGTCGGAAAGGCGGGGACACGAAGAGCACCGCCGGATGTCACGGCTTTCATCTGGTCAGCTAATTTGGGGGTGGTGCGGTTAGGATCAGCCGGAACGCTTGAGCTGAAGAAACATAGATATCCTTCCGCCGGCGATGGGCGGCAGTATTTTCTCTAGCAGGGGTAGCGTTGAGACTCATCCCTTACACAAAAAGTGTATTTCTTCGATTCTTGCAACCCTTCGACCTTCGAATGCCGAGATGGAGTCGCTCGTCCTCGGGCGCTGCAGGATTCAATTGCGCATTTCCGACATTCGCCCGCGCAACAAATAGGCGAGCGCAAAAATCACCAGGAAGGGGTAGACGAGCACGATCATCGGCAGACCGGCAGCCAGCGCATCGTCCTGCACATAGATGTTGAGGACACCGGCTCCGAGCACAAAGGGGTACAGCGGCGCAAATCTGTCGAACCACATCCTGAAAGGCCCAGCCAGGAGCAGAACGAGCGCCGGCAGAATGAAAATGCCGAGATTTCTCGCAACATTCATGAGCTCAGGACCGAACGGTTCGGCGGAGGAATAAATTCGGCCCATCTGATGGGCTGCACACAGAGCAGCGATTGCGGCCCCGGCATATCCGGCTGGTATTGCTAGCATCGCCGAACTCCCTTTTGTTCACGCGCCGTGTTGGTACGGTCGCCCTCTGACTATTATGGGCGCATATTGTTTGCGGCGTCGACGCATTCAAGAATTGTCGTCCGGCAAACGCCGACCTCCCGCTGCATGAGAGATTGCGCGCGCCAGGCTTGGAGGCGATCCGGAATTGGATGTCCTTGTAAAAATAGGTCTTGGCTTTTCGTCGCACGCGGCTTCTGTCCAAATCGTCCGCCGTTACAACGACATGTGTGGCAGTCGTTTGAATTGCCATGGCGGCGACGCTCGCTCCTTCTCGATCACCTCGACATGGTAGTAAGGATCGTGATCGGCGGGCTCCGGATGTTTGTGGACGGTGGCCCAGCGAACCGTCCGCGGCGAGATGGAGAGAATGACGGTGGACACATCAGGTGGTTTCACCGCGTCGGCACGCGCGAAGGCCGGTGCGCCCAAAATGGTCGCGACGGCAAATAGGATAACTCCGGAACTTATGCGCATGTGCGATCGCTATCGGTAGGATTTTCGCTTCGGGTCGAATATCGGCGGATAATCCTCTTCGTCCAGCATGTCGAGAAAACACGCCAACGTGAGGGATGGGCGATTGCATGTGCTTCGAGACAACGAGGCGGTGGCGCGGCCGTTCCGGTTTCGGGGCGAAGTCTCGCCTGCACTGATGTCGCCGGCCAAATTCTGGAACAATGTCTGTCGTTCCCTGTTACATTGACGATAAAAAGCGATTGTCGCGTGAAGAGGCAGTTGGAGGGATCGATGAAGCGGAGCATAGCATTTTGGCTGGTTTTTGCGGTTGTGCTTACAGGCTGCACCACCAGTGCGGGCAATTATTCGTCGGCCGGACTGGCGCCCATTCCCGGCAGCATCACGTATAGTGGCCAGCCTCGCACGAAGTTGACGAAATCACCCGCGGGCTCTTCCTTCCCCCACACCTTCACAGATCAGTGGGGACGCGAGGTAGAGGAGATCTACATCATCCAGCCCGACCGGAGCTTGCTGATCGCCGCGCGTCACTACCGGCCCGTCTTCTCGCTCGACGACGACTAGAACAGTATAATTTTAGGCCCGGCCGGCCCTAAAATCTGAATCTTATTCTACATTAGATAGTTAGAGCATGATGTCGGCTGAAGACCGCCCGCTTACACCTTTCGGCATCAAGCTCTAGGAAGGAGAAATGATCATGCCGCGCCGCAAGAGCACTGAGACGACGATCCTCGACACTAAGGGGGCCAAGATCGGCGACCCCGTTCCGAAAGCCGTCATCGATACGAATACGGCCTTCGTCGGCGTTCCCCGGCAGCCTGATCATGACCTGGGCGAAGAGCTCGGCGCGCTGCGAAAGCAGATCAGCGCGCTGCAGCAGCAGGTCCTCGATGCTGCCCGACCGGCTAAGGGAAATGCCGGGAAAGCCATGCGTCAGACGGAGGCAACGGTGAAGCTCTACCCGGCCTCGACGCTTCTGCTCGTC
Source organism: Rhizobium brockwellii (assembly GCF_000769405.2). NCBI lineage: Bacteria > Pseudomonadati > Pseudomonadota > Alphaproteobacteria > Hyphomicrobiales > Rhizobiaceae > Rhizobium > Rhizobium brockwellii. The sequence continues at coordinate 911,873 of NZ_CP053440.1, forward strand.
GCGGCTGTCGCCGGCGCGCTTGCATTCGCCGTTCGTCGAGCCGCTCTGCCGCGTCATCGGCCTCGACCCGCACTGCGTGAGTTGAGGGATCTCTATGACGCGATCCGAGGCCGCGTCTGACAAGATTTCAGGATTGTCAGCATCACGATTATGGCCGACGCTTCATTATCGAAGCGAGGGGATAATCATGTTCGACATCATCATACGCAGCGCTCTTGATATCGTTGGGCGAACTGAGCGCCTTATCGATGCTATGAGGCGAGTGCTTCAGAGTGACGACCTCGACGAAGTCCAGGTCTACGAGCTCGATTATGAGATCGAGCGGCTTGGGGATGTGGTTTTCAACGTGGACGAAGCCGTTCGATCGCTGGCGCGCACGGTCGAATGCTGGCCGCAGACCGCTCTCGCACACGGGATCTGTCGGACATTGCATTGAAGGTTGATCGCAGCTTTGGCAACTGACGCGTCACGAATCCGGCCCTGAGTTGGCAGCGTCGATTCTGCATGTCACGCCGATGTCACGCGACCGTCGCAGCAATATGTGGTTGATAGGCGCCGTTAGGCTCAGGCCAGGCGCGGTGGAGCTAAAATTGCTTTTTTCGTTGGGGCATCGCAATGACCTTGAAAACCTCGGGGGAGAAATCTCAACCCCATGAATTCATCTTTCCGGTTCACACCCGTACGATCGCAGAGATCAGGTACGATAGTCTCAGCCGCGTCATGACGGTGGTCTATCATGACGGCCGCTCCTGCACGACTTCCGGTATACAAGGCCCCGCAATGCTGAGGATCCTCGCCCAGCGTCCGTTGGAGAGCTCTCCGTTTCTGTTGCAGACGGTCATCTGAGGCTGAAAGACGTCGCCGACCCTGCCGGTCCAGTGTGAACAGGGTCGCCGCTTGTTAAATCAGCAGATCGTGCATCCATTTGCCGCGGCCTGCGTTCATCCCCCAACAGCCACATGGAGGGAACGCCGATGACCTTTCCACCACCGAAGAACGAATCTCCCGCGCAGCGCTTCGAAGAGGCGACCGTTGCCGCGCGCGATGCTTTGGAAAGGCTGATTGCAGCCGCCAATGAAGCCGGATGGGGCTCGGAGGAGATAACCGCGGCGCTCCTGAAGGCCGCGCAGTTTCTGAGCGATGCCAACAAGAGAGATCCCGATCCGGCCGACGACCCCTCAATCAGCGATGCACCCGCCAGGGAGCAGATTGGTCATGGCGAGCTCTATGATTAGTGGGATTAGTCTTGGTTTTCCCACGCAACGAGACAAGGATTGCCGGATTTCTTCTTCGAATGTTGCGCGTCCTGCGCTCGTAACCCGGTCGCAATATGCAAAGCCTCGCTAGCCATGCGGGAGGTAGAGGAAGAATTGCAAGATTATCGTCAGCGCATGAGCAGCGCGACCAAGCCAACCCGGGAGTTTACCCCGAGCTTGGAATAGATGTTTCTGAGGTGGGTTCTGACCGTTTCGTAGCTGATGTGATCGGCTATGGCCACCTCTTTTGGGGAATGGCCGGAGGCGATGCTCGATGCGATCCGAATCTCCGTCGCAGTCAGTTTGTAGGCTTCCATAAGGAAGTCTCGCCGCTCATTGAGTGGCGTAGCCACCATCGGCTCGACAATGACGGCCACGGTCGGCCCCTCCAAGAACTCAGTGAATGCATCCGACTGGAGCCGGAGGAGTGTGATGCGATAACTAGCCTTGTCCTTCCCCTTTGCAATCGCCGTATGCGGCCTTGATTGCACACCCTTTCTGGAAGTCAGGAAATCGAGAACGGCAGCAGACCTCTCGCATTGAAGTTCGAGCTTGCCGCTTGGGGCGACATACACAGGAAAGCCAGCCGCCATCAAGGCTTCCGCGCTCTTATTCCATTGACGTGCTCGCCCTTGCTCCGAAACGTAGATCAGTCCGACGCCGATGCTATCAAACAGGGTTTGCGTTGTCTGTCTCTCCGGGGCGAGTAGGTCGCGCTTCCGGATGAAGTCGAAAGCCCTTTTCAAATGGGGCGCGAGTATCGTGTAACGCCCGGCTGCTTCTTTGTTGAAATCGGGATCCGCTGACGACGTGCAGGTCGATAGGACGAAGGTGCGGGTTTCCTCCCGAATAATGGAGACACCGATGCTCGTCTCGCATTGGGCCTGCCCCTTCAGCCAATCATTGTAGAATTCCGATTTGAGCAAGTCCTCGCGTGGAAAGATCTCGTCTCCGCAGACACCCTGACCGACGGGCACAAAGCTCAATCTCGGAATCCAGGGGTTCACTGCGGCAAAGTGGCTGCTGAACTGGTCGACTTCGGTCCTCGAGAACCCCGATACGTAAGGAACATGGGCCACAGGCGAGGCCAGATCGTGGTAATGGAGGGCAGCCTTTCCATTCGGCGAAGTTTGCGCAACGCGATCCAGAAAATCCTGCCAGTTGCACTCACCGAATAGACTTCCATAGATCAAATTTATCAGCTCAGATGAAGCGTCTTTTGACTGGAGCATGATCTTCCTGAAAATCCCACATCGAGTATTTTCGGTATTAAATAACGTTGGTCAGGCAAAGACAACAGCAACCCCATGTAATATCAAATCGGCGACCATGGGCATTCGTGACCGATCGCAATGCGGTACTACTCGCTGCTTCGCAAAGCGATGCGGGTATAGCCAACTCAGTAGGTCTCACCGGCCGATCTTTGCGACGGAACCGCGCAGGACGAGGCTCGTGCTGACGCGTAGGCGTTCGACGGCAAGGGGCGCGCGTTCGATGCGGGCGACGAGCCGTTCGCCGGCAAGCTTGCCCATCTCATAGACGCGCTGGTCGACGATGGTGATCGGCGGAACGGTGACGCTGGTCCAGTCGGCATCGAGAAACGAAATCATAGACACGTCCTTGGGGATGGAAAGGCCGAGCGATTGCAGCGACTTGAAGATGCGCAAGCCGACGAGGCTGTCCGATGCTAGCAGCGCCGTCGGCGCGGCACTGTCCGCGAGCAGGCGCTTGATCACGCCGTCCGTCTGATGCTGGTCCGTGGCGCCGAGCCTGACATAATGAAGAGGGTTCGGCAAACCCGCCCCGGTCAAGACGCTGACAAAACCTTCCACGCGTTCGCGGACGGCGGAATTCGAGATCCGCCCGATATCGGTGAGCCCACCATCCTCGGCATCCATGGCAGAGACGTAGGCGAGGCGGCGATGTCCTTGCCCAATCAGATAGCGGGTCGCCGCGATGGCCGCATCCCGGTCGTCGCCGGTCACGGCGTCGACGTCGAGTTCCGGGATAGCCCTATCGAACAAGACCAGCGGCACGCCGGCACGGCGGACGTGCTGCAGATGCTCGACGCTGTCGCAGCGGGCTGGCGTCACGATCAGGCCATCGACGCGCTTGCCGATCAGGAGGTCGACGGCCGATTTTTCCGCATCGAGCTCTTCGCCCGAATTCGCGATGATGACGTTGAATCCCGCAAGACGGGCCGCATCGCTGATGCCGCGCACCGCCAGGCTGAAGAAGGCGTTCTCGATGTCGCCGACCACGACCCCGATGATGCCGGACCTTCCTGTGCTCATGCTCCGGGCGAGCTCGTTCGGGCGGTATTCGAGGGCAGCGGCGGCTGCCATGACCTGATCCGTGATCTTGGCGCTGACCACGCCGTAGCCGCCGAGCACACGGGCGGCAGTGGCCTTCGAGACCTTTGCGGCCTTGGCGACGTCGGCGACCGTGACTGCACGTTTCGAATGAGCGGAATCTTCCATGAGCCGAGGACTACAAGAGTTGTTGACGACCGGTCAATTGACGGATATCAAATATGTTGTGAGACCGGTCTCTTTATACAGGAGACCGGTATCTTGTCCAGAAGTCTCTGCCGCAATGCGCGGTGGGGCAGGGCGACCCGACGATGCCGACAAGAGCATTCCTTTCAGAGCGGAGAACGAACATGAAGCCTTTTGAATCATTCGCGGCCACCCTGGCCCCATTGCGGGCTGGCCTTTTGACATGCCTTCTTGCGATGGGGGCAGGCTCTGCGGCCGCCGCCGACAATCCCTATAAGCTTATCGAGCCCGGGGTGATAAGCGTCGGCACGATGGGCGATTCCAAGCCCTATACGTTTGCCACGGCGGACGGCCAGTTCACCGGTTTCGATATCGAGCTGTTTCTCAACGTCGTCTCCCGCCTCGGCTTTCAAAAGGACGAGGTGACGTTCACGGGCCAGGAATTTTCAGCACTCCTGCCGTCGGTCGCAAACGAACGGTTCGACGTTGCCGTTGCAGCGATCGGAACCACCGAAGCACGCAAGAAGACCGTCGACTTTTCCGACGGCTATCTCGCCGGTTATCTCTCCGTCCTGACCCCGGATGCCGGTATCAAGGATGCCGATGGCCTCAAGGGCAAGCGTCTCGGCGTCGTGCAGGGAACCTTGCAGGAAGTCTATGCGGCCAAGAATTTCGGCGGGACTGATCTGGTGAAATTCCCCGACAACAATTCTGCCGTGGCCGCCCTCAACAACGGAACGGTCGATGCGCACTTTCTCGATTACGAGGCCGCCAAGCAATATGGCGAGCGCTATCCCGCGCTGAAGGTTGCCGTGAATATCCCGTCTTTCGATGCGCCTGCTGGCTTCGTAGTCCGAAAAGGAAATGACGCCTTCCGCACGGCGCTCAACGGCGCGCTTCACGACGCGATGCAGGACGGCACCTGGAAGACCCTTTATGAAAAGTGGTTCCCCGGCTCGCCGATGCCGGAGCAGTATCTTCCCAAGAAGTGACGCCGCAAGCCGCCCGCTCATGGCGGGCGGCTTACCAAGGCTCCGTCGGACGGCGGCGTCTGCGCCGGGCAAGAATTCATGGGGATCTGAATGAACTGGCTTGAAAATCTGCGCCGCAGCTTCCTGGACTGGGATGCCATGGCGGAAGTTCTGCCGAGCATGATCAGCGTCGGCCTGAAGAATACGTTGATCCTAGCCGCCGCCTCGACCGTGCTCGGCGTCGCTATTGGCATGGCTCTCGCCGTGATGGGCATTTCGCAGTCCCGCTGGCTGCGGCTGCCGGCGCGCATCTATACCGATGTTTTCCGTGGGCTGCCGGCGATCGTCACGATTCTGATCATCGGCCAGGGTTTTGCCCGGATCGGGCGTGAGATCTTCGGTCCGTCGCCATTTCCGCTCGGCATCCTGGCGCTCAGCCTGATCGCCGGAGCCTATATCGGTGAAATCTTCCGGTCGGGCATTCAAAGTGTCGAACGCGGCCAGATGGAAGCCTGCCGGGCGCTCAGCATGAGCCACGGGCAGGGCATGCGCCTGATCGTCATCCCGCAAGGCATCAGGCGGGTTCTGCCGGCGCTGGTCAATCAATTCATCGGAAACGTCAAGGATTCCAGCCTTGTCTATTTCCTGGGGTTGCTCGCCTCCGAGCGGGAGCTCTTCCGTGTCGGCCAGGATCAGGCTGTCGTCACCGGCAATCTGTCACCGCTGCTGCTGGCGGGCATCTTCTATCTCGTCATCACCGTGCCGCTGACCCACTTCGTCAATTATATCGATGCGAGACTGCGGCTCGGAAAACAAGGGCGCGGCTCCAGTGCTGCGAGCGGATTGGTCGAGGTAAGCGAACTGCGGGCCGCTGCCGGCCCGCATCCCACGGGCACGGCCGAGGAGAGTACGCCTCGCTTCAAAGGCGGCGCCCTGAACATCCGGGACCTCACCATGGCCTATGGCGATCTCGACGTGCTGAAGGGTGTCGATCTCGACATCGCCGCCGGTACGGTCACCTGCATTATCGGCCCTTCCGGTTCGGGAAAATCGACGCTGCTGCGCTGCATGAACAGGCTTGTCGAGCCGAAGGGCGGCGACATCCTGCTGGATGGCGAGAGCATCCTGGCGATGAAGCCGGAGAGATTGCGCCGGCGTGTGGGCATGGTGTTCCAGCACTTCAACCTTTTTCCCGACCACACCGCACTCGAGAACGTCATGCTTTCGCTGACCAAGATCAAGAAGATGCCAAGGCAGGAGGCGCGGCGCATCGCCGAGGCGCGTCTGGCCGAGGTCGGTCTCGCAGAGCGTAGGGATCATCGGCCCGCAGGTCTGTCAGGTGGGCAGCAGCAGCGCGTCGCCATCGCACGGGCTCTGGCCATGGATCCGGAGGTCATGCTGTTCGACGAAGTGACGAGTGCGCTCGATCCAGAACTGGTGAAGGGCGTGCTCGACCTGATGGCCGCCCTCGGCCGCCAGGGCATGACGATGGCCGTGGTGACGCACGAGATGGGATTTGCGCGCAGGGTGGCCGATCAGGTCGTCTTCATGGATGAGGGCCGCATCGTCGAGGCCGGCTGCCCGCAGCAGATCTTCGACAATCCCCGAAGCGAGCGGCTGAAGCGCTTCCTTGCTGAAGTTCTCTGAAGCGCCGGAGGCAACGCATGGTGCCCCCGGTCGTCCTGACGGCGGATGCGCCGGATTTCGTTCGATGTAGCAAGAGCAGAAACAAGGTTATCGACATGAACGCTTCCACCAAACCTTCGAAGGTCGTCGTCATCGGCGGCGGGATCTTTGGCGTCTCGACCGCTGTCCATCTGGCACGGCTCGGGGTCCGCACCGTGCTCATCAATGACGGCCCGCTCGCCAACGGCGCCTCCGGCCGTTCGCTCGCCTGGCTCAACTCGGCGCGCAAACGCTCCGATGCCTATCACCGTCTGCGTTTGGCCGGCTTAGATCGCTATCGCACGCTGGCGGTGAGGTATCCCGATGCTCCGTGGCTGCGCTTCGACGGCGGCTTGACCTGGGATGCGGACGATACCGCCAACGAGATCGCCGAGATCTTCGACTATGAGCGCGATCTCGGCTATCACGCGCAATGGCTTGCCCCGCAAAGAATTGCCGCGGCGACGCCGGGTGTCGATGCAAGTGTGGTGACGCCGCAAGGCGCGATCTTCAATCCCGGGGAGGGCTGGGTCGATCTTCCGTCCTTGATCGCTACGCTTGCGGAAGAATTCCGCACGCTGGGCGGTGAGATTATCACGGACGCGGGTCGCGCGACGGTCGATGTTGAAGGCGGACGTGCCCGTGGTGTGATCACCGCGAATGGCATGCGCCGCGATGCGGATGCCGTGCTGCTTGCTGCCGGCGGCGACGTCCCCGCAATCGTGGCCGAGGCCGGCCAGCATATCGAGGACGCAACGCCTGTCGCGCTTCTCGTCCGAACCAAGCCGATCCGCCATCCGCTGAAGGCTGTGCTCAACACCCCTCGCATTGCCATCCGACCAACGCCCAGCGGCGGCTTCGCGCTCGATTCCGCCTGGTCCGAGGAAGAGGTGAGCGTGAAGCCCGACGGCAGCTATGATGTCAGGCAATCGACGCTGGAGGGGTTGCTGCGCGAGGCCTCAAGGGTTCTCGAAGGTAATCCGCAACTAGAGATCGAAGATTATGGGGTCGGCCCGAAGCCCATCCCGGGCGATGGCGAGCCGGTCTTCGGCGAGCTGCCGTCGATCCCGGGTTACTTCGTCGCCTTCAGCCATAGCGGCGCCACCCTCGGCCTGATTGCCGGCGAACTGCTGGCGGACGAGATCGTCACTGGACGCCGGCATCCGCTGCTGGCGGAATTTCGGCCGGAGCGTTTCAGCGCGTCGCGAAGATGAAGGCAGGAGCGGAGGCCGATGCATCCTTCTGAGCCCTCGAGCGTTCTATCGCCAGGAACAACTGGAGACGAATTATGTTCAAGGAAGAACTCGGGGACACCGGCACAAACAAGGATATGCGCGATGGTGTGGAAACCGCGCCGGCCTCCTTCGAAGAGGCGAGCATCAACCCTGATCTTATCAGACGTGAGGGTTTCGCGAGCGACGCCGAATATCGGGCATACATTGCGACGCTCGGCGATTACGCTTCCGTTGGAGACACCGTCGATGAGCCCCTCCCGATCTACGAAGGTCATGTCCTGGAAGGCCGTCTGCAAGAACTGAGAGAAGAGATCGAAAACCTTCGCGCTCGCCTTCACGTGATCCAACATCAGGCCGCGACCGTCGTTACGGAGAACGTCCGATGGGCCGATGCAAGCGCTCATGCGCAGCTCGGCAATCAGCCCTGGCTCAAGCTGGCAGCCGCAATGGCGGCGACCTTCGTCGTCACGAGGGGCATCAGGCGACTGCCTCTGGGCGCCGTGGCGACGACGGCGTTTCCGTTGGTGGCGGCGGTGATGAACCGGAAGCTCGCCCGGTGAAAGTCGTCAGTGTCGATGACTGATCAGGCGAAGCCGATTTCCGCGAGCAGAGGCAGGTGGTCCGAGGCAATCCTTGTCAGGCGGTTTTCCAGGACCGCCGCCTGTTTGACGATGAGATCGTCAGTGACGAAGATGTGGTCGAGGCGCATCAGTGGGTAGCGCGAGGGAAAGGTCGCTCTCGGCGCGGCGCTGCCTGCGAGCTGGGCGTCTTTCAATGAGCGCGCGGCAAGTCGGTAAGTCGCCGATGACGGAATGGCGTTGAAATCGCCGCAGAGGATGGTGGGAAGAGGTTCATCCGCCGTGCCGCGTAGCCAGCCGGGGTTCAGCAATGTCGTCATCTGCCGGATGCGCTCGCGGCCACGAAGGCCGAGATGGGTGTTGACGACGAGCAGTTTTCTGTCGCCGACCACTATTTCGACGGAAATGGCGCCGCGCTGTTCGCCGATGGATGGCAATGGTCCGGCCTTGACCGCGCCTGTCGGCAGCGAAGTGATGATCGCATCGCCATACTGCTCCTCGGCGATCGATAGCGCCGGATGGAAATGAGCCTGCATCTTCAAAAGCGAGGCGATCGCATGGGCCTGGTCGACGCCGCCGGTCCTGCGCCTGAGGACGTCGACCTCCTGAAGAGCGACGATATCAGCCTCGGCCTCGGCGATGACAGAAGCGATGCGGCCGGGATCGAGCTTCCGGTCGCCCCCGATACAACTGTGCACGTTATAGGTCAGGATTTTGATTGATTGATCCGGCATAGGCCCTGCTGAACTTGTTCCCCGGGGGAACACAAAACTCGTTTGATCGTTCCCGATTATCGAACCATCGCGCTCGCACTCCTGAGGACAATCGATGAGCTTGAAAAGCATGATATGGAATGGACTGCTCGTTGTTGCCCTTTGTCTTGCGGTCTTTCTCCTCTATCGAATCTTTCAACAATATAGCCTCGATCAGATCGTCCAATCGGTTCGCAGCATACCTCTTTCGACCTTTTGCACTGCACTTCTCTTTGCGGCGGCGTCCTATCTGTGCCTCAGCTGCTTCGACCTCCTGGCTATCCGCTCGCTCGGCAAATCCTTGCCCTACCGGAACATCCTGCTCGCCTCGTTCATCAGCCTTTCGCTCGGCCACAATATCGGCTTTGCCGGGCTGAGCAGCGGCGCCTTTCGCTATCGTTTCTACTCGCGCTGGGGGCTGACAGCGGAGGACGTGGCGAAGATCATCCTGTTTTGCGGTGTCACGGTAGGGCTCGGGCTGATCACACTTGGCGGCATCGCCATGATCGTCAATCCCGGCGATGCAGGGCGCTTGCTGCGCATCGACCCGGCAAGTGTACGCATCTTCGGTTTGCTGGCGCTGGTCGTGCCGGCGGTCTATGCGGGCCTGGCGTTTTTCATCCGCGGCACGTTGCGGCTGTGGCGCTGGTCGTTTCAGTTGCCGCGATTTTCGATCGCGGTCGCACAGGTTGCGGTCGGGACGATCAATTTCATGCTCGTGTCGGCCTGTTTGCACCAGATGCTCTCTGCCTTCGGCGACGTTGCCTTCTTCAGGTCGGTGACGGCTTACGTGCTCGCCAATTCGGCGATCCTTGCAACGCATGTTCCGGGCGGTCTCGGCGTGCTCGAGGCGACGGTCTCCTATGTCGTGCCGAAGGAGGCGTCGATCGGCGCTTTGATTGCGTTTCGCTGCGCCTATTTCTTCATTCCACTGGCGCTCGGCACGACGCTGCTCGTCATCAGCGAGGTCGTTTTCCGACGGACGTCACGCGGGGCGAATGAGGAGGCGGACGAGCGCGCCGAGGCCCAGTCGGTTTAAAACTGTGAACGGTCGAACCGGGTCGAAGATCGCCGTGCCTGAAATCGGTGAAATGCTGCCCGACAGCTCGACGGTGAATTCCCGTAAACCCCGAGGCCCGTCATTGAGCGCGTCGACCGCCTCGATCAACGAGCCGCTCTGCATAAGGGCTGCGGCGAAGGTTTCCGGGGTGGTTCCGAGATATTCCGAAAGCAGGCGATTGCGCAGATCCACGATCGCGCGGCGGTGCTCGTCATTACCTGCCTCGAACAACATGTCGCATTCGCCATCCAGCCCTTCCGAGCGATTGTTGAGATTGGAGGAGCCGATGCGGACCAGCTCGTCATCGGCGATGATCAGTTTGGAATGGACGAGCACCTCCACCTCGCTCGCTTTCGCCGTTACCCGCCCGGGCACGATTGGCCCGGGCACGACGGCATAGTAGACGCGCAGGCGATCGGCGCGGTCGGCGCGTTTGAGGCGGCGGATGACGCGGTCGCGATTGCCGCCCATGACAAGCTTTTCGATCAGCCCATGAGAACTGCGCGTGCAGATGATGACGACTTCGGGGCCGTCCTCCTCCTGCAGCCGCGCGGCAATGGCGTCGGCGACGCGGAAGGAGGCGAGATATTGCGCCTCGATGTAAAGCTGCCGCCGCGCCCGGGCGATGACGTCCAATGTCATGGCGATGCCGTCGCTGATGCCGGGGCGAAAAGCGGTCGACGGCTCCGTCAGCGCGAAGCTGACCGCGATCTCCCTCGTCGAAACGGCGAGATCGTCCGGCCAGGAAAAGGGGACATCTTCGGCCAACGGCAGGTGGTTTTCACCGGTGGCGTTTTCCCAGCGCCGCCTGGCGATATCGCCGATCAACCTCGCAGCGTCGCCGGTCACCATTGCCTGAACGTCGTGCAGCGGATCGTATGAAACGCCCTTGGGGTCACGTCGCAATTTATCCTTGGCGCGGTGGAGCCAGGTGTCCCATCGCCGCGATGTCAGGTCCATGCCGCCGATGAAGGAGACGGCATCGTCGATGCAGACGAGCTTCTGATGGTGGCAGCCGCGCACCGCGCGCTGAAGATCGAAGCGCAGATCGATCCGCTCATTCCTTGGGAAACTCTTCTTGCGAAGCAGCCGGAGCGACTTGTCGGAATAGATGGGGCCGAGCGTCCAGACGAGGATGCGTATTTCGAGCTGCGGATTTGCGGCCGCCAGCTCATGCAGCAGGTCGGACAGGGTCTCGTCGGATTTATCAGGTTCCATCGGGATGTCGGGGTTGAAATCCCAACCGACGATCCAGACGGTGCGCCGTGCCTGCCGCAGTGCGCGCGCCAACTCCGCAAAGTAGCTGTCGCCGTTGATCAGGAAGGTCGCCTTCGCAGCGCTGCCTTGGAGACGCAAGTCGCTCTCATCCTGTTTTTGGCGGTCGCCCGGTCGTTGTGATTTTGTCTGGGGCAAGCTCGGGTTATTGAAGATGGTTTCGAATGTCGTCATGATTGCCTCGGCCTCTAACTGGGAGAGCAAACGCTTGGATTATTTTTGGGTTCCCTGCGGCGCCAGATGAGTCGGTCGGGTTGGCAGGGCCGGCGATACGAAGTGCAAGGAAACGAGATGTCACAACGAGCAGGCAGCGCCGATCTTCCCCTTCACGGGGGACGCGTACCGCATTGGCTCGGCGACCGGATGACGCGGTTGGGAACGCTGGTCACCGAGGCGATCGTCCATCACTATGGCCGCGACGAATTCCTGCGCAGGCTCGCCCATCCCTTCTGGTTCCAGTCCTTCGGCGCGGTGATGGGCATGGACTGGCATTCCTCCGGTATCACCACCAGCGTTCTCGGCGCGTTGAAGCGCGGGCTGAAGCCGCGTGCCGGCGAGCTCGGCCTGCATGTCTGCGGCGGCCGCGGCGCGCATTCTCGCAAGACGCCGCAAGAGCTCGTCTCGATCGGCGAGCGTGTCGGCCTCGACGGGGAGGAGCTCGCGACCACGAGCCGTCTCATCGCCAAGGTCGACAGCGCCGCCCTTCAGGATGGGTTCGATCTTTATCTGCACGGGTTCATCGTCGCCGATGACGGCCATTGGGTGGTTGTGCAGCAAGGCATGAACGGCGACAAGCGTCAGGCCCGGCGCTATCACTGGCTGTCGGAAGGGCTGGAGAGCTTCGTCGACTCACCGCATGCGGCAATCGAGGGAAGGAGCCAGGGCGAGATCGTCAATCTTGCCGACCGTCGCGCCGAACGCTCGCGGCGCGGTCAGCTCGATCTGCTGGCGACCCTCGGGCCCGACCGGATCATCCGTGAAGCCGCCGCACTGCGGCGTGCCGAAGCGCCGGCGCCCGAACCCGCCGAACAGCCGATGCTGCCGCACCTGATCATGCCTGCCCATCACGACGTCCGCGAAAGCGACGTCAACATGCGGCGCCTGCACGGAAATCTGGCTGCCGCGGCAGATCGCGGGCCGGCGGATTTCGAAGAGCTGCTGCTCGTTCCAGGCGTCGGCGCCCGCACGGTGAAAGCGTTGGCCATGGTCGCGGAAGTCGTCCACGGCGCCCCCTGCCGCTTTTCCGATCCCGCGCGCTTCTCGATCGCCCATGGCGGCAAGGACCGCCATCCTTTTCCGGTCCCGCTCAAGGTCTATGATGAGACGATCGCCGTGATGAAATCGGCAGTGCAGAAGGGCAGGCTCGGACGCGAGGAGGAGCTGCAGGCGCTCAAGCGCCTGGACGACCAATCCAGGCAGCTGGAACGCTATGTCACGGGTCCCGACCTCAAGGAAATCATCGCCGGCGAATTCCGTCAATCCGCCGATTTCGGCGGCCGGAGCGTCTTCGGCTGGGAGGAGCCGCCCGCAGAGTAGGGCACCCCTTTATGCCACTATCCTAACTCGCTGAGCCAGGCAGGGTGACCTCACCGTTCTCCTCTCCATCCCAGTACCGGATGGAGGATGCTGAAACCTTGATGAGAACGATCCCGGGAGTGTCCACTCCTTCAGGAAACCACCGCTCGAGATCGGGAACCCAATGTTCTTCGAAAGCCGCCTTGTCCCGCACCAGCGAGGCGAAGCCCTCGACAGCGATGAAAATCCCCGGTTTGCCGAGCAGGCTGGGAGGCGCCGTGAACGTCAGCGAGACGGTGTCGATGCCTTCGATCTCCGTGATTTTCCTGGTGTCTCCATAGGAAAAGAACCAGGAATCCCCGTCATATTCGACGTCGCCGTTATTGCTCATCGGTCGGGCCGAGATGCGGCCCGACCCGGCGTTCGTCGACAGCATGCAGAAATCGATCTTCTTCAGCTGCGAGGATAGGTCTTCGAGGGTCATGGACGCCATTGCGATCTCCCGGGTTTGAATGCTCGGGAGTAGCGTGCAAGCGTCCAAATTGTTCCCTGGAAGGCCCGCGTGACTGAGCCCCCATCCGTTTGATCTATTCCCGCACGGTTTAAGGATGGAAGTATGCAGGAATTCCGGGAGTTACAGCCGCGTCCCATGCGAAGCTGAAAGATAAGCAGCGCTGTAGCCCTCAATGGCCGTCGGGCGGGACGGCTTCAGCCGGAACCGTCTCTTTCAAATTCTTCCGGTGGAAGATGAAGAGCCCCGCAACGACGATGATTGCGGCGCCGACAATGATCTGCGTATCGGGAACATCGTTGAAGAAGAGGTAGCCGAGGACGATCGCCCAGAGCAGCAGCGTATATTGCAGCGGCGCGAGCAGCGATGCCGGTGCGAGCTTCAGCGAGCGCGTGATGAGCAGATGCGCGCAGGTGGCGACGATGCCGAGCAGCAGCATGCCGGACCAATCGATGAGCGTTGCCGGCTGCCAGTGACCGATGCTCAAGACGATGCCGGTGACGAGCGCGGCGATCGTCTGCCATGTCACCAGCGTCGTGTCGCTGGTCGAGCGCAGATAGCGGCTCATCACCAGCGACAGCGCAAAGGCAAGGCTGCCGGCAAGGCCGAACAGCGATGGTAGCGACAGCATCGCCGTGGATGGACGCAGCGCGATGACGACGCCGGCAAAGCCGATCAGAACGGCCAGCCAACGGCGCCAGCCGATCTTCTCTCCGAGAAAGAAATGCGAGAGCGCCGCAATGTAGATCGGCCCGGCCATATAGAAGGTCATCACATCTGCGAGCGGCAGATAGGCGACGGCAGCATAAAAGAGCGCGACATCGCAGGTCGCCATGAAAACTCGGATGAACTGCAGGCCCTTCTGCTCGACGCGAAACAGGGCCATCGGCCCTTGCCGCAGGATCATTGGTCCGAGCACGATGAAAGCGCCGATCGAGCGGATCACCAGCACCTGGCCGACGGCAAAGCTCGCGACCAGCCATTTGCCCATTGCATCGTTCAGCGCAAACAGCAGATCGCCAAGCAGCATCAGTACAACGCCGGTCATGATCAGGTTTCCGGCATTGATTACGCCAGTCTTGGTTGTCATATCTCGCATCCTCGCAAAGCAGCCGCGCATGCGTGGCCGAGTGCGGCTTCTGCCTTAACTCTACCGATGTCAAGCGCATCGATGATGTGATGAAGCAGACCACCGGCGCGGTGGATCAGACCTAAAGCGCCCAATCATCCCAATTCTGGACTTCGGCCGCTTTGTCCTCGCGGCAAATGGTTTCCAGCGCCAGCGAAGCACGACTGGAGTGCCTTTGTTTATGCCGCAGGATTGCAAATTGGCGGGATGGCAGAGGGAAGCGCGCCTTTACCAGCAGACCTTGCGTCAAGAGCGGTGCGGCCACGGCACCTGAGACGACCGTCGCGCAGAGGCCCTCTCTTGCTGCCGATATGACCGCCTCGTTCGACGGCAGTTCAAGTGCGACAGCCAGATCTGCGGGGGCTATGCCGAGATTGGAAATTGCCGCCTCGAAAGCCGACCGGGTTCCGGACCCCTTTTCCCGCATGACCCATTTTGTGCCCGAAACCAGGTCTGCCGGTGTTATTGGTTTGCCACGCGCCCAGGGATGGCGCGGACCGACGACGACAAGGAGTTCGTCCTCGGCAAGCGGCTGAACATGCAGCGCCGGCTCATCAACGCTGCCTTCGACGAAACCGACTTCGGCCAATCCATCGAGAACCGCTTTCGCCGCCGTGGTCGTGTTGCCAATCATCAGCTTCAAGTCGATGCCCGGGTAGCGGATCTTGAAACGCATCAGCATCGCCGGCAGCCAGTAGCTGGCGATCGTCTGGCTTGCAAAAACGACCAGTTCACCCTTTTGCAGGCCGCCGAGATCGGACAGGACGAGCGCTGCGGCCTTTGCGCGCGCCAGAGTCGCTCTAGCCTCCCCCAGAAACACCCGTCCTTCGTATGTCAGCTCTATGCGGCGGCCGACGCGATGGAAAAGCTCGACGCCATAGGAGGTCTCGAGATTGCGGATAGCCGAGCTGACGGCCGATGGCGTGAGCCCGATCGCGAAGGCAGCCTTGGTCAGATGCTCGCGTTCGGCGACCGCGACGAAAATGGAAAGCTGTTCAAACGTCATGATTCAATCGTTCGATTTAACCGAATGAATCATACAAAACTATTCAATGGAAGTCGACAATTGAGTGTGGGAGATTACAGTCCTCCGCAAGGTCTTGCCGATGATTGTTTCCGCCTCACGTTCCCTGTCGCTTCCCGCCGTTCTGCCGGGGCTTGTCCTGTGTGCGGCAGTCACGCTTTCTGCCTATCTCATTGAGCAGCTGCAGATGATGGTTTTCGGCTCGCATTGGATTGAGAGCCTCGTGCTCGCCATTCTGATCGGCATTGCCGTGCGCTCCTCGATCTGCTTGCCGCAGACGTTCATTCCCGGTATCCAATTCGCCGCCAAGACGCTGCTGGAGATTGCGGTCGTGTTGCTCGGCGCCTCGCTCAGCACGGCTGCCATCAGGCAGGCCGGACTGCCGCTTGTTGGCGGAATTGCCGTTCTGGTTGCTCTGTCTTTGGCCGGCAGCTTTGTTATCGGGCGGCTCTTTGGACTGTCGGCCAGCCTGGCGACCTTGGTTGCTTGCGGCAATTCGATCTGCGGCAATTCTGCAATTGCCGCCGCAGCGCCGGTGATCGGCGCCAAACCCGACGATATCGCGGCCTCGATAGCCTTTACCGCGCTGCTCGGCATCGGTGCAGTGCTGACGCTGCCGCTTCTTCATCTGCTCTTGGGTTTGAGCGTCGTACAATATGGCGTTTTCGCAGGGCTGACAGCCTATGCCGTCCCGCAGGTCCTGGCGGCCACGGCCTCTGCCGGAGCCGTCAGCACCCAGGTGGGCACGCTCGTCAAACTGATCCGCGTGATGATGCTCGGACCCGTCATCCTCGTGCTCGGTGCCGTTCATGGCCGCCGTCCTGGCGGTTCGCCAGTCAAGCTCCGCCATGTTCTCCCATGGTTCATCCTCGGTTTTGCAGCCATGGCGACGCTTCGTTCCCTCGACGCGATCCCGGCGCCGCTGCTGCCCGGGATGGGGGCTGTCTCCGCCGCCTTCACCGTCACCGCCATGGCCGCTTTGGGCCTCTCCGTTGATGTCAGATCCGTCGCCCATACCGGCGGTCGTGTCCTCGGAGCGGCGGCGCTGTCGCTGTTGGCGCTGGGGGCTCTCGGGCTTTGCCTGATCGGGCTGCTGAATATCGTCTGATCGAGGTTGCATGCCCAAAATACTTGCAAAGATTCCGTTGCCTTCCAAGCGATCGGTGGCCAGCCCGCATATCCACGTCAGGCGGAAGCATAGATCGTCATGTTTCCGTGACGCCCTATTGCGCGCCAATCGGCTGTAGAGCAATTCCACCAAAGTGCCCAACGGACTTGCGCCCGCAATTGCACAATACCAAAAGATAAAGCGTTTCCATGGTGCGCGGAAAAGCGGACGCGCTCCGGTTGGGGTCGTTTGTGGAACCCGGCGACATCATCAGTCGCCACGACGATCGGCATGAACTCTCGAGCGCTGGCCGGCGGACATCGACCGCCACGTGAGAGAACGTGATGAAATATATTTCATCATATGAATTATATTGACAGCGCTCTGCCGTTGCGATTATCTGCCCATACCGGACTTCGAGGAGGAACTCCGGTCTTCAATGGATCATCGGCAGCCGCTGAGGCGCCGCCGGATATTTGGGAGGGGCTTCGGCCTCGAGGAGGAAACTTGCGCAAATTTCTAAGCACGACCGCATTGGCGGTCCTTGCATCGACGCTTTTCGCCGGCGCGGCCAGCGCGGACACGGAAAATCCGTTCCGCTGCAAGCCCGGTGAAAAATACGTCATGAACGTCATGGTATCGGGCGTCGAATATTGGTTCCCGGTCTATGAAATGTTCAAGCAGGCCGGTCAGCAGCTCGGTTGCGAGACTGCCTATACCGGCACGCCGGAATATGACGTCAACAAGCAGATCGCCACTTTCGACCAGGCGTTGGCCCAGAATCCGGCCGGTATTCTCGTTCACCCGATGAACTCCGATCCGTTCATCGAGCCGATCAACCGGGCGATCGACCAGGGCACGGCGGTCGTGACCTTCGCAGCCGATGCGCCGCTTTCCAAGCGCATCTCGTTCGTCACCTCGGACAATACCCGCGAAGGCACCTATGCGGCCGACGCGATTGCCGAAAAGATGGGTGGCAAGGGTGAATATGCCGTTCTCGAAAATCCGGGCCAGGACAACCACGACAAGCGTATCGCCGCCTTCATCGCCCGTATGGAGGAAAAATATCCGGATATGAAGCTCGTCGGCCGCGCTGCATCCAATCAGGACCCGAACAAAGCCTATCAGGGCTTGATGAGCTTGGTGCAGGCACATCCGAACATTGGCGCCGTCTTCATGCCGGAAGCGAATTCGGCGATCGGCGCTTCGCAGGCCAACAAGGAAAGCGGCGGCAAGATCCTCGTGATGTGCGCCGACGTCAACGCCAACATTCTCGACATGATCAAGGCGGGCGAAGTGTTCGGCTCGATCAACCCGAACCAGGGCATGCAGGGTTACATGGGCTTCATGCTCCTGTGGCTTGCCAAGCATCCCGAACTCATCGACCCGATGAACGACGCCAAGCGCGTCGGCTTCAATCCGATGAGCATTCCGTTCGTCGACAACGGCCTTTCGATCGTCACGGCTGATAATGCCGACGACTTCTACTGGGACAAGTATCTGAAGCGGCGGGGCACCAAAGGCATCGAGGAGTAAGCCTTTGTGCCGGCTGTCCGGGGGCAGGAAACTCCGGACAGCCACCGCGAGCGTGAGGAGGAGACGATGATGGCGTCGGTGCCGGTTCTGGAAATCCGCAATGTCAGCAAGCACTTTGGTGCAGTGAAGGCGTTGACGGAGGTGAGCTTCAGCCTGGAGAAAGGCGAGGTTCATGCGCTTTGCGGCGAAAACGGCGCGGGCAAGTCGACGTTGATGAACATCATTGCCGGCGTGCTGCAGCCGACCGAGGGGG
Organism: Rhizobium brockwellii; assembly: GCF_000769405.2. Lineage (NCBI taxonomy): Bacteria > Pseudomonadati > Pseudomonadota > Alphaproteobacteria > Hyphomicrobiales > Rhizobiaceae > Rhizobium > Rhizobium brockwellii. Next base: position 930,239 of record NZ_CP053440.1, read on the forward strand.
ACATTCTCGTCGATGGCGCGCCGGTAAAGGTGACGTCGCCGGCCGTGGCGCAATCGCTCGGGCTTGGCCTGGTGCATCAGGAAATCGCGCTCTGCCCCGATGCGACGGTGGCCGAGAATATGTTCATGGCCGCTACCAACCGTCGCCGCTCGCCTTTCATGAACTATGGCAGGCTGGAGCGGGACGCGCAGGTCGCGATGAACCGTCTGGCGCCGATCGATGTGCGCCGCAAAGTCGGCGACTTGTCGATTTCCAGCCAGCAGCTCGTCGAGATCGCCAAGGCGCTGACGCTCGATTGTCGGGTGTTGATCTTCGACGAACCGACAGCGGCTTTGACGGAATCGGAGACGCAGGTCCTGTTCGGAATCATCCGCGACCTCAAGGCGCAGGGTATTTCAATCATCTATATCAGCCACCGCATGGCCGAAATCTTCAGCCTGTGTGACCGGGTCACCGTGTTTCGCGATGGCCGTTATGTCTCGACGGAGAAGGTGGCGGATTTGACGCCGGATGATGTGGTGCGCCGCATGGTCGGGCGCGAGATCACTCAGCTCTATCCGGAAAAGCAGGCGCTGGCGGAGCGGACCGATGAAATCATCCTGAGCGTCCGCGATCTCGGCGACGGCAGCCGCTTCACGAATGTGAGCTTCGAACTGCGCAAGGGTGAAATTCTCGGCGTCGGCGGGCTGATCGGCTCGGGCCGCACCGAGATAGCCGAAGGTATTTGCGGATTGCGGCCGGTAACCGCCGGCGAGGTGCAGCTGCATGGACAGCGGCTTCGGACGCGCTCTTATGCGCAGGCCGCGCAAGCGGGCGTCGTCTACCTGTCGGAAGACCGAAAAGGCTCCGGCATTTTCCTCGACCTTTCCATCGCCCAGAACATTGCCGTTCTCGATTTGAAATCGCTGACCGGACCGCTGGGACTGTTGAATTCCAAGGCCGAGGCGGATCGCGCCCACAACCTGGTCCGGCGGCTCGGCGTGCGGATGGGTGGCATCGACATGCCGGTTTCGTCGCTGTCGGGCGGAAACCAGCAGAAGGTGGCGATCGCAAAGCAGTTGGCGGTCGATCCCGAGGTCATCCTGATGGACGAGCCGACCCGCGGCATCGATGTCGGCGCCAAATCGGAAATCCACCGGCTGCTGCGCGATCTCGCGCGCTCCGGCATCGGCATCGTCGTCATCTCATCGGAACTGCCTGAGCTTCTCGGCCTGTGCGACCGGGTGCTGGTCATCCACGAAGGCACGGTCGCAGGCGAGGTCGAGGGCGAGACGATGACGGAAGAAGCGATCATGCGGCTCGCCTCGGGTATCGGCGGTCACAACAATTCAAAGGCATCAGAGCATGCCGCATGAAGAAAACGTAGGGGCAGGAGACAACGTCATGGCGGACGCTACATTGGTAACGGCACATCAGGCACGCGCGCCCGGCTGGAAACGGCTGGGGACGATACGCGAGGCGGGACTAATCGCGATCATCTTGGTGCTCTGCATCGTCATGAGTTTTGCCTCGCCGCATTTTCTGACGCTCGGCAACTTCCGGGCGATGCTGATGTCGTTCTCGGTGGAAGGGATCGTCGTCGTCGGCATGACCATCCTGTTGATCGTCGGCGGCATCGACCTGTCGGTCGGCTCGGTCGTCTGCTTCTCGATGGTGCTGTCGGGCTCGCTGTTCCTGATGGGGCTCGATCCGTGGAGCGCATCTCTGATCGGCATTCTTGCCAGCGGCCTGATCGGCTGTGTCATGGGCTTCTTCGTCACGGTCGTCGGGCTCAACCACTTCATCACCTCGCTTGCTGCCATGGTCATCGTGCGTGGTATCTGCCTGATCATCACCAAGGGAACGCCGCTGTCGCTGTTCACCTTGCCGCCCTCGTTCAAGGCGGTCGGGCAGGGCACATTCTACGGCGTCCCCTATGTGATCCTGATTTTTGTTGCGGTCGTCGTGCTGTTCGATTTCCTGCTGCGCCGGGCGACCGCCTTCCGCAAGGTGTTCTACACCGGCAGCAACGAGAAGGCGGCGCTCTATTCCGGGATCAAGACCAACCAGGTGAAGTTCTGGGTGACGGTGCTCTGCGCCACGCTGTCCGGCGTTGCCGGGGTGATCTACATGTCCCGCTTCGGTGCCGCGACCCCGACCTTTGGCGTCGGCATGGAGCTCAATATCATCGCCGCCGCGGTGATCGGCGGTGCGTCGCTGAATGGCGGTTCCGGCACGATCCTGGGCGCAATCCTCGGCATTGCCCTTCTGTCGGTCGTAACAAGCTCGTTGATCTTGCTCGACGTGTCTGTCTATTGGCAAGACATGATCAAAGGCTGCATTCTGCTTGCTGCCGTCTCGATCGACCATTTCCTGCACAAGCGGAAGGCTGCCTGATATGCCGATAGCCAAACTCAAACCCGCGAACGCGCCGCGCGAGGAAATTGTGATCGCCCGGCAGATGCACCAGGCCCTGGTCCTGCATTTCCTCGAGGGACTGACACAGGCGCAGATTGCCGATCAGCTCGGCATCTCGCACGCCACCGTCAACCGGCTGATCAAGCGCGGCCGCCAGCTCGGTCTGGTCGAGATCAAGATCAAGTCGCCGGTCGAGCCGCTGGTCGACATGGAAGAACAGCTCCGAGCGCTTGGCGGCATCGGCCGCGCCGTGGTGGTGCCGACAGTGTCCGACAATCCGCAGACGGCGCTTCAAGCCGTCGGCGAGGCGGCAGCAAGGTTGCTGCTGGAAGAGATCACCGACGGCGATACGATCTGCATCACCGGCGGCAAAGGCGTGAGCGCCGTCGTCGCCGGTCTGCAGCCGCCGCGTCGGTTCAATGTCGAGGTCATTCCGGCAACCGGCTGCGTGCAAGGTAAACACTATACCGACGTCAATCATGTCTCGACCTTGATGGCCGACCGGCTTGGGGGGCGTTCCTACCAGATCCATGCGCCGCTCTTTGCCGACGATGCCGAGCAGCGGGCGATGCTGATCAACATGCGTTCCGTCGCAGACGTTTTCAAACGGGCGCGCGAGGCGAAGGTGGCGGTGGTCGGCATCGGCTCGATCCTGTCGGACGATTCGAGCTATTACGACCTGCATCCGTCCTCGAGCACCGACCGCGCCGCGATCGAGCGGTCCGGCGCGTCCTGCGAATTGCTGGCGCATCTGCTCGATGATCATGGCCAGGTCTGCGACTACAGCCTTAACCGTTCGCTGGTGTCGTTGACGCTGCCGGAATTCGCCTCGATCCCCACCAAGATCGGTGTGGCGAGCGGGCCGAACAAGGCGGGCCCGATCCTCAGCGTTCTGCGCGGCAATCATCTCGATACGCTGGTGACCGATGAGGCGACGGGTGCGCGGGTGCTGGCACTGGCGAATGGCGAAGGAAAATGGGCATGAGCGGACAGCAATTGACACGTGAGATCGGCAAGTCCGGCGTTTCCGCCTCGGCGGTCGGACTGGGCACCTGGGCGATCGGTGGGTGGATGTGGGGCGGGACCGATGAGGCAGAATCCATCGCCGCGATCCAGGCATCGCTCGATGCCGGCGTGACGCTGATCGACACGGCGCCGGCCTATGGGCTTGGACGTTCCGAGGAGATCGTCGGCAAGGCACTGGCCGGGCGCCGCGACAAGGCTGTCATCGCCACCAAATGCGGCCTTGTCTGGCATACGCAGAAGGGTCGTCATTTCTTCGACCAGGACGGCAAGCCGGTCCACCGTTATCTCGGCCGCGATGCGATCCTGCATGAGGTCGAGGAAAGCCTGAGGCGGCTTGGAACCGACTATATCGACCTCTATATCACCCATTGGCAGGATCCGACGACCCCGGTCGAGGAGACGATGCGGGCGCTGGAAGACCTGCGCGCATCGGGCAAGATCCGGGCGATCGGCGCAAGCAATGTCAGCCCCGACGACCTCAATGCCTATATCGCTGCCGGTGGTCTCGATGCGATCCAGGAGCGGTTCAGCATGATCGACCGGGAAATCGAGGCGGAACTTCTGCCGCTGACCAAGGCCAACAGCATTGCGACGCTGAGCTACTCGTCGCTGGCGCTGGGGTTGCTGTCCGGCACCATCGGTCCGGACCGGGTGTTCTCAGGCGACGACCAGCGCAAAGGCAATCCGCGCTTTTCGGTCGACAACCGCCAGAAGGCAACGGCGCTGGCCGACGCCATCCGGCCGGTCGCCGAAAAACACGGCGCCAGCATCGCCCAGATCGTGATTGCCTGGACGCTGGCGCAGCCGGGCATCACCTTTGCACTTTGCGGCGCGCGCAATCCGGCACAAGCGCTCGACAATGCGCGGGCCGGGACCATCCGGCTGGATGCGGCCGATCTTGCGGCCATCGATAAGGCCATAGCGGCGAAACTGACTGACATGGACAGGTAGCGGATCGCCATCATGAAACGGCAAGAGATATTGGACGGGCTCCGCCAGAGGCCGAAGGTGGACGTGTGTGTCATCGGCGGCGGCATCAACGGCATCAGCGTCTTTCGGGAGCTGTCGCTACAGGGGCTGAATGTGCTGCTCGTCGAGAAACACGACTATTGCTCCGGGGCCAGTTCGGCGCTGTCGCGCATGGTCCATGGCGGGCTTCGCTATCTTGAAAACGGCGAATTCAAGCTGGTACAGGAATCGCTGGTCGAGCGGGATCGGCTGCTGCGCAACGCGCCGCATTACGTCGCGCCGCTGCCGACGACGGTACCGGTGTTCGATATATTTTCCGGCCTCGGTAATGGCATCATCCGCTTCCTCGGCCTCAGCCGCCGCCCAAGCCGGCGTGGCGCTATCGCCATCAAGGCGGGCCTGAGTATCTATGATTTCCTGACGCGCAAGCGGGCATTGATGCCGCGCCACCAGTTTCGCGGCCGGCGCAGAACGCTTGCCAAGTGGCCGGCGCTCAATCCCGACATCAAGAGTTCGGCCACCTATTTCGACGCCTGGGTCAGCCATCCGGAGCGGCTCGGCTTCGAGCTTCTGCAGGACGGTCTTTCAGCAAAGTTCGGAGCGATGGCGCTGAACTATGCGGAACTGCGGCGGACAGAGGATGGTCAGTACCGTGTCGAAGACCAGATCGGCGGCGCATCGGTTGCCGTCGAACCGGCGCTGATCATCAACGCCACCGGCGGCTGGATAGACATCGCCAATCAGAGCCTGTTTTCGCCAGAAGCACGGCCGGCACCGCTGATGGGCGGCACCAAGGGCTCGCATCTGATCGTCGACAATGCGGAGCTGCGCGACGCGCTCGCCGATCACATGATCTACTATGAGAACGAGGACGGGCGGATCTGCATCCTGTTTCCCTATCTCGGCAAGGTTCTCGTCGGTTCCACCGATATCCGCGTCGACGATCCTGAAACGGTGCGCTGCGAGGCCGGCGAGCGGGATTATATCCTGCAATCGCTCGCCTTCGTGCTGCCTGATATCACCGTCCGGCCGGAACAGATCGTTTTCCAGTTTTCCGGCGTGCGGCCGCTGCCGGCCAGCACCGACAGTTTTACTGGCCGCATTCCGCGCGATCATTTCTGCACGGTCGTCGAGCCCAAAGATGGCGGCCCGCCGGTTCTGTGCATGATCGGCGGCAAGTGGACGACATTCCGATCCTTCGGGGAACTGGCGGCCGACATGGCTCTGGAAAGGCTGGGCAGGCGGCGCCGCGTTGCGACAACCGATCTGCCGATCGGCGGAGGGCGGGCATTTCCCGCCAGCGTGGCCGTCTGGCTAACGCAGATGGCGGCCAGCAAAGGCCTTTCCATCAGGCGCATGGCTGAGCTGTTTGCCCGATATGGCACGGATGCCGAGGCGGTTGGCGATTTCATCGCGGCCGGCCCCGATGCAGTGCTGCCGCACGCCGGCTACTCGGTGCGCGAATTGCAGTTCCTGATCCGCGGTGAAGCGGTGGAACATCTCGACGACCTGCTTTTGCGGCGCACGACGCTGGCCGTTTCGGGCGAGCTTTCGCTCGGCATGATGGATGCCGTACTCGACCTGCTGGCGCAAGAAAAGCGCTGGACGCTCGCGCATCGCACCCGTGAGCGCGACCGTTTTCTCACCCTTCTCATCGAACGCCACGGCGTCGACGAAGACATGCTTTCCGCAAGGAACGAACCAAGGAGCATAGAATGCGACACAACAGCAAAGTCCGGATGAACCGGCTGTTCGGCGGCGGCCGCTGCCTCGACGTGGCGATCGATCACGGCGTCTGCAACGAACCGTCCTTCCTCAACGGGCTGGAGGATATTCATGCCGTCGTCAAGGCGCTGGTTTCTGCCGGACCGGATGCGATCCAGATGAATTACGGCCAAGCAGACCTGCTGCAGGACGTGTCCGGCAAGGACAAGCCGGCGCTGGTCATGCGCATCGACATGGGTAATCCCTATAACCGGATCCGCCACCGCGACATGTGGGCGGTGCTGCAGAACGAGGCCGAGCCGTTGATCGGCGCGATCGAAATGGATGCGGCCTGCGTCGTCGTCAACCTGTTCATGCTGCCGGACGAGCCGGACCTGTTCCGCCAATGCGTGCAGAACATTTCCCGGGTGCGGGCCGATTGCGACAAGTATGGCATGCCGCTGATGATCGAGCCGCTGGTGATGCAGCCGGTCACCGAAAAGGGCGGCTACATGGTCGACGGCGACGCGGACAAGATCGTTACGTTGACGCGGCTCGCCCGTGAGATGGGGGCGGATATCGTCAAGGCGGATCCGACCACCAATGCCGAGGATTTCCATAGAGTGGTGGAAGCAGCCCGTTGCCCGGTTCTGGTGCGCGGCGGCGGGAAGGAAGATCTTCGTGCCGTCTTCGACAAATCCGCCGCCTTGATGCGACAGGGCGCGATGGGCATGGTTTATGGGCGCAACATCTATCAGCACGCCAATCCGAGTGCCGTGGTGCGCGGGCTGATGGCGATCGTGCACCAGGATGCGAGCGGCGAACAGGCCATTGCACTCTATCAGCAGGGTTGAGCAGCGATCTCGAACCTTGGGAGGGTTCTGCATGGGAAACTATCTTTTAGGGCTCGACGCCGGAAACACCGTTATCAAGGCGGTGATTTTCGACCGGGCGGGCAACGAGATCGCAGCTGCGTCCGAAGAAGGACACAGCCGCATGCCGAGCCCGGGGCATGTCGAGCGAGGGTTGGACGAACTCTGGACGAATGCTCGGCAGGTCATCCGCGCTTGCATCGAAAAGGCAGAGATCCAGCCGGAGGAAATTGCCGCGATCGGTTGCGCCGGGCATGGCAACGGTCTCTATGCGCTTGATCGCGACGGCCTTCCGCTGATCGGCATCCAGTCGCTCGACACACGGGCTGCCGGGCTGGTCGATGAATGGCGAGAAGCCGGTGTTGGTGACCGGACCTATCCGATTGCCCGCCAACGCCCGTGGCCATCCCAGACGCCGACATTGCTTGCCTGGCTGAAGCGTCACCGGCCGGAACTGTTCAATCGCATCGGTACAGTGTTCTTCTCCAAGGATTTCGTCGTCAACCGTCTGACTGGCCGCCGCGTCAGCGAAGTATCCGATATGTCGGGGGCCGGTCTGCTGGATCTTGCCGCGCGCCGCTACGACAAGGCGCTGATGGAGGCCTATGGGCTGGGCAATTGCATGGACCTGTTGCCGCCGCTCATCGAAAGCGCCGACATTGCCGGGACCGTGACGGAAGAGGTGGCGACGCAAACCGGGCTTGCCGCCGGGACGCCTGTGGTCGGTGGGCTGTTCGACGTTGTCGCCTCGGCGCTCGGCTCGGGCGTTTCGCGCACCGGCAGCGCCTCGATCATTGCCGGCACCTGGAGCATCAACCAGGTCGTTATAGACGGTCCCGACCTCGACGGGCCGGTCTTCATGTCCTCGACTTTCGATCGCACCCGTTACATGGCGATGGAAAACAGCGCCACCTCGGCTGCCAATCTCGAATGGCTGGTGCGGGAGTTCTTCGAAGGCGAGCATGCGGAAGGCGTTTCGCCCTTCGATGCCTGCTGCGCGCTGGCCGGGGCGATCGAGCCCGCGGCAGACGATCCGCTCTACCATCCGTATCTTTACGGCGCCCAGCAGGACGGCCACGCCCGCGCCGGCTTCTACGGCATTGCCGGCTGGCACAGCAAGGGGCATCTCGTTCGTGCGCTTCTTGAAGGTGTCGCCTTCGGTCATCGCCAGCACATCGAGACGATCCGAAAGGCGGGCGCGGTCTTCAACGAGGCGGTGCTCTCCGGCGGCGGCTCACGCAGCCTGATCTGGCCGCAGATCTTTGCCGATGTGCTCGGCGTTCCGGTCAGCGTTGCCCGTTCGCGCGAAACCGGTGCACTGGGGGCGGCGATTGCGGCTGGAACCGGCGTCGGCATTTTCGCGAACTTCGGCGCTGGTGCTGCGGCCATGGTCCGCACCGAGCGGCATTATCGTCCGGATGTCTCGCTTGAGGCGCATTATGCGCGACGTTACGCTCTCTATCAGGATATCGCCGAAGCGATGGCACCGCTCTGGCGGCGTCTGACGGCGGTCCCGCCGGCAGCAGCGGGGGCGGAGTGAACATGCGTGTGAACGATGCGGCCATTGATGCGGGAAGCTACGACTATATCATCGTCGGCGCGGGCTCGGCGGGATGCGTTCTGGCCAACCGGCTGTCGGCCGATCCGAAAACCCGCGTCCTGCTGCTCGAAGCCGGCGGCAGCGACCGCTATCATTGGGTGCATGTGCCGATCGGCTATCTCTACTGCATGGGCAATCCACGCACCGACTGGATGATGAGGACGGCCGCGGAAGCCGGACTGAACGGCCGGTCACTGCCCTATCCGCGTGGAAAAGTGCTGGGCGGCTGCTCGTCGATCAACGGCATGATCTACATGCGCGGTCAGGCGGCCGATTACAACGGCTGGCGGCAGGCGGGCAATTCCGGCTGGGGTTGGGACGACGTGCTGCCCTATTTCCTGAAATCCGAGGACAACCATCGCGGCAAGTCGCGGATGCATGGAGCGGGCGGCGAATGGCGGGTGGAGAAGCAGCGGCTGTCCTGGCCGATCCTCGATGCCTTTCGCGATGCGGCGGAAGAACTCGGCATCCGCAAGACCGACGATTTCAACGATGGCGACAATGAAGGCTCGGGCTATTTCGAGGTCAACCAGCGCGGTGGCCTGCGTTGGAACACGACCAAGGCCTTTCTGCGCCCGGCGATGAAGCGGCCCAATCTGCGTGTGCTGACCGGCGCCGAAACCGAGCGGCTGGAATTCGACGGCAGAATGGTGACTGGCGTGCGGTTCCGGCTGAACGGGCGGAGTCATCTCGCTCGCGCCGGTCGCGAGGTCATCCTGTCTGCCGGTGCGATCAATTCACCGAAAATCCTGGAGCTTTCCGGGGTCGGTCGACCGGATGTGCTGTCCGCTGCCGGACTGGATGTCGTCCATGAACTTCCGGGTGTCGGCGAAAACCTGCAGGACCATCTGCAAATCCGTACGGTCTTCCGCATCGAGGGCGCAAAGACGCTGAACCAGCTCTATCACAACCTTTTCACCCGGGCGGGCATGGGGCTTGAATATATGCTGCGCCGGTCCGGGCCATTGTCGATGGCGCCGAGCCAGCTCGGTATCTTTGCCAAGAGCGATCCGGCCGTTGCAACCGCCGATCTCGAATATCATGTGCAGCCCTTGAGCACCGACCGGCTCGGCGAACCGCTGCACAAATATCCCGCCGTCACCGTCTCCGTCTGCAATCTGCGGCCGGAAAGCCGGGGGACCGTGCATGTTGGCGGCCGGGACTTTTCCGTGGCGCCGGAAATCCGCCCGAATTATCTTTCGACCGTCGGCGACCGGATGGTTGCGACGAAATCGATCCGGCACGCCCGCCGGCTCATGGAGGCCGGTGCGATCGCCAAGTACCGGCCTCAGGAGATGCTCCCGGGCACGGAATACCAGAGTGACGAGGAGCTGATCCGCCGCGTCGGCGATATCGCCACGACGATCTTCCATCCGGTCGGCACCTGCAAGATGGGCAGAGACACGATGGCGGTTGTCGATCCGCAATTGCGGGTGCATGGGCTGGCGAAACTGCGGGTGGTCGATGCCTCGATCATGCCGACGATCGTGTCGGGCAACACCAACTCGCCGGTGATCATGATTGCCGAGAAGGCCGCGAAAAGCATTCTATCAGGGGCGTGATGAGCTCTTCGCCGTGATGAACTGCTCGCATTGTCTAAGGCTAATGCGTGGAACAACCTTTTGTCAGAGACAAAACGCTCAGTTTGCCGCGACTGCGCTGGCGTGAGCGTCGTCACGCGTCCCAACGACATGCGTGGCACAAAGACCTAAAGCGCGAAGAGCGAATATGAAAAATCGCGCCGCGCTGTAGAGTACGAAGGCATTCGCGCCAACGGCTCGTGAGGATGAGCCCAACCCGCTCAACGCAGGCTGGGCCACCTTCGATTTCAATCAGAGGGTCGAGACGTTCTCAGCCTTCGATTTTCCGGTCTTGCGATCCTGTCCAACTTCGAAGCTGACCTTGTCGCCTTCGCGGAGCGACCCGCCGCTCTGCAGCGCAGACACGTGAACAAAAACGTCCTGCCCGCCACCCTCAGGGGTGATGAAGCCGAAGCCCTTGTCGTCATTGAAGAATTTAACGGTACCTGTCGGCATGAGATAACTATTTCCTTGTATCGTTCAGCGATTTGCGAAGGCGAAACTATAGCTTCGGGGCTTCTCTATCAACCCTTTAGCACACCGACGGCTCTTTGAATGTAAAAAGATATCAGCTCCGACGAAGGTCAATGCGGCTCGTAACAACCGATCGACCTGTAGCGGGGTCGGTATCGATGGTTGTGAGGCGCATGCCCGATGCCCCGGTTTTTTCGATCGTCATCTGCGCACGGCGATCGCCATTGACCTCTTTCGCCCATTTGATCGCCAGGCTTATGGCATTGCCCGCGCGCTTTCCGCCTAGACCCGCGGTGCCGGTGCCCGCGCCCACGTAGGAGCCGGTGTAGCTGTCACCACTGGCCTTGAGGTTAGCGCTGATGACACGGGAAAAAACGACGAGACTGGTGCAGCGTCCATTGAGTGCAAGGGAGCTTGCATTCGCATCCGATTTGAAGCGGCAAGTGACTTTAATGGTGGGTGCGTTTGTCCGCACTTTCACCGTACCATTGCCGCTCCAACTTCCCGCCAGTGTTTTGAGGAACGCCGATTCGTCGGCGTGGGCGGCGCCGGCCGTGAGCATCGACGCCGTCGCAGCGACCATGGCGCAGGCAAGGATCTTCATCATCTGAGTAACTTTCGGGCCGCGTAACATCCGCATCATGACGCTCGGCTCTTCGAGGAGGAGGGTGTCATATAACCGCTCGGCGATGAGTTGGTTCCGTATGGGCGGCATTCGATCGCGTTCCCAACACAGCGCGCACGTTTTCAACAAGATCAACTGGCCAATGATGCCCACGCACGCTGAAAGGGATTGCCGATCTCCCGCCGGAAGCTTTAGATCGGTCTTGCACAATGAGATTGTGCGAGCCGGCCGGAATGGCGTCAGTTCCGCTACAGCGCCGCGCGTCTTGAGATGCGCAAAGGAGGTTGTTGCGTTTTGAACTGCTGCATAGGGGGCCGCCGACTGAAACTTTGCCAGCCCACTGCGCTGTCACATATGAGGGGTCCGACGCCATTGCCTTCACTTGTTCTTCCTGGTCGCCCGCTCTCGTTGGCGCGCAACGTCATCTCCACGCCGAATGCTTACTTCTGGGCAACGCCCATTATCCTGGCACTGGCTGTCTTTCTATTCGTCTCGGAAGCACCGGGCGTGATCCGCGATTTCCAGATCAGCCAGAACCCTTTGACGCTCGAAAATGGCGACGTGCAAAACGGGCGATGCACGACACGCAAGGCAGTCTTTACCGATTGCGAGGCACGCCTTGTCTATAGCTACGGTGGACGAGACTACGACACTGAGGTCGAGGTGATGTTCGTCGATTTCCATACTGGCGACTACGAAACTGGTCTCGTGATATCAGCCGATCATCCGGAACTCGCGACGATGAGCCTGGGTCTGGATATGCTCTGGAACCGGATCATCACGCTCACCGTGTTTGCGCTACTGTTTGGCGGCATGGGCTTGGGAATGATTTTTCTCGCTATCCGCATTTGGCGGGTTAAGGGCCAACTGCTTCGGCCTGCCATGCTGACCCCCGTCCCGGTCGAGATCACCGCATTCGACCGCAAACGCGGCGTCCTTTCCATCACCTATAATGACAAGATCGCCGACGACAAAACAGGGCGATCGGCTTACACGCGCATGAAGAATGGAGAGGAGCCTCTGATCGTCGGTGAAGCCAATGGCAAGGCGATCGGACTGGCGGTCAGGCACGGCAATACGGCTCTGCCGGTGCTTCTCGACGATCGTCTGCAGCGTGTGGAGCTTACGGATAATGAACGCACCGCAGCTCTTGCACCGTTTGCGTATCAGCAAGAAGGCGATCGGAGCGTTCCGGTTTTGATTGAAGACACCAAAAGGGCGGTATCGATCTGGAAGCGGCTGCAGCTTTTCTTCGGTGTGTTGCTTCTCATCGTCGTCGGTGTGGTCGGCTTCTGGCTTTGGTACGTCACCACCTCCACGACAGCATTCCAATCGCCTGGCATGGATATCAACAATCTCATGCCAGCGCCGTTGAACGAGTGGGGATGCGAGCAGTTGAAGAAGCGTTTTGGTCAGGATCGCGCGCCGTTTGGTTGCGTCGCCGACGATTATACGAGCTGGAAATAGAAAGAAGGCGCCCGCTATTTGACTGGGCCCTCATGATCGTTGACGGGGCAATCGGCTGCGCGCGTGGCAGCGGCCGGCCAAAGCGGCGGAATCCTGCACGGTTGTAGGTGCCCAAGCCAATAAAGGACGCCGCCAAGTGACTGAACGTATGATCAAGTTTGACGACGTCGAGATTGCCACTCAGGCTTTCGGCAATCCGGCGCATAAGCCGATCCTGCTCATCATGGGCGCCATGGCTTCCATGTTGTGGTGGCCGGACGACTTCTGCCGAAAACTTGCTGATCACGAGTTTTATGTCATCCGCTACGACAATCGAGACACCGGCCGCTCGACGATCTACCCGCCGGGGGAACCGCCCTATGCAATGGACGACATGGCTGATGACGCCATCAGGGTACTCGATGGCTACGGCATCGACGGCGCCAATCTGATCGGAATGTCGTTGGGTGGCACGATGGCCCAGATCGCCGCTCTCTTAAATCCGAAGCGCGTCAAGACACTAACGCTGATCTCCACCACGCCGGTGGGCATTGATACCAGTGCTCTGCCCCATACGACCGACGCCTACATGGAGCACGCAGCGACGGGTGAGAACGTCGATTGGACAGACAATGCGCAAGTGATCGAATTCCTCGTCAAGGATACCCAGATGATCGCCGGTTCGGCGCACCCTTATGACGAAGGGCGGGCGCGCGCCTTTGTTGAACGTGACGTCAAGCGGGCCAAAAACTTCGTCAGCGCCACCAATCATTTCATGCTCAAGGCCGGCCAGACCTTGAGCGGCAAACTGGGTGAGCTGATCGCGCCCCTCCTTGTCATACACGGAACGGCCGATCCGATTTACCCCGTTGAGCACGGCGAATTGCTGGCACGAACCGTCAAGGGCGCGAAGCTCGTTCGGCTCGAGGGTGGTGGCCACGAAATGCATCTCGAAGATTGGCAAGAGATCATTTCTGCTATCCACGCACATTGCGGTCCGTAGCTTGACGGCGTCAAAAAGCAGGCAGTGCCCCGTGCCGAGCCAACAGCTACGCCTTTCCATACATCCGGCTCGCCCGCAGCAGGCGTTGCGAATAAGGATGTTCGACCGCACCTTTTCGGAGGGCACCGACATCGACCTGTTCGACGATCTCGCCCGCTTCCATGATGGCGACGCGGCTGCACATGTGCGAGACGACGGCGAGATCATGGCTGACGAGCAGATAGGTCAGACCGCGATTGGTGCGCAGATCCTGGAGGAGATTGAGGATTTCTGCCTGAACGGACACGTCGAGCGCCGACGTCGGTTCGTCGAGAAGTAGTACATCCGGATCCAGCATCAGCGCACGGGCGATCGCCACGCGCTGCCGCTGGCCCCCAGACAGCTGGTGCGGAAATCTGTAGCTCAGCGCCGGGTCGAGGCCGACCGATCTCAGGACGGCGTTGACGTCGACGGAATTCGTATCCAGGCCCTGGTTGCGCAGCGGTTCTTTCAGCTGCGAGCGGATGGTCTTGCGGGGATGGAGGGATCCGTAGGGGTCCTGGAACACCATCTGCACCCGGCGGAAGAATGGCCGACTGCGCCGTTGATTCAACGGCTCGCCGTGGAGCTCGATCCGGCCGTCATAGTTGGCGTTGAGGCCGGAAAGCGCCCTCAGGACAGTGGACTTCCCGCAGCCGGACTCGCCGACCAGGCCGAAAGCAGTTCCCTTTTCGATGGCGAAGCTTACGTCTCGAACGACAGGCCGCTGCCCAGGTCCGAAACGGACCGTAAGATTGTCGATTTTAATCACCGCGGCGGCTCCAATGCGAATTCTTCAAGCCAGGCCGGATCTCGTTTCAGGATCGGCAGCCGGGCAGGGGGATCTTCGATCGTCGGCAAGGATGCCAGCAACCCCTGCGTATAAGGATGTCTGGCCTTGTCGAGATCGCGCGCCTCGAGCACTTCCACCACCCGCCCCGCATACATGATGAGGACGCGATCGCAGAAATTCCTGATGAGATTGAGGTCGTGACTGATGAAGATCAGCCCGAGATTGCGGCGCAGGACGAGCTCGTCAAGCAGGGCCAGAATTTCGAGCCTCACCGTCACATCGAGCGCTGACGTCGGTTCGTCGGCGATCAGCACTTCGGGTTCGGCAATCAGCATCATGGCGATCATCGCCCGCTGGCCCATCCCGCCCGAGATTTCGTGCGGATAAAGGCGGGCCACACGCTCAGGATCCCGGATCTGAACGGCCTCGAGCATTTCGAGCGCCTGCTGCCAGGTCTTTGCTCTGCTCGTCCTCGGATGATGGAAGCGGTAGGTCTCGGCAATCTGTTCGCCGATCCGCATGACGGGATTGAGCGAATATTTCGGGTCCTGCAGGATCAGACCGATCCTCCGTCCCCTGATCGTCATCATCGTTTTTTCGGTCGCCTTGAGCAGATCGACGTCGCGAAAGCGCATCCGCTCGGCATTGACGATCGCGGTCGGCGGCAGCAGCTTCATGATCGCGCGGCCGACGGTCGACTTTCCCGATCCGGATTCACCGACGATCCCGAGCTTTTCCTGCCCAAGCGAAAAGCTGACGCCGCGCACGGCCCGCACCTGTCCGCCGCCAAAGGCGATTTCGAGATTTTGAATATCGATCAAGGGCTCTGTCATTCTGAACCTCGGGGATCGAGAACATCGCGAAGCGCATCGCCGACGAGGTTGAAGGCGAGGCTGACGAGCGCGATGGCAATGCCGGGTGCTGCGATGACCCAGGGGCTGTCGAGCATGAATTCACGTCCGCTGGCGGCCATCGAACCCCATTCCGGCCACGGCGGCTGCGCGCCAAGGCCGAGGAAGCCGAGGCCAGCGGCGGTAATGATGATGCCGGCCATATTGAGGGTGACGCGGACGATCACCGAGGGAATGCACATCGGCAGGATGTGACGGGTGATGATCGCGAGTGATGTCGCGCCCTGCAGGCGCACGGCGGCGATGTAGTCCGCCTTGCGCAGGCTGAGTGTCTCGGCGCGCGCCAGGCGCGCGATCGGCGGCCAGGCCGTCAGCGAAATTGCGATGATCGCATTGGTAATGCCTGGACCGAGCGCTGCGGCAAAACCAAGCGCGAGGACGAGCCCGGGAAAGGAAAGGAAAATGTCGGTAACGCGCATCAGGATTTCATCGACGATGCCGCCGAAATAGCCTGAAACAGTGCCGATCAGCAGGCCGAGCGGTGCGACGATGACCGTGACGAGCATGATGATGTAGAGCGTGGTGCGGGCGCCATAGATCACCCGGGAAAAGACGTCGCGGCCAAAATTGTCGGTGCCGAGCCAATGGCTCGCGGATGGCGGGGCAAGCCGCCCGGCCATATCCTGAACGATCGGATCGTAGCTCGTCAGCAGTGGGGCGGCCAGCGCCACGACGATCAGCACGACGATGATGGCTAGTCCGGCAAGTCCAAGCGGGTGCAGGCTGAATTTCCGCCAGCCCTGATGAATTTGCTGCGCCGATGACTGGAACCAGCCTCGAGGCTCCGGTGCGAGCAGCCAGTTGCGAAGGCCGCCGGTGTTGACGCTGTCTGTGTGCTCAGAGGAGATCGTCATGGCGTCACCGTGTCCTCGGATCAAGAATGCGATAAAGGAAGTCCGACAGGATGTTGATCGTCAGGAAGACGGCGCCGATCGTCAGGACCGAACCCATGACCACGTTCATGTCGTTCATCTGCAGCCCGCGGGTCAGGTACTGGCCGAGCCCCGGCCACCCGAAGACGGTCTCGATCAGCACCGCGCCTTCGAGCAGCCCGCCGAAGGTCAGCGCCATGATCGTCAGGAGCTGTACGCGGATGTTCTTGAATGCATGGCGCCAGACCACCTTGCGGGTGCCGAGCCCCTTGGCCCGGGCGGTGATAATGTATTCCTGGCTGAGCTGCTCCAGCATGAAGCTCCGCGACATGCGGCTGATATAGGCAACGGAATAGTAGCCGAGAATGGCGGCCGGCAGGATGATGTGGCCAAGGGCGTTGTAAAACACGTCCCATTGGCTCTGAATCGCCGCGTCGATCAGTAGAAAGCCCGTCATCGGCGTGACGAGGCCTTCATAGAAGACATCGATCCGGCCCGAGGCGCCGACGAGCTTCAGCTTTGCATAAAAGACGAAGAGCGCCATCAGCCCGGTCCAGAAGATCGGGATGGAGTGGCCGGCAAGGGCAACGATCCGCGCGATGTGGTCGATAACGGTTCCGCGCCTGACCGCAGCGGTGATCCCCAAGGGAATGCCGACGATCGCCCCGATGATCATGGCGATGATCGCAAGTTCGATCGTCGCGGGAAAGATCGTCAGGAGATCGGTGAGGATCGGCTGGCCCGTCGTCGCCGACATGCCGAGATCGCCTGTGGCGATCTTGCCGACGTAGGAGAGGAACTGCATCCAGATCGGCTGCCCAAGACCCAGCTCATTATAGACGCGATCATAAACCTCCTTGCTGACCTCCGCCCCGGTGATGGCAAGCACCGGGTCGGCAGGCAGCAGGCGGCCCATCGAGAAGGTCAGGAAGAGCAAGCCGAGCAGCGTCGTCACGACGGCCACGACTCGTCCCGCCAGGCGCCGCAGCAGGCTGAGTGCCGGGTGCGGGGCCGCCTCGGCGAACCCGCCCTCCGTAGAGCCACGGCTGCTCTCCCGCTTCGATGTCAGATCGGCGCTCGCCACGGCGTTCTACTCCTTGGTCACGTCATGCCAGCGCGTCGACCATGTCGTATGCCCGTGATAGCCCTTGACGTTGGCGCGCATGACATAGGGGTCGGTTCGCTGGAAGAAGATGACCAGCGGTGAAGCCATGCCGGCATAGATGCCATCCATCTTCTTGAAGATGTCTGTGCGCTTTTCCGTGTCGCGTTCCTTCATCGATTGGTCGATGAGCGTGTTGAGCTCATCCACTTTCATGCCCGTGCGCCAGAGGTAATAGCTGCCGAGGCGTGCCTCGTCGCTATTGTCGGGGTTGAAGGCATATTGCGTGGCCACGGCGAAGGGATCGGGCAGGCGGGCGCCGGAATTGCCGAGCAGCACTTCGAATTTGCGCTCGCGGAAGGCCGGCGTGAACTCGCCGGGCACGAGATCGAGATCGAGGCCGGCGGCGCGCGCACTCGCCTGCAGCGCTTCGGCGAAGGGCAGGGTCGCGGCTCCCGACGGATTGAGCACCTTCTTCAGGCCGTTGGGATATCCGGCCTCCGCCAGCAGCTGCTTGGCCTTGGCGGGATCGTAATCGTAGCGGACCGCCGCCTCACCGGGAGCGCCGATCATGCCGCGCGGGATCATCGACTGCCAGGGAAAGCCCGTATAGCGCATGATGTTGCCGGAGATCGCTTTCCAGTCGAAGGCGTGCTGGAAGGCCTCGCGAACCTTCGGCTTCTGCAGATCCGGGTCTTTCTGATTGAGGGCGATATAGTAGAAGCCGAGACCCGGGACATTCTCGATGACCATGTCCTTCTTGGTAGCGAGCGCATCGAGGTCGCCGCTTGATACATACTGGCCGACATCGACGTCGCCAGCTTCGAGCTGAAGCCGGAGATTGCCGGATTCCGGGATATGACGAGCGACAACGCGCGCCATGGCCGGCTTGCCGTCCCAGTATTTCGGCTGCGCATTGAAGATCGCGACATCGTTCGGCCGCCACTGCGCCAAGGTGAATGGGCCGCTACCGGCGGAATTGGCGGAAAGCCAGGCGCCGCCGAAATCGTCGTTTGCCTCGTGCGCCAGAACCGTCTTCTTGTCGACGATGCCGATCGACGAGCCCGCCAGCGAATAGAGCACCAGATCGGTATTGACCGCCTGCGGCAGCTCGATCTCGAGCGTGTGTTCGTCTTTTGCGCGAACAAGCTTTTCGACGTTTTCAGGCGTGAAGCCCCAGAGCGCGATGTCGGTGGAGCCGACCTGACCCATCTTGATGACGCGCTGGATCGACCAGGCCGCATCCTCGGCGGTGACCTTGTTGCCGCTCTGGAAGACCGCGTCGTCGCGTAATGTCAGTGTGATGATCTTGCCATCCGCCGTGACACTCCATTGCTTCGCGAGCATCGGCTTCAGCGTTTTAAGGTCGTCCGGCGACAGCTGCACGAGGTTGTCGTAAATATTCGAGATCAGTTCGGAAACCGTGCGGGCATTGTTCTGCGCCGGATCGAGCGTCCTTATGCCGGTGAGATTGGTGCCGATCACCAGCATATTGGGCGGCGACGCCGCGAAGCTGGGCTGCGCCGTCATCATGGCGCCGGTAATTGCGATCGTTGTTAGTACTTGTCTCAGCATCTCAAGACCTCCCAATCCTGTTGTTGGCGGAAATAGAGCAATTCCAGAAAATGTGTGAAGCCGTTTTCCGTCCGGAATTACGTAAAAACAAAGGGTTAGAGCGGCTCTGCGCTTCCATGAAAAGTTGAGCCGCTCTCGTGTTGAACTCAGCCGGCCGCCTTTGCGGAATCCTGCTGGTGTGGACGGATCTGGTTGTTGCCGGCGGCATCCCAGCCCCGAAGCAGCCGATGGAGTTCCTCGCGATCATGCCGATCGAGCAGCGGCAATCCCGGCACGCGCACGGGGCCGACATCGAGGCCGGAATAGGTGACGGCCTCCTTGACGACAGTCACGTTCGCGCCATTGCGGAATTTTGTCCGCATCCTCTCGAATGGTTCAAGCTGGTTGACGATAGCCCTGGCCGCGCCGAAGTCTCCTCTTTCGAGCGCATTGTGAACGGCAAGCGACAGATGCGGCGCAACATTGACGAGGCCGGATGTGAAGCCGCGCGCACCCGCAGCCGTAAATGTCGGCGCCCAGCTCTCCGCCAGGCCGCAGACGAACAGTGCGCCGGCCGGATCGGCCGCAGCGATCGCTCTGGACAACAGCATCAGATCGGTCGTGGCAAATTTGATGCCGGCAATATTGCCGTGGTTTGCGAGACGAATGATATCGTCGACGCCGAAACCCTCTGCCCTGACATAGGCGACGAGCGGCAGGGTGGAAGCATCCGCAAGATTGCAGAAATAGTCGATCTGGGCCGCAGGTGCTGCGAAAGGATCGACGGGCTGATGAGACATGACGGCGGATGCGCCGATCGTCGCCGCATCTTTCGCCATGCCGATCGCCTCGCGCAGCGACCGGCCGATTGCCGCCGTCACCGGCGCCTTGCCGTTGACGCCTGAAACCGCCGCCTCATGGACGATCCTGATTTCCTGCGGCGTCAGAGCATAGAATTCCCCGGTATTGCCGGCAGCGACGATGTTGTGAATGCCGGCTGCCGCCACCCGCTCATAGACTTTCGCCGTGATCCGTGGTTCGACTTCACCTTTGCCGTCATAGGCGGTGACGGGAACACCCGATACGCCTGTAAGCGCCTTGCGCATGGTTGCGATGCTCATCTTTCTTCCCCGTTATCTTTCATCAATCCGCCGTCACCCGAAGGGTGATCGGCCGCTGCCATCCCGGAGGGATGATTGGCCCCGAAGCGAAACGGCGGCAGGCCCTCTGCATCCACGTCGAAGGCGATGACCTTCCCCGCCTCGAAACGTCCGGTGCGGTCTGTCGACAGGCTCGTGACGTAGAGGGTGCGCAGATTCGGCCCCCCGAAACACGGCATCGTCGGTGCAGCGACCGGCAGAATGTAGATTTCGACGATGTCGCCTTCAGGCGAAATTCGGTTGAGGCGACCGGCGGAAACCCCGGCGCTCCAGTAGAACCCGTCACGATCGGTTGTCGCTCCATCCGGCCGACCCTCGTCTTCCGTGAAGCTGCGGAGCCGGCGCCCATCGCCGAGGTCGCCCGCATCAGGATCGAAATCGAATGCCTGCAGGAAGCATTGCCGGCTGTCGGAATGATACATCCGCCGGCCGTCCGGCGACCAGGCAAGGCCATTGGAGCTCGTCAGTTTCGTGGCCACGGTCCGGGTGCTGCCGTCGGCGCCCACGCGGTAAAGTGCGGCCTCATCGATCTGCGGCTTGGATTCACTGATCGAGCCGATCCAGAAGTGCCCGTCGGGACCGACCTTTCCATCGTTGAGGCGGCAATTGATGTCGGGTCCGACCGGATCTGAAACAAACTCGAAATCTCCGGAGACGGGATCGAAGAGATGGACGCCTGTCTGGAGCGCCACGACGATCCTTTGATCGCGGCAAAGCCCGAGCGCGCCGATGGCCGCCGGCATGTCGAAGCGGTCGATCTTTCCTGAAGCCGAGAGCCGGACGAGCGCCGGCGCCAGAATATCGACGAACCACAAAGTGCCGGTCTCGTCGTCCCATACCGGCGATTCACCAACCGTCAGCGGCTGCTCAATCACGGAGCGGACGTCCGGGCGGATGATCCGAGGCGCCGTCATTCAACCGTCTCCAGGCTCTTGGCCAGACCCTCGGCGTCGCGCATGCGGATGGTGCCGTCGTGATTGATCTCACAGAACCCGCCTCCCTGGAACGCCAGCGCGACCGGCCCTTCGGATCCCTCTTCGATGCGCGCGTGATCGCGCGGCCGGTCCTGTGGCTGGTAACCCAATCGTGCCGCCAGACCGTTGTCCCACCAGATCTCCTCGGCATCAGAAACGCCGTAGACCACCGTTGCTGCGATCAACGGGTGCGACAGGCCGATCCTGACCAATTGCGCCAGGTCTCGCGCGCTGATCCAGATCGCAACGGATCGCTCGCTGTTGGGATAGGTGCCCGCATTGCCGATGCGGATGGAAAGAGAGCGAATGCCTGATGTGTCGTAATACAGCCCCGCCACAAGTTCGCCCCAGCATTTGGAAAGTCCATAAGGGCTGTCGGGGCGCATCGGATCGAGCGGCGACACGAGCTGGCCGCGCGGATAAAAGCCTGTGGCATGGTTGCTCGATGCATAGACGACCCGCTGGACCTTGTTGGTCCGCGCTGCTTCGTAAAGATTGTAAGTTCCAAGCACATTCGCGTGCAGAATGGCGTTCATGTCGATGCCGCTTGCGATACCCGCCAGATGGACGACGCCGTCGATATCCTTCAGCGCAGCCGTCGCCTCGTCGAGCTTTGTAAAGTCGGCCCTGACGAAAGTCTCGTTTTCGGCAAGCCCTTCAGGCTCCTGCAGATCGATCAGGATGAGGTGCTCGAAATGCGACCGAAGAAGCGGGCGCAGCAGCGTCCCTACACGTCCGGCAGCACCCGTCACAGCGACCCGTTTCATCGTCTCTCCTCCCATTATCGCTCAAACGCCCTGGAACATCCGGGCGCGAGCATTCAGTATGTGTGTCTTCATCGCATCGTGCGCCTCGGTTTCCCGGTGCGCGAAGATCGCCTCGACGATCACCGCATGCTCATCCTGGACGCTGCGGATCTGCTCTGGCGTCCGCTTCAAGCTCAAGCTTCGCGTAACGGAATGCCCGATGGCGAAATGCGGCTTGAACCACTCGCGCAAGGTGATGTGGAACTGGTTACCGGTCGCCATGGCAATTGCATCATGCAGAGCCTGATCCTCTTCGGCGCCAAGCTCCCCGTCGCGCAAACATTGCTCGATCGAAAGAAGCGCTGCCATTATTCGCTCCCTGTCGTCCGGCTGCCAGTTTCGCGCCGCAAGCTCCGCCGCCTCGGCTTCGAGACCGGCGCGAAATTCGAAGAACCGCTGGACATCGGCCAAGGAGCCGACCGGTACCATTTTCAGCATCGACGAATCCGGCCTTTGCCTGACATAGGAACCGGAACCCTTGCGCGAAACGACCAGCCCATCGGCTCTCAAGCGTTCGAGCGCTTCGCGCACGACGGGTCTCGATGCGCCGAAATCAGCGGCGAGCTTCGTCTCCGGCGGCAGTCGTTCGTTCACCGGAAAGTTGCCGTCGGCGATCATCCCCACGATCTTTTCGTAGATGATGTCGCTGAAGCGCGTTGCGCCCCTGTTCGAAACGGCATCGACCGCGAATGTCACCATGGTCCTTTTCTCTCAACGCCGCGTGCGCCGGGTCAGCGGCCGCACCTTAGCTGTTGCCGGCCATGTTCAGGGCGGCGCACAGCATCTGACAGATTCAACGTTTTTCGTCCTGTAGACCGCATTTCAGCGGCACAAGGTCGCATTTCAATGCAGTATGGCTACAAAATTTGTAATTATCTGTCAACTCTTGTAATCATTTGAGAACGTGTCTATGGTTTCGCTCGTAGCGCCGAGGAGGGCGTCAGCGTCGGGTCGGGAGCCCGACGCATCAGCCGGCGCAAGGCTGCGCCGGCGCAAAAGGGAGGAATTCGATGGCCAAAGAAATACTGTCGCGTGGCGTCACCCGCCGCGCCGTGCTTGGTGGCATGGCTGGTGTCGCGGCGCTGTCTATCGCCGGTCGCGTGTCTGCCGCAGGTGGCGAAGCGCCGGCACTTGCGCAACTCGCCAAGGACGGAAAGCTGCCGCCGCTCGCCGAGCGCCTGCCGAAAAAGCCGATGGTCGTGACGCCGTTCGAGAAAGTCGGCACCTATGGCGGTTCGCTGCGCCGCGGCCTTCGCGGTTCATCCGACCATAACGGCATCCTGCGTATGGTCGGCAACCAGAGCCTTGTGCGCTGGAACCTCGACTTTACCGCCGTGCAGCCGAACCTTGCCGAACGCTGGGAAGTCAGCGACGACGCAACACAATTCACGTTCCATCTGATCGAAGGCGTGCGCTGGTCGGACGGTCATCCCTTTACGGCCGATGACGTCGTTTTCGCGATCGAAGACTGCGTCAAGAACACCGAGCTCTACAGCTCGACACCGGCGCAGCTTGCGGTCGCCGGCAAGCCGGTGACCGTCGAGAAGATCGACGATTACACGGTGAAGTTCACCTTTGCCGCGGCCAATGCGCTTTATCTGGAAAACCTCGCCACACCGCTTGGCCAGCATCCGACGCTGTTCCCGAAGCATTACTGCAGCCAGTTCCTGCCGAAATATAATCCCAATATCGAGGCCGATGCGAAGAAGGCCGGCGTCACCAGCTGGACGGAGCTGTTCCGCAGCCGTTGCGGCGACATCGAGATCCCATCGCGATGGGGCAATGTCGACAAGCCGACGCTCGATCCATGGGTGGTCAAGGAGCCTTATGCCGGCGGCGCGACACGCGTCGTCATGACCCGCAATCCTTATTTCTGGCAGGTCGATACCGAGGGCAACCAGCTCCCCTACATCGATGAAATCAACTTCGGCATCTCGCAGGACGTCGAATCGCTGATGCTGAACGTCATCTCCGGAAAGATCGACATCCAGGAGCGTCACATCAGCGTTCTCGCCAACAAGCCGACGCTGTCCAAGAACATGGAAAAGGGCGACTATCGGTTGCTGACGCTCGTGCCTTCAGCCTCGCAACAGTGCCAGATCTACTTCAACATCACCCACAAAGATCCTGCCATGCGCAAGATGTTTGCCGACAAGGCGTTCCGGCAAGCGCTCTCTATCGGCATCAATCGTCAGGAGCTCATCGACATCGTCTATTTCGGACAGAGCGAGCCCTACCAGGCAGGGCCGCGTCCGACCCATCCCTGGTATAACGAGAAATACGCGCGCCAATTCACCGAATTCGACGCCGACAAGGCAGGCGCGATGCTCGACGAGGCCGGCTATAAGAAAGGCGGCGACGGTTTTCGTCTCCGGCCCGACGGCCAGAAGGTGTTCTTCTCGATCGACGTCATTCCGACGCTCTATCCCGACCTCGTAGATGCCCTGGAACTGGTCAAGGCGCATTGGGCTCAGATCGGTGTCGACATGAAGGTCAACACGATCGAGCGGGCGCTCTATTACACCCGCGGCGACGACAACGCCCATGACGCGGCGGTGTGGCCAGGTCCTGGCGGTCTCGATCCAATGCTCGATCCGCGCGATTTCTTCGCCTTCCATCCGCAGGGTTCGCGTTACGCCATTCCGTGGACGCTTTGGTACACCTCCAACGGCGCACGCGGCGAAGAGCCACCGGAAAGCCAGAAGAAGCGCATGAAGCTCTTCGATGAAGCGCGTTCGACGGCCGATCTCGACAAGCGCGGCGCGATCATGAAGCAGATCTTCGACATCGCGGCCGAGGAATTCGAGACCGTCGGCCTTTGCCTTGCCGTCGGCGGCTTCGGCATCATCCGCAACAATCTGCGCAATGTTCCCGAGAAGGAGCCGGATAGCTGGTCCTGGCCCAATCCCGGCCCGGCAATGCCGCAGCAATTCACCTTCACGAGCTGATTTTCGTCATAAGCGCCGTGCCATCAGGTGCGGCGCTTTCTTTCAGTTCGCTCTCCGAGATGTCTTGCCGGTCCTGACGGCCGACAAGGCCCGGAGGGCGGCGTTCAATGCAAGAGGCGCCCTATGCTGGTCTTCATCGCCAAACGCTTCCTATGGATGATCCCATCGCTGTTTGCCGTCAGCTTCCTGGCTTTCGTGCTGATCCAGCTGCCGCCGGGCGATTATGTCACGACCTATATTGCGACGCTGGCAGCCTCCAACGAGATCGTCGATCAGAACACGGCGGCGCAATTGCGCGAGCGCTTCGGCCTCGGCGACCCGATGCTCGTCCAATATTTCAAATGGATATGGGGCATTCTCACGCGCGGCGATTTCGGCATCTCCTTCGAATGGCAGCAGCCGGTCTCTGACCTGATCTGGGAGCGCATGGCGCTGACGCTCGTTCTGGCTCTGTCGACATTGATCGCCACCTGGGCAATCGCGCTGCCGATCGGCGTCTATTCCGCCGTACGCAAATATTCGATCGGCGACTATTTCTTCACCGCCTTCACCTTTTTCGGCCTGGCCGTTCCGTCCTTCCTGCTGGCGCTGGTGCTGATGTATGTCGCGGCGGTCGAATTCGGACAGGATGTCGGCGGGCTCTTTTCGCCGGAATACGAGAACGCGTCCTGGAGCTTCGCCAAAATGGTCGACCTCTTCTCGCATCTCTGGCTTCCCGTCATCATCCTTGCCGTCTCCTCGACGGCGAGCCTCATCCGCGTCATGCGCGCCAACATGCTCGATGAATTGCCGAAGCCATACGTGACCACGGCACGGGCAAAAGGTCTCTCAGAGTTCCGGCTGCTGATGAAATATCCGCTGATGATCGCCCTCAATCCGTTCATCTCGACGATTGCCTGGCTGTTGCCCAACCTCATTTCCGGCTCGGTCGTTGTCGCCATCGTCCTCAATCTGCCGACGGCCGCACCTTTGCTGCTGCAGGCACTGATGGCCCAGGACATGTATCTCGCCGGCGCCTTCGTCCTGCTGATCTGCGCGCTGACGCTGATAGGCTCTCTGATCAGCGATATTCTGCTTGCGCTGGTCGATCCCCGCATCCGGTTGGAATAGGAGCCCCACGTGGCCGACATCACCGTTACAAACATTCCCCCGGATCGTGCCGCCGTTGCATCGCAGTGGCAGCTCATCTGGTGGGCTTTCCGCCGGCACCGGCTGGCCATGGTGGCGCTCGTCGTCACCGTGCTGATGTATATCGTTGCCCTGCTTCCCGGCTTCTTCGCCATCAACGATCCGTACCTGCAAAATGCGCGGGCGACCTTTCACCCGCCGCAGAAATTGCATCTGATCGATACTGAGAACGGGTTCTCCTTCGGCCTGCATTATTATCCGATGAAGCTGGCCCGCGATCCGGAGACGCTGGCCGCCATCTACAAGGAGGACACGACAAAACGTGTCGACGTCCAGTTCTTCGGGCGCGGCTATGAATATTCGGTGTTCGGCCTGTTCAGGACCAACATCCATCTGATCGCCTCGCCCGACAAGACGACGCCGCTGCTTCTCTTCGGCGCCGACAGGCTTGGGCGCGATGTTTTCAGCCGAACGGTGCAGGGTTCGCAGATCTCGTTGTCGATCGGCCTCGTCGGTGTCTTCTTCTCGTTGATGCTCGGCATCGTGCTCGGCGGCATCTCGGGATATTACGGCGGCCGCATCGATTTTTTCCTGCAGCGGGTGATCGATTTCGTGCTGTCACTGCCGACGATCCCGATCTGGCTGGCAATGGCCGCGGCCCTGCCGCAGGATTGGCCTGCGACGCTGCAATATATGATGATTACGATCATCCTGTCGCTGACCGGCTGGGCACAGCTCGCCCGCGTCGTTCGCGGCCGCTTCCTCTCTTTGCGCACCGAGGAATTCGTCGCCGCCGCCAGGCTCGACGGTGTTCGCGAAAGGCGCATCATCTTTCGCCACATGTTGCCGAGCTTTGCCAGCCATATCATCGCGTCGATCACGCTTGCGGTGCCGGCAATGATCCTTGCCGAAACCTCTCTCTCCTTCCTGGGGCTCGGTCTGCAGCCGCCGACCATCTCCTGGGGCGTGCTTCTGCGCGAGGCCCAGAACATTCGCTCGATCGCCACCGCGCCATGGCTCTTCATGCCGGGCTGTGCCGTCGTGGTCGCCGTGATGGCGCTCAACCTTCTCGGCGACGGCCTGCGCGATGCGGCCGACCCCTACAACAAATGAGGCCGGCATGACCGATTTCGTTCCCACTGCCGGCAAGCCGCTGCTCCAGGTGAAAAATCTGACGGTCGAGTTCCCTCTGCGCACCGGCGTCTTTCGCGCGGTCAGCGATCTGTCTTTCTCGATTGAGCCGGGCAAGACGCTCTGCGTCGTCGGGGAAAGCGGATCCGGCAAGTCGGTGACGGCGCGTTCGATCCTGCAGATCGTCGATGCGCCCGGCCGCATATCCGGCGGATCGATCATACTGAACGATCAGAACGGCGGCTCGATCGATCTGACCAGCCTCAATCCGCGCGGGCGTCAGATCCGAGCGATCCGCGGCCGCGACATCGCCATGATCTTCCAGGAGCCGATGTCGTCGCTGTCGCCGATCCACACGGTCGGCAACCAGATCGTCGAGGCGCTTCGCCTTCACACCAGGATGAGCAAGGCAGAGGCGCGCGCTGAAGCCATATCGCTGCTCAAGCAGGTCGAAATTCCCTCGCCGGATAAAGCGCTGGACCGATATGCCTTTCAATATTCCGGCGGGATGCGCCAGCGCGCGATGATTGCCATGGCGCTCGCCTGTAAACCGCAGCTGCTGATCGCCGATGAGCCGACCACGGCCCTTGACGTGACGACCCAGGCCGAAATTCTCGACCTGATCGCCCGGCTGCAGAAGGCCAAGGGCATGGCCGTTCTGTTCATTACGCATGACATGGGCGTCGTAGCGCAGATAGCCGACGATGTGCTCGTCATGCATAACGGCGTCGCCAAGGAATATGCGCCGGTCGAGCAGATCTTTCATGCGCCGAAAGACGACTATACCCGGATGCTGATCGGCTCGGTGCTGAAGCTGGAAGCAAAGGCCGAAATCCGGCTGGCCCGCCCGCCGCTCGACACGACGGCGCCACCGATCCTCGAACTCCGCAATGTATCGATGGATTTCGGCGAGGTGAAAGCGCTGGACGATGTGTCCATTTCGCTTCTGCCGGGAGAGACGCTCGGCATCGTCGGCGAGAGCGGATCCGGCAAGACGACGATGGGTCGCTCGATCATGCGGCTGATCGATCCGACTTCAGGCGAAATCCTCTATCGCCGCGCCGACGGCGACATCATCGATCTGGCAACGGCAAAAGGTCAGACGCTCGCCGCCGCAAGGCGGGAATTGCGAATGGTATTTCAGGATCCTTTTGGCTCCCTCAACCCACGCATGACCGTCTCCCAGATCATCGGCGAGCCGCTACTCGTCAATGGAGTCGCAAAGGGGCGGGCGCTGGAGGAGCGCGTTTGCCATCTGATGGAGCAGGTTGGCCTCGATCCGAGGGCGCGCGAACGCTACCCGCACGCCTTCTCCGGCGGCCAGCGCCAGCGCATCGGCATTGCCCGCGCCATCACGCTCAATCCGCGCGTCATCGTTGCCGATGAGGCTACCTCGGCGCTCGACGTCTCGGTGCGCTCGCAAGTGCTCGATCTGTTGATGCGCCTGCAGGACGAACTCGGGCTCGCCTATATCTTCATCAGTCATGACATCGGCGTTATCCGCTACATGTGCGACCGTGTCGGCGTCATGTACAAAGGCCAGCTCGTCGAAATCGGCGATGCGGAGAAGGTCTGCCGCACGCCCGAGCACGCCTATACGCAGGCGCTCATATCAGCGATCCCGCGCCCCGATCCGCGTGACCGCGACCATTCCAGGCGTTTCCGCTACGTCGCGCCGGACATTTTGAAGAATGGAAGTCTTCAGAGATGAAAATCACCGGAATCCGCACTTTTCTCATGCATGTCGGTCAGCCTGATCCCGCGAACTGGGCTTCCGACCAACGGTCCAGCAGTGGCGCCTCGAAACAGTTCGGCGGCACCAGAAACTGGCTCTTTCTGAAGGTCGATACCGACGAGGGCATCACCGGCATCGGCGAATGCTCAGGGTGGCCGCGCGTCGTCGAGACGGCGATCCATGATCTCGCCCCACTCCTTATCGGCGAAGATCCGGCCCATACCGAACGGCTATGGCAGAAGATGCATATCGCGATGATGGGCCATGGCATGCTCGGGACGGTCGGAGGCGGTGCGATGACCGGCATCGACATGGCGCTATGGGACATCAAAGGCAAGGCGCTCGGTGTGCCGGTCTGGATGCTGCTCGGCGGCAAGATGCGCGACCGGATCCCGATCTACTCGCATGCGAATACGCCCGAGCGCGCGCTTGCCATCAAGGAACGCGGCATAAAGGCGATCAAGTGCGGCGGTGTCGCCGATCCGGTCCGCAAGGTCGCCGCGCTGCGTGAGGCCGTCGCAGACGACATGGATATTGCTATCGATCTGCATGGACCGCCATGGCTGACACCGGCGGATGCCTGCCGGCTGGTACGGGCGCTCGAACCCTATGAATTGATGTGGGTGGAAGATCCGATCGCGCCGGAGAATATCGACGGCTACCGTCGCATCCGCGACGCAGCGCATGTGCCGCTTGCCGCCGGCGAGCGCTTTGCGACCGTCTTCGGCGAGCGTGAACTCATCGAGAGGGAACTGGTCGACGTGATCCAGCCGGACACCGGCCGGGCCGGCGGCATCACCCAGATGAAGAAGATCGCTGCCATGGCCGAGGCGCATCATATTCAGATGGCGCCGCATTCGGGCTCGCTCGGGCCGGTGGCGGAATATGCGGCTTTGCATCTGCTTGCGGCGATCCCGAACGCGCTCATCCTCGAGCGCCTCGACGACGACTGGGACGGCCGCCGCCAGACGATCGTGCCGCATCCTGAGCAGGTCGATGGCTTGATCGCCGTTCCTGATGGCCCGGGACTTGGCTGCGATATCGACGAGGCCTTTGTGGCGCGCTTCCCCAGCGAGGGCAATGTCTCGGTGCCGCAAAGTGCTGGCGCCTACAATCCCGGAACCGACAACGAGCATCTCTACGTGCAGACGCGCCAGTCGCGCCGCAGCTATTTCAATCGCTAGAAGGACAGAAAGATGAAGATCGACCGCATGCGGGTTTTTATGACCCGCGACAAGGACCGTCCCCGCGTGATCGTCGCGCTCGACACCGATGACGGGCTGACGGGCTGGGGCGAATGCTACAATCACGGCCCCGACAAGGCGCTTCCGCCGCTCTTGGATTATCTCTACGAATTTCTGTCCGGCCAGGATCCGACACGCGTCGACTATCTCGTCAATCTGTTGATCCAGCAAAGCCGGTTCCCGCCGGGCGCGCTCGGCCTTGCCGCGATCTCCGCGCTCGATCATTGCCTTTGGGACCTTGCCGCCAAGGCGGCGAACGTGCCGGTCTACAAGCTGCTGGGCGGCGAGGTGCGCGACCGCATCAAGGTCTATGCCGGGGTCTACACCGCACCGGATGCGCCGGCGGCCCGCGACGAGTTCGATCGTCTGAAGGAGGGGTGGGGTTTCACCGCCTTCAAGCTCAGCCCCTGGCGGATCGACATGCACTCCAATCGCTGGGGTAATGTCGTGAAAGCCTCGGCGGATTATTTCCGCTCGCTTCGCGAAACGGTCAATGACGAATACGAAATCGCCTTCGATGCCCATGCGAAGATTTTCGAGCCGATCGCCGCTCGCCAGCTCGGCAATGCGCTGGCGCCTTATGATCCGCTGTTTTTCGAGGAGCCGCTACGTCCTGAAAATATCGAGGCCTGGGGCGATCTGAAACAGGGGCTCAACTGCACACTTGCGACCGGCGAGTCGCTCTACAACAGAAACGAGTTCCTCCGCCTGCTGCAGGTCAAGGGCGCCGACCTCATCCAGCCTGACATCTGCGTGGTCGGCGGCATCAGCGAAATGCGCCGCATCGCGACACTTGCCGAAGCCTTCTTCGTCGGTGTGGCGCCGCACAACCCGATGGGTCCGCTTGCGACGGCGGTCAACGTTCATTTTTCGGCGGCGGCACAGAATTTCCGCATCCTCGAATACCGGCTGCCGAAGGGACAGGCCTACGTCTATGGCGGCCTCGATATCGAGAAGCGGGAGGGGGAAACCCGTTACGTCGTCGATCCCTATCTGCCGAAGGACGGCTATCTGGAGCTGCGTCCCGACCGGCCGGGCTGGGGCGTCGAAATGGACGAGAAGGCGATGGAGGAAGAAGGTTACATCCATTGGCAGCGACGCGTGCCGAAGCGGCCCGACGGCTCCTACGCATTCGCCTGAGGGCATTGCGCGCTTTAAAAACAGAAGCTGGCCGCCCGGATGGACGCGGCCAGCTCCCGCAGGGCGACGCTTCTAGAGCATGATGCCGAAAAGTGTGAGCGGTTTTCGGGTGACATCATGCTCTAACTATTTAATTTAGAACAGGATTCAAATTTTAGGCCGACCGGCCTAAAATCATCCTGTTCTAGGCATCTTTCGGCAGCACTGAGCGAACCCTTGCGATGAAGACATGGAAGTCCTGCATGAACGTGCGAAGGAAATCGGCGGTGGTGTATTTCGTGACCTCGCCGTCATCGGTGATCAGCCCCGGCGTGAACTGGATGTAGGCTTCCGGGGCATTCATCTGGGGAGAGTTGCAGAAACTGAGCACACT
This sequence comes from Rhizobium brockwellii, assembly GCF_000769405.2. Taxonomy (NCBI): domain Bacteria; kingdom Pseudomonadati; phylum Pseudomonadota; class Alphaproteobacteria; order Hyphomicrobiales; family Rhizobiaceae; genus Rhizobium; species Rhizobium brockwellii. The sequence continues at coordinate 961,824 of NZ_CP053440.1, forward strand.
GCGCAAATTCTGCTGGGCGACTGCTGTGCCTATCGCCCCCGGCGACGTGCCGATCACCGCGGACGGCTTACGTGTGAACGAGTTGGTGCCGTAAGGACGGCTCGCCCAGTCGATTGCATTTTTCAGCCCGCCGGGTATGGATCGATTGTATTCGGGCGTGACGAATAGCACGGCGTCGACGGCCGCGATTGCCGCCTTGAATGCCTTGCCAGCCGGAGGGTAGTCGGCGTCATACTCGTAGCTATAGAGCGGCAGGTCCTTGAAGGATATCTCCAACATTTCAAGTTCCGGCGGGGCAAGCCGCACCAACGCCTTGGCGAGCTTGCGGTTGATCGAGCCCTTGGCAAGGCTGCCGATGAGATAGCCTACTTTATGCGTGGTCATGGCGTTCTCCAATATCTCGCATGATAAGGGACGTATTAGGATCACAGAAGGGGGTTCCTGTCCTTTGATCGCAAGTCACTAATCGCCGAGGAACGTAACCGTCTCGCCGAGCGGGGCGCGGCCTGTCCGGGCGTAACTGACCGTGGGGTCCTCGTAGCCGATCGACATGCCGCAGAAGAGGATGAGCCCGTCCGGGGGTGAGAGGACCTCGGCGACCGTCTCGCGAACCTGCGACCACGCCATCTGCGGGCAACTGTGCAGACCTTCGGCGCGGAGCAGCAGCATGATGGTCTGCAGATACATGCCGACGTCGGCCCATTGGGGTAGGCCGAGGTCACGGTCGATGTAGCAGAACAGGGCGGCGGGCGCGCCGAAACAGTTCCAGTTGGCGATTGCTGCCCGCTGGCGCGCCTCCCAGTCCTCGCGCGCAATGCCGAGCGCGCTGTAGCGCTCCTTGCCGAAGGCGGACCGGCGCTCCCCATAAGGGGGCTTCAGCTCGTGCGGGTACATCTCGTACTGCCGCTTGTCCCAGGGGTCACCATGGGCGACGCGCTCGACGGCGGACGTCTTGAGCTCTGCCAGCAATGCGCCGGTCATCACGTAGGTATTCCACGGCTGGATGTTCGATCCTGACGGCGACCAAGCTGCGGCGGACAGCACACGCTCAAGCACCTCCCTCTCCACAGGCTCGTCTTTGAACCCTCGCACCGACCGTCGACTTTTGACTGCCTCATATACGTCCATGATCGCCTCCATGGCGCCGGCCGTTCGTTACGTCCATAGTCATGGCCGCTTCCTCCTGACTGTTCCGTTCCTGATGTGATTCATTATCTCCATTCGCAATGGAGGCGTAATCACACCGTGGTCTAGGAGGCGTACATCAAACGTACATCAGGGATCGATGCATTCGAGGGGCATGTGGGCGAGGCATCGCGGGACTCCCGCGCCACGGAATCCCGGCCTGGAATTACGCCCCTGAACGGCCTCAGCTTGGCTTACGCTCAAGCCGTAGTCATCTCTTTCAAAACCGCTCTCTTCGCCATTACGCTGCTCTTCGTTGCCGCGGTACCGATTCTGAGTTGCCTACAAGATCATCCTCAGCAGAATTGGACGCCGATCGTGAGCCGCAAGAGCAACGCTTCGTCATTTCGTCAGGTGCCTACGGCTTGGGCACGTTCTACTGGGGGGCGAGGATGCCATCCGAAGATGTCGGCGAGCGTATCGAGCATCGCGGTGGCTGCTGCGGATTGAAGTGAATAGTAGATCGTCTGGGCAGCCCTTCGCGTCTGCACGAGTTCCTGTTCTCGAAGAATTGCCAAATGCTGGGACGTCGAAGATTGGCTCAATCCCACTTCGTCGGCCAGGACGCTCACGGACATTTCTCCTTCGGCCAACAGATGCAGAATGTGAAGCCGCTTGGCATTCCCCATGGCCGACAGGAAGTTTGCTTCGTTGTCGAAGGCGTTGGTTTCAGGGGAAGGCGCGGCTGACGATTGATTGTTCAAGGCGAGATCTCCTTTGGGGAACCAAAGCCGGGGCAACAGGTCATATCCCCGAGCTTTAATTTAGAGATAACGCATGGGTGCGGGGCCGAAACCCATTATCGGCGCCGCATCGTCTTTTCCGGCGCGAATCGGATACGGCGCGCCTCAAATGGACAGCGGCGGCAGATCATGTTCAAGATCGGCATCCTTCGCCTATAAGCTAGCGCGGGCCGACCTGGCGCATTTGTGGGGGCAGTGTTTCCCAGGCCCGGATCAGTTCGCCGATGGACGCGGCCTCCATCTTGTGCATGACATTGCTGCGATGCAGTTTCACCGTCACTTCACTGATGCCGAGATCAAAGGCGATCTGCTTGTTGAGGCGGCCGCGCGCCACCTCATGCAAAACTTCGCGCTCGCGCTGCGTCAGCGTCTCCAGGCGCTTGATGTTGCGCTCGGCGATCGCGGCTTCCGCCCGTCGTTCGGCATCCATCGCAATGCCTGCAGTCACCGCGTCGAGCAGCGTCTGGTCCCGCACCGGCTTGGTGAGAAAATCCACGGCGCCGGCCTTCATCGCCTGGACGGTCATCGGGATATCGCCATGTCCGGTCAGGAAGATGATCGGCTTGGAAATGCCGTTTTCGGCCAGATGGCTCTGCAGATGGAGGCCGCTTGCGCCCGGCATGCGCACATCGAGGATCAGGCAGCCGGGGCTATCCAAGATATCGGCATCAAGCAATTCACGGGTCGAAGCAAAACTGGTCGACTGGAAACCCGCCGACAGGATCAGCTCCGACAGTGCCTCGCGAACCGATGCGTCGTCATCGACGATAATGACAAGCGGCTGGCCCTCATCATAACTGCACTGCAATGATAACGGCGCCGATCTCCGCAGCAACGGCTGGTCAACTCTCATGTCACCCTCCATCTGTCGATTTATGCAAAGCGTTGGCAATGGCCGCCAGCAGGGCCTGGGCATCGAAGGGCTTGCGGAAAAATCCACTCGCGCCTTGGGCGCGTCCCTGATCCGCTATCTCGTGGCGGCCCGTGATCATGAATACCGGCAGCTCCGGACGTGACTTCCTCACGAGGTCACGAAGTTCGAAGCCGTCGATGCCAGGCATTCCGATATCGGTGATGAGCAGGTCGAGGTCCGACAGCCCGTTGACGAGCAGTGAGCCCGCCGACGAGAAGCTGCGGGCCACATAACCTGCGGATTCAAGAAGGTCGCCCATCGATTCAAGCAGCCTTGGATCGTCATCGACAATTGCCACGACGTGTCTTGTCTTGTTCATGTTCAATTCCCTCCCACTCGGCGCGAGTGGGTTATCGGTATTTCCAATCTCTCCGCGATCCGGACGAGATCGGCGAGTGATGCCGCCGCCATTTTCTGCATCACATTTCTTCTGTGGATTTGCAGCGTCACTTCGCTGATCCCCAATTCGGCTGCTGCCTGCTTGTTGAGAAGTCCGCTGACGACCAGCGGCAGCACCTCGCGCTCTCGTGGCGTCAGGTCGAGATAGTGTCGCCTCAGCATATCGACTTCGGCGCGTTGCGATCTCTTTTCCCGATCCTCAGCGAGCGCCGCGTGGATTGCTGCCATCAGGTCCGCATCGCTAAAGGGTTTGGTCAGGAAATCCACCGCGCCGTGCTTGATCGCACGCACCGAGGAGGGAATGTCGCCGTGACCCGTGATGAAGACGATCGGCGGATGATCCCTGTCGGCGATCTGTCTCTGCAGGTCGAGGCCGTTGATGTCAGGCAGCTCGATATCGAGGATGAGGCAGGCGGGCAAATCCGGTTTCTCCGCTTTCACGTAGTCGCCGGCCGATTCGAAGGTGATGGCGCGCATGCCGTGCGAGTCCAGCAGCTCGCTGAGCGCTTCCCGAACACGTTCATCGTCATCGACGACGAAGACGATATGGTCATCACCCGTCATGACGCCACCTTCGTTTCTATGGGCAAGGTGAAGAGCAACGTCGCTCCGTGCGGATTGTTCTTCTCGGCCCACAATCGTCCGCCATGCAGCTCGACGATCGAGCGGCAGATGGCCAGCCCCATGCCCATGCCGTTTTCCTTCGTCGTAAAGAACGGCTCGAACATCTTTTCGGGAAAGTCGATGCCCTGTCCGCGATCGCTGATCTCGGTCTGGAGGATATTCCCGATCTGGCGCACGCGGATTTCGACGACCCTGTCGCCTGTCGTGGCGTCCATTGCCTCGATGCCGTTGCGGATGAGATTGATCAGAACCTGCTGGATCTGGACGCGGTCGATTGCGATCGGCGGAAGGGTGGGGTCGACCTCCACCTCCATCCGAACGTGACGACGCCAGGCCTCGTCGGCCATGAGGTTGCGGGCTTCGTTGACGATACCGGAGAGCGTCGATGAGATCCTCCTGTCTACGGATTGCTTGAACAGAGCGCGAATGCGGCTGACGACATCCGCCGCCGAGTTGGCATCCCGGATGATGCGCTCGACCGTCCTCTGTGCCCGCTCCATATTCGGCGGCTCGGCCATGAGCCAGCGCTGGCAGGCATGTGAGTTCGCCACGACGGCCGCAAGCGGCTGGTTCACCTCGTGGGCGATGGAGGCTGAAAGCTCGGCCAGGCTCGCCACCTGGCTCGCCCGTGCAAGACCCTCTCGCACTCGACGCAGATCTTCCTCCGCGTGAACCTCACCGTCGATATCCAGGCAGATTACATTCCACTGGACGATGACGCCTTCGGCATTGCGCATCGGTGCCGCGCGCGTCTCGACCCAGCGATATTCACCATCGTGGCGCCGCAGACGGTGCCTACGCGCATAGGGCTCGCCAGAGGACAACGAATGGGCATAGTTTTCTTTGACACCTGCCACATCGTCGGGATGAACACCGGCATCGAGTGTGCCGTCCAGCCGGGTTTTGCCTGTTCCATCCAACTCATCGAGATTATAACCGAGGAAGTCACGCAGTTGCTGGCTGCGATAGATCGGTTCTCCATCAGGTGCTGCGCAATCGATCATTGCCGGCAGCGTTTCAACGAGCTGCCAGAGCGATCGTTCTCTCTCCCGCAGTGCCTCTTCGACGCGCAGTTGATCGTCGATGTCATGCGATAGACCATACCATTGGACGATCCGGTCGCTCTCGTCCCGCAGCGGCTCGGCACTGCCTTTCACCCAGCGATAGACGCCATCGGCACGCCGCAGGCGATATTGGCTGGAGAAGCGCTCGCCGGTGGCGAAGGAATGGTTAAGCGCTTCTTCAAGGGTCGCCGCATCGTCGGGATGGACGGCGGCCTCGATGAGAGCCGCCAGCCGGCTCATGCCCGGCCTGTCCATATCCGCCATCTCAAGACCGAGAAAATCGATCAGGCGCTTGTTGAAGAAGGTTGGAGCGCCTTCCGGATTGAGCCGCCAGAGCAGGCTGGGAACCATATCGACGAGTTGCGAAAGCTCCCGCTCCCGGTCGCGTAGCGCTTCCTGCGCGCGCATCTCATCGTCAATGTCGACTGAGATCACATACCATTGCATGATTGCGCCAATTTGATCACGCAGCGGTTCCGCGCGACCGTCGACCCAGCGATAGGCACCGTCGACGCGACGCATGCGATATTTTATCGAGAAAGGTTCGCCGCTGGCGAGGGAATGGTGGATCGTCTCCAGCACCATTGGGGCGTCGTCGGGATGGATGAGGGTACCAATGACCGCCGCCAGCCGGCTCATGCCCGGCCTGTCCATATCCCCTACGTCGAGACCGAAGAAGTCGATCAGTCGCTTGTTGAAAAAGACCGGCTCGCCCTCCGGCGTCAGACGCCTGATCTGAACCGGGACCATGTCGACGAGCTGTGAGAGTTCGCGCTCCCGATTGCGCAACGCCTCCAGCGCGCGTACCTCTTCGTCGATGTCGAGAGAAACGCCATACCATTCCGCGACCGTTCCGTCATCGTCGCGCCGGGGCTCCACACGGCATTCCGCCCAGCGGTAGACGTCATCCTTTTCGCGCCAGCGAAATCGCATCGCAGAGCCGTCGCCGGTTTCGAAGCAGTTCCTGAGCGTGCGCTGGATATCGGGAGCGTCTTCGGGATGAACTAGCTGCTGCAGAAGATCGTCGATACGCAGTTCACCGAGAGCGTCAAAATTGGCGATTACGGAGCGGAAATGATCCTGATATCGCTTATTGAAATAGAACGAGCCGCCGGTGGGCTCCACACTCCAGATGCGGACCGGCACGGCGTCTATGATCTGCTGGAGCTGTTGTTGGCTTCGCCGCACAGCATCCTCGGCATGGACCTGATCGTCGATGTCGTGACAAAGGCCGTACCACTGGACGATGCGCCCCGACTGATCCCGCATTGGTTCGGCACGGCTCGACATCCAGCGATAGAGGCCGTCGGCACGGCGCAGGCGATAGCGCATGGCAAAGCTGCCGCCGCTGACGAGACAATGACGAAGGGCGTCTCCGAACCCCGCCGCATCCTCGGGGTGGATGGTGGCCTCTAGAACCGCCTCCAGCCGGCTCATGCCGGGCTTGTCGAAATCCGCCACATCGAGACCGAGGAAATCGATCATTCGTTTGTTGAAGAAGGTCGGCTCGCCTTCAGGCGTCAGGCGCCAGACGTGGCTCGGAACCATATCCACGAGGTGTGAGAGCTCCCGCTCCCGTTCGCGTAATGTCCCCACGCTTTGGCGCAAAGTGAGCACCGCCAGCTGATGCTGACGGGATATGGCGGCGACAATCAGCGCCGAAAATGCCGAGATGGCCAGAAACAGCTGCAGCATGATCTGATTGTGTTTCTGGGATTCGGGATCGCCGGCAAATTGGCTGGCGCCTGTTATCGTGAATACCGCCGTGATCAAAGCAAGCAGAGCGAGCGATACGGCGGCGCCCTTGAACTCGAAACGGACCGCCGCCCAAAGAAGAGGCGGCATGATGATATATGCGAAGGGAAGGTAGCCGCTCAGTGAAAGAGCCGCGACACCGAGAAAAATCAGCCCCAGGACGCAGGCTTCCGTCCATTGCGCGGCCGAGAGCCGGGTCTTGCCGCGCCAGCTTTGAAACACAACCAGTGCCAGCGGCGCTACGATCAAGACGCCGGTGGCGTCTCCGATCCACCACAGAGGCCAAGCTGTGGAGAAAGACTGCGATTGTATGCCAAACCACGCCAGTGTCGCACTTCCCACGGTCGCACTGACCATGGGCGCAATCCCGGCGCCCAGTACGACAAATGCGAAAACGTCTTGCAAGGTTTCCAATCGAACCGGCCGCGTCAAGGTCCGGTTGACGAGCCATGCCCCGGCCATCGCTTCGAGGGCGTTACCGATGTAGATCAGGAAGGCCGCAGGCGGCGGACTGCCGAACCACAAAAAGTTGCTGAACAGTTCGGCCAGGCAGCCCCCCAGCACCCACCAAGGCCAGCTGGAGCCGGAAGCGAGGACAAGTGTCGCGATGAAAAGTCCGCTTGCAGGCCAGATAGAAATACCTGTTCCAGGGACGATCGCGAGCGACTGGGCAAATCCGCAGGCCAGCACATAGGCCGCGATGAAAAGCCCCAGATGCAGGGGGCGAGGGCGGTGTGACCAGACGCTCAGCATCAACTGCTCCTGCCGGACAGAGAAAACCGGGGGATCGTCAGCATTTCCTGCAGTAGTCGTTGTCGATTTCGGGGCTGGCGAGCTCATGTTGCGAAGCGTAATCCCGCCGCACCACAACCGCAACTCATGGAAACCCATGCATTGCGGCGCAATGTAGCCGGAATTTTCGGACGAACGACGGATCGGAAGACTGTTCTGTTTTCGCGACGGCGCATCCTAGACTTCAGACTGGTTTCGCTATCCCCTACGGCTAGGGCACCAGACCTCAGGCACGATGGAAGGCGTTCGACTTTCCGGTCATTGTCGATCTGCGTGAGGCATTGCAGTAGACATGCAACAGAGGATGCCGATATGAAAGTCACCGTGGTGGGAGCAAGCGGTCTGATCGGAACGCGGCTCAGCGAGAAGTTGCGCCGATCGGGCCACGATGTCGCGGCCGCATCATTGTCGCTTGGCGTCGACACGGTTACCGGCAAGGGACTGGACGTGGCGATGGCGGGAACCGAAGTCGTTGTGGACGTGACCAATGCCGCATCGTTCGGTGACGGTTCGGCGCTCGATTTCTTCAAGTCGTCGACGAAGAATTTGCTCGCAGCTGCGGCGCAAGCCGGCATCCGGCACTATCTCGCACTCTCCGTCGTCGGCACGCCGCGCCTCGTGGAGAGCGATTATTTTCGCGCGAAAATGGTGCAGGAAAATCTCATCCGGGCTTCAGGTCGACCCTATACGATCCTCCGCTCCACGCAATTTTACGAGTTCATAAACGGATTGATCGACATCGGTGCGGAAGGCAATGTCTTTCGATTGCCATCGGCGTTGATGAGGCCGGTCGCAGCCGGGGATGTCGCTGCATTCCTGGCGCAACTGGCAGCCGGCGCTCCCTTGGGCGATGTCGTCGAAATCGGCGGCCCGGAGCAGTTCGGCATCGATGAAATCGCCCGGATCTATCTCGCCGCGAACGAAGACGAACGCCAGGTGATAACCGATCAATCCACGTCGTATTTTGGCGTCGAACTGACCGACGACGCACTGATTCCCGGCGCCGGTGCGCGCATGGCGCGCCAGACGCTTTCCGACTGGCTCTACCAGTCGATGGGGGAGTAGGCCGTGCGGCTTTTCTTCCGGCCGGTAGGAGACTTAAAATTGCCCCGCCACAGAACGTTCATCTGGCTGCGATTAGAACCCTCAAAGGCTCACCGCAATCTTTAAATCGAGATGAACGGGGGTTTCAAGGCTTGCCCCTGAAAGATTGGCGGCGGGTACAATAATGAGCGAGCATATTCCGTGTCGGTTGAGCAGCGTTTAACCCAGCCGCCTAGATCAGTGTTTCGGGGATGCCCCAAGGTTGACAAAAAGACATCCATTGCCGATCTCTATCTGGGTCAGAAGGTCGGCCCTTACCTCTTCGCCAACAACCGCTTTTATGTGCCGCCACTTTTGGCTCTTCGGATGTGCGGGCACCGGTACGCCTTCTCGCAAGAACAGCGTCACTTCAGGAGCTTCATCTGATTTGTAGATGCAAATTCTCAAAGGCTCACATCCCTGTTAACAGCAAATATTGTGCACTGCAAAACGCGGGATGGCAAACATTCATTTGCCGGCTACGTCAACGTTGGCCGGTTTAGACCCTGATCCTGAGGCGCACCCTGCCGCCCGATGCTGAGGACGGCGTCCGTCGGAAGGTCGAGGGGCGCGACGCTGGAGGTTCGGATGTTTTCAGCTAAGTCGCCGGGGTTCATCACCTCGAAGCATTCGAGAAACCTTTATGAAGCTCAGGGTTGAACTCATCGCACCCCGCTCCAAATCCCGTCGGCAGGAGTCGAAAGGAGGGCAGGCGCACATGGGCAACGCACAGGTCGATCGGGTCGGTCGAGTGAGAGCAGGCTTGGGTTTCATTCTCGTCCTCGTTTCCCTGCTGTCCAGCCCTCAATCCTTCGCCGGACCCGCCGATATCGGCGGCCTGACGGTGACTCTGCCCGACCCTGCCTCAGGCTGGAGGAAAGCCGGCAAGGGGCCGGGCACCAGCGAACGCTATAAGCTTTCCGGCTACCGTCTCGACCTGACCGATACGAATGGCAAGACGGAAAGCATGAGCATATTCGAACCGGACAAAGGTTTCGATGGGCTTCTGGTGATCAACGGCAACAACTACCTGAAGGACGACGGAAAATAGAGAGGCAGCATCCAGGCTATTGACGAATTGGATTTATCCGGGGAATTTCTTGAATTTCCGGCTGGCTTGAAAGTCACCCGTGCTGTCTACCATTTCGAGCCATTGCGATGGTTCGCATCGCCTGAAATCGGTCTCATGTCTCCGGCCGTCTCGGCGGGCCGAAACGGGCGGCTTGGTTAATCATTTGTAAATTGGTAACGAATCGAGGCATATAGTAACTGCGCAACTGAAGCGCTTTCGTTCAAAATTGCGCAGTTATTTGGGAAAAAGATC